>NZ_CP054139.1:4533072-4835277 GCF_013283875.1 Mucilaginibacter mali
ATCAACAGGTACGGCGCCACCTTCCTGCACCCCGATGTAAAGCAGGGTACCATCCTGGTACGATTCAAAATCCATTGTGGCTTTATCAGTTTCAATTTCGGCCAGTACATCGCCCGATTTTACTTTGTCGCCCACTTTTTTATGCCATTTAGCAATAACACCCTCGGTCATGGTGTCGCTCATTTTAGGCATTTTAACTACTTCAGCCATATATTTTTGATGAATAGTTGATGTATATTGTATATGATAAGATAAAAAACGGTTAGTCGCGAATGTAAGGATAATCCTGCTGAACGTATACATCGGTATACAGCTCAGAAGCTTCAGGCCATGGCGATTCTTCGGCAAACTGCACCGATTCGTCAACAATAGCTTTTATTTTAGCATCCATTTCCTCAAACCATTTCTCGTCTGCATAACCTTCTTTTTCGATGGTTTGTTTTACGATCTCGATAGGGTCTTTCGCTTTGTAGCTTTCCACTTCCTCTTTAGTACGGTATTTCTGCGGATCCGACATGGAGTGGCCTTTGTAGCGGTAAGTACGCATCTCCAGGAAGGTTGGGCCTTCACCGGCACGGGCGCGGGCAACAGCTTCGTCCATCGCATTGTGCACAGCTACCGGGTCCATACCATCAACCGGCGACGATGGGATACCGTAAGGTAAACCTAATTTGTAGATATCGGTTTGGGCGGTAGTACGCTCAACCGAGGTACCCATGGCGTAACCATTGTTCTCGCAAATAAAGATACAAGGCAGTTTCCACAGGGCAGCCATGTTAAAGGTTTCGGTAAGCGCGCCCTGGCGTACGGCACCGTCGCCCATGTAGGCTACGTTTACAAAATCGGTACCTTTATATTTTTCGGCAAAAGCGATGCCAGCACCCAGCGGCACCTGGCCGCCCACTATACCGTGGCCACCGTAAAAATGGTTCTCTTTATCAAACATGTGCATCGAACCGCCTTTACCTTTAGAGCAGCCGGTAGCTTTACCATACATTTCGGCCATAACGGCTTTTGGTGCGGTACCCATGGCTATAGCGTGCGCGTGGTCGCGGTAAGCGGTGATCATGCTGTCGCCTTTTTTCAGTACAGACATGGCACCGGCTAAAACGGCTTCCTGGCCAATGTACAGGTGGCAGAAACCCCTGATCTTTTGCTGACCGTATAATTGTCCTGTTTTTTCTTCGAACCTGCGCATCAGCAACATCTGCTCATACCACATCAGGTAAGTGTCTTTTGTAATAGCTATCGAACTCATTTGTCTTTTAAACGATCAAATACTTTTTTTGAGAGAAAGCGCAAATCTAATTATATCCTGCCATATATCGAAACTGCAATCATATTGTTATAAAGAAAAATTCGGCATAGCTTTTTACTTATTTATGGTATAAAATTGCGCTTACTATCGATTGCAGAATATCATTTGGCAAGCTTAGGCTTAGTGTGTTACATACAGGGGTGGTTTGGTTTAGCTGCCTAATAATCTTTCTGCATAAAATTTAAAAAAATCTATTGACAGCTCTCTATATATTATCGCTAAAAAAATACACCCTCTAATAAAAGCACCGAAATCCCTCTTAGTTAGCATTATATACCATGATTAATGCTTACGTAACGCCTTTATTTGCTTTTCAAGAATTTTGATACGCTTTTCGTGTTGCTGCTCTTTTTTATCCTTTTCAATAAGGTACAACGTCAGTTCCTCTACCTTCTTTAAAAGTTTCGTATTCATTTCGCCAAGGTCTATACCGTTTTTAGCCATATCGGCAGCTGTTGGTATTTCGGGCAGATGATGGTTTTTATCAACAAAAGTTTTTATATCGGAAAGCGTGGGTAGTTTGTAGCTTGGTTCGAAAACATAATCAGGGCCGGGAACACCCAGGTCTACCTTTACCTCCTGACTATGGATCTTACCGTATACAGTTAGCTTTTCATCGGGGGCGGTGGTGCCAATACCAACTTTGCCGCCAAGCGCATGATAACCAGATACCAAAACAACATCGCCATTAGGTTTAAAGCTCATAGGCGCATAATAGCCGCCTCCTTTCAAAACGCCATAAAACTCGACAGAACTCCCCCCTGTGGCGTTAGAAAAGTAACCGTCCTGGCGGTGGCTGATCACCCATTCGGTTGGAGTGCCATTAGCAAGTCCGCCGGTGCCGGTTACAGATAACTGAATATCTGTATACGCGCTACCATCGCCGTTGCCTGAAAGAGTGATGCCCCTGCGGGTAGTCCCTGCATCAATATGCAGCAGGTCGTTGGGTGCATTGGTACCAATCCCTAAATTACCCCCATCCTTAATGGTGAGATAAGGAGACGAGCCGCGTCCAAACTGGATGTCTTTAAAAATATTTGTTCCGGTAACATGTCCGTCATAATCGGTACCAAAGCGTATCGTATTATCATTAGGATAAGAAAGCCTTAAATAACCATTGCTCGACCCGAAATTTGCAGGGGCAAAAATATACTCGCCTACTAAAGCATTGCCCGCATCAACCATGGCTGATGGCCTCGCTACATTTATTGCCGGTGTATTTAGCCCGCCAACTGTAATGGTACTGGTTGTTGTGGCACCGCTACTAGTAACGGTTTGTAATGTTTGCGCATAAGAAGCAGTAATAAGGCCAACTGATAGCGTTAATAATGCAATTAATGGTTTCATTTTTATAATATTTAGTGTTGTTACTTTTCCTTCTTTTCTGCTATCATCATTTCTAATTTTTTATTTAGCAGATCAATCTGCTTTTGCTGATCCTGTTTAGCCTTGTCTTGTTCAATAAGATACAGCGTCAGTTCCTCTACTTTCTTTAAAAGCTTCGTATTCATTTCGCCAAGATCGATGCCATTCCTGGCCATCTCGGCGGCCGTCGGTATTTCCGGGAGGTGATGGTTCTTGTCAACGAAAGTTTTGATCTCTGTTAGCGAGGGCAACTTATATGTCGGCTCGAACACGTAGTCGGGGCCGGGTACGCTGAGGTCAACCTTTACCTCCTGGCTGTGAATTTTGCCATAAACAGTAAGCTTTTCGTCGGGACTGGTAGTGCCGATGCCCACGCTACCGCCGCCGCTTTGTAAGATAAGATTATTCCATGCACCGCCTCCGTTACTAAGAGAACTCACTGCGCCGTAGGTATTGCCTGTAGAACTTCCGGTAGACAAATTGAGCATGCTTCCCGTAGAGCCAACTACCCAATCAGTTGTAGTATTTGATATGCCAGTTGTCGCGCCACTTACCTGTAACTTATAAGTAGGGCTTGTTGTGCCGATACCGACATTCCCAGCTCCAGAGATCCTCATTACCGACTGATTGAGTCCGCCATTGTATGTGGAAAAATCTAAACCAACTATGCCACCTGCTTCATTAAAACTTCTGATCCGGCCGGCCTCGGTTGTGCCCGACATAAAAGACAGGTAGCCACCACTGCCGGCTGCAACGCCATAATTTGTTTGCAGCCTCAGTATTTGATTTCCGCTTGCTGAGGCGCTTGCATTATTAAGTACCTCTAATGGTGCCCCCGGTAAATTTGTCCCTACGCCAATATATCCGCTACTGTTTACATAAAAACTATTTGAAGGTGCTGTGTTCTCGATAGTAAAAGGTGAAGCGACAATGCTGTTCCCAGCATCGTTTAACAACTGAAGTGAAAACTTATTACTTAAGTTTCCAAATCGTAAAAAGCGCTGCCCGGCTGTGTTTTGATTAGCGACAACATTAAACCACGCTTCCTGATAACCATTAGCTGTAAAATAGGCCCCGCCGTTGGCTCCAGAAACGGCATTGCCTTTCATTTGCATAATTGAACGGCCGGAACCATCTATATTGATGGTAATACCGGAAGTATTGTTATCAAGCGCCCGCAAAAGATTGGTAGTTGTTGAAGCAATGTCTAATTTAAAAGAAGTAGATGTAGTGCCAATCCCTAGCCCGGACCCTGTCAAAGTCATTGTTTCACTGCCATTGTTTATAAATTTCATTGTCGAGAAACCATCAGAAGCTAATCCTGTTGCCTGTGTATTATCCGACCGAAACCACATCAGCCTGTTTCCGGGATCATTGTGCGTGATCCGGATACTTCCAAAACTAACCTCTAATTTTTCGGATGGGCTGGTGGTATTGATCCCAACATTTCCGCTTGATGGGAAGGTATTTGTTTGCGCGGCTACAATAAATGGCCCTAATGCAAACAGCGCGCATATTGGTAATGTCTTTTTCATGATAAAAGGTGTTTTAGTGTTTTCTGTATAGTTTACGCTTTAATTGATCTATCTGGTGTTGCTGCCCATTGATAGCTTTGTTTTGCCTGATGAGGTACAAGGTCAGCTCCTCTACCTTTTTCATTAATAGTTTATTCATCGCGGCTAAATCCAAACCATTCTTTACCATTTCCGCTTCGGACGGAATTTCGAGCAAATGATGGTTTTGGTTGATATAGGCTTCAACCGCCGGGAGTGCGGGCAATTTATAGGCCGGCTTAAGCACATAATCATACCACCCATCTAAATCAACCTTAACCTCTTTGGTATGAATAGTGCCGTTTACCGATAGCTTCCCGTCAACAAGAACATTATCCGGCTGGCCAACAGTAGTTATTTGCGAAGTTGTGGCTGTGGGCATCTCGCCCGACGCATATATCCAGCCCGAATAAGCAGCGGTGTATGATGGCGAAATATCCGTTGCTGTAATATTATAACTGGCCCAGTAAACCGAATTGTTAGATATTTCTATACGGATGTAATCAGTCCCGCTTTTGGTATACTTTCCCAGCCGTATCCGGGATGGTTTTTGATAACCCAGGTCGCTTTGGTACTGCGTCCAATAAAAATTGCCGGCATAATAGTACCAGCCTAAGGTTATCTTAAGGGCTTTATTTGCTGCCGCATAAGTATAGCCGGTAATTTGTAGTTGTGGGGCATAACTATCCGACGCGGGTATATTAGTATCTATATAAAAGTAAGCGGGTGAAATATCCAGCGGCATTATTTTTAGCACGTTAAAAAACCCATTGGTTTGGGCATAAGCGCTTTTTATACCGGTAAACATGAGGGAGAGGGCAACAATTGCCACAGAATTTTTTTTCATATTGATATGGTTTAGGTTTGCTGATTAGTTTTGCTAATCATTTTTAATTTTTTGTTTCCAACAGCTGCATTAAAAAATCAACACGTTAAAAACGGGTTAATTAATTGTGATTCATACAGGAAGGCGGAAGGCTTTGTAGCACACTGATTGATTATGGTGCTGGCAGTTGAAACAAACGGCGTAGCGAACCGGCACGGGTACTTGTCTTCATTGTGATAGATTTAAGTGAAACGAATTGCAAAGGCATTTCGTTATGGCTAAACTAAGCGGTCTGTATTAATTATGCAACAGCTTAGTTAAATATTTAATATGATAACTCCAATTAGCCGGGCATATCCACTTAACTGCACAAAAGCCTTTTGGGCTACAGTTCAAAGACCTACCGACTATTCGTCGGGATTAGAAGATTTCGAACTTCCGACCTCCCCGTTACCCATTGGGACGCAATAGCACAAAAAAGCCCTCAGACTTTCGTCCAAAGGCTTTACCGACTATTCGTCGGGATGAGAAGATTCGAACTTCCGACCTCCAGCACCCCATGCTGGCGCGATACCGGGCTACGCTACATCCCGTTTGTTGGTGTATTTTACATTAATGCTTGATCTACAGCGTATAGAGTCCTCTATTGGCTGATTAAACGATTGTATTGATTAACGTAGTTTTGTAACGGTAGTACACATAGTAGTACACAATTACGATGCAAATATAAAAAGTTGACCTCTATGTCAAAATCTAAAGTGCAATGTTCTTAACCTGTGGATTGTTTGTGCATGATTATTAATGATTTAAAAGTGAATAAATGAATTATGGTGCTTTACAGGCGTAAGGATCGACTAAATGCAAGGAGGAACGGAATAAATAGATCGAGCAAGGACACGGGAGTGTTTATGCCGGAAATTCCTTGCCTTGTGTCGTATCCTGGTGCCTAACTTTGCTGATAATTCATTGTTTCACACTCTCCATGCTTATAATTTCTAATTCAAGAAATCATGGATTCTTTACTTTATACATGTAATGAAAAACTTGAATTAGAAAAACATATAAACTCAATTCAAAAAAGTCGAATTCCTTTACTTTATATACAGGCACTCAAAATATTGAATTGGTGAGTGATGTTTAAGTGCCATCTGTCCTGACTTTTTAAAAGGTAAGATCGCTTAATACTGTTTCCATAAAAACTGTAAAACTTGTAAGTATAAAGGCAATTACAAACTTTTAGATTTTATTGGAAGTGGTCTTTTGGCCGCATATCTAACTTGGCTATTTAAAAGGTTACCTTTTAAAGCAGATGTTTAAGTTGCCACATAGTTTATAATATACAAAACACAAAAAAGCCCGTAACCGGAAAGGCTACGGGCCGTGTATTATCTGCTTAGTTTACCACAAGCGGAGACATTTGCGATAGCGAAGAGATATTATTTTTGACTGATAACTATAAATTTAACCACAATATCATTTGGCATTTTATTAGCGTCGTCAACCCTGCCATCCGCCAATTCGGGATATTTATCAACATTCATAAAATAAAAAATGTTCCTATCTGTTCTGTCATTAAAAGAAAGATAGCCATCTGGGTTACTACTGGGTTTAATATTAATGTTTGGCCTGAGCCTCTTTAACGTTGTACCGATACCGATACCAGTATTGACTTGAATGTTTTTGTCAAAAATTGTGATTCTGGTAATTTTTATTTTGTCAGACCAATTAGTCTCTGCTAAAAATGCCAGTTGATTATTTTTATAGTAAGCTTTTCCATTCCATTCAATGTCATCATCACCAAATAAAATAGTATCTCTACAAACATAACATGGAAAAATTGGCAGTTCTTTTAACGGCCTACCTATGATTTGTTTTTTTAAATCTTCTACAGAGTAATGGCAAAAACTCATCCTGGTTTTATGTATAGAATTGGACTTAACGATACCATTGTGTGAGGTATTGTTACACCCTAATAATAACGGCATTAAACCCAATAAAAAATTAATTAATTTATTTTTCATGGTTTTAATTTAGGTACTAAAATATCCTTCATCATTTTTTCAAATTGAGCAGAATCATCTTTCATTTTTTGTCGTGTTTTTTCAAGTTGAAACAAAAATAATTCTGTAGGATCAGCGGGAACAAATTCTTTAAAACCATTGTCAATATATCCTGGCAGACTTTTATAATCTCCCCCATAATCTACGAAAAATTGTTCATTTGTTAGTGTGCCATAATTTCTGTTTTCAGGATTTATCATTTCACCCTTTTTATTTTTTCCGTCTACATGAAGATGGGCAAATTTAGCTCCTGTATCCCCTGTTTTACCTAACTCCTGTCCTTCATATACAGGAGTTCCTTCTTTTAAATCTTTGTTAATATAACTTAAATGAAGAAAACGAATTTTATCGCCATTTCCATATTTAATTTCAATAAACTTAGCCCCTTTTGCTCCACCACGTTTTATAGCTCCTATTGATGAGACAACTCCGTTACCAAGTGAATAAAATGGGGTACCGATGCTTGCCCTATAATCAATTCCCACATGCGGGCTTGTTCCAATATTTCTTATTTCAAGAAACGTAGAAGTTCTCACCAGTGTGTTTTTTAGATTCCAACCACCATTTGTAACATCTTTTTTATTAACAATTGCGTAACCTTTTAAAGGCCAAGGAATCATGCCATCAATATCAATTTTTCCAAGCGGATCGTCATAACAATATGCATAAGGGGACCATCTTTTTCCTTCTTCTGCCAACGGATCCACGCTCGTCCACCGCCCAATCACCGGATCATAGAACCTCGCCCCATAATCGTATTGGTTCAGGCCATCCTGCAACTCCTTATTATTGTAAAGATACTTATTTGGCGGACTTGTAGTAGTGGGTTGCGAGGCCACGAGGCCAAACGGGTAGTAATCGTTCACCTGGGTCGGCGCTGTGCCGCCATGGCTGCTGTCGAAACTTACCCGGCTGTTGCCCAAATGGTCGGTCAGGGTGTATTCGTAATTAGGCGAACTGGTTGGGTTCAGCACGCGCCCTTCTTCGGTGGCCACAAAGTCTATGACGCTGCCGGTATATTGTATGCCGCTTATATATTCGGTAACGGTGCCGTTGCTAATCTTTCTTAGCTTTTTCCCGGTGGCATCGTAGGTGTAACTGAGGTTCAGGCCGCCGATATTGCGGGGCAGGTTAAACAGGTTATAGTCGATGCCATGGCCCTGACCGTCCGATGGGGCGTTGCCATTGGCGTCGTAAGTCCCATAACTGCGGAACTGCGTGGTGCCGTTCTTTATCGAGGTTAGCTGGTTGCCACTGTATCCATCGTAACTTAGCGTGGCCGCGTTAGCGCCGCCCGACCGGTTCAAACTAAGCAAGTTGCCGGCCTTATCGTAACTGATCCCGGTTTCAGCGTAACCGGTATTGCTGTTACCCTGGGTAAGCCGGTTAAGCGCATCGTATTGGTAGGTATAGTTCTTGCCCAGGCTACCGGGCGTCCCCCAGTACTGGTCGGCTATGTTACCGTTCCATTGCGGAGTGCTGCCATCGTCGTAGTTCAGCTGCGTGGCAAACAGGGGGGCGCTGCTGGTCTTTAGCCAGCCTCTCTCGTTATAGGTATAGGTAACGTTTTGCAAAAAGCTGCCGCCACTTGCGCTGTGCAGGCTTTTGGTATATAGCTGCCCCACCTCGTTAAAGGTATTTTTACTGAGTGTTACATCTGGGCCGTTGTTTATCTTTTCGTGGGTTTCGGTCTTGCGGCCCATATGGTCATAAACATAGCTGTTGGCTATGGTTAGTGAGATTGCCCCGTCAGCGGCGGCGGTATGGTGCTGCCTTGTAGTGCTGGCTACGCCGTTGTCGAAGTTATAGCTGGTGGCCAGCTCGTCGAAGTTCTGGGTGTTAAAAGCGCCACCCAGGTAATGCTGCTGGTAGGTCTTTACATTGCGGCCCTCGTCATCATAATAATGAACCATCCAAAGCATGTCGCTGCTAATACTGCCATCCGCATTCAGGACGGCCGTCCGGCTGGCGGTAGTGAGTCCCCGGGTCATAGCGCTATAGCTTGTAGCCGTGTAGGCTGCCGGCAAATTTGGGATATTGTAATCATCATAATAGCTGATCATCAGTGTGCTGCTCAAGGTCTGCGGGTAACTGCCGATCACGTAGCCTGTAGGGTAGCTGCTGGTATTGGCCGTATTGTCTTTCGCATCGAACTGCGCCGCACTGTAAATGCTGGCCTGCAGGGTGCTTTGGGCGATGGCACTGCCGGCGTTCCACAGCCCTGTGATAATGGTGCGGCCGAGGGCATCGTATTTGGTCACCGTCCACTGGTTACTGCCGCGCTGTTTGCCGTCCTGGGTCAGCACAAGCTGGTCCAATTGGTTATAAACTATATACTCCCAGTCTTTGCCGGGCAGCCGTTTTTGCACCAGGCGGTTGCGCTCGTCGTAATTATACTGGTAACACAGGTTGTTCAGGGTGGTTTGGCTGGCAGCGCTGCTTAGTCCGTTATCGGGATCGGCCAGCGGTGGGAGCACAAAGGCCAACTGGCCCAGGTCATCGTACACATAATAGGTACTCAGCGCCTCATCCTGGCCGCTGGTATTATTATGATTGAAGGTTCGCTTCAGTACCACGTGCCCTTCCTTATCCTTATACTCTTCTACCGTTCCGGCTTTGCCGCTGCCGCTGTAGTTTTCATCGTGGGTAATGGAGACATATAGCTGGCTGGTGGCATAGCTGCCGCCATCGGACAAACTGCGGGTACCATTGGCATCAATACTGACTGTATACCGTTTGGCCGGATAGCCCGCACCGGTACTAAAATTGATGGTGTTGGCATCGTTGCTGGTATAAGCAACCCCGCTGGTATGCTGGCCTAACTGCCAGGCATCGCCGGGTGCGCCTTGCTGCACTACGCGGTTCAGGGGAGATGGTTCAAAGCCGGTAATGGCAAAGGGCGTAGCCATGTCCTTATAGTTTTGCCCGGATGTTCCGTAAAAGGTTTTCTGCCCGCTGTTGCTGTAGCCGCTGGTGCCATTCAGCGCATCGCTGCGGTAGCTGCCCGGATTGCCGGAAGCCGTCGTATAGGGCAGATACTTGGTGGCCTCGCGCCCAAAAGCATCATAAGCCTGCGCCATAATGACATCTTTTGAGCCATCGGGGTTGCCCTTAACCTGTACGGTTTGCATGGGGCGGCCCAACCCATCAATATATTGTACGGTCTGCATGGCCTGGCAGGTGGTTAAGCTGCTGAGCGAACTGCTGGTGGTAAAACCGGCTATGCGTGGAACAACCGTACTGATATAGTTCTGTGTACTGCTTAGCGAAACTGACAGTGGCACGCAGGGCGAAACGAAGATGCGCAGCGAGTTGCCCGAACTGGCCGTAAAGCTGAAGTTGGTGAGCGTGATGCCGCCGCTGTTATAATAGGAACCCGCTGCGGGCGTGCCCGTCATGGTGCCTGTGGGTACGTAGGTTTGTGCATTTACGCCATTCGCAAAAAGCAGCAAAAAGCACAGGCCAAGTAGTGCGCACGAGGCTATTTGCCCACTGCATCGTATATTTCTGAAACACTTTTTCATTTTGATTGGTTTAGGTGCTGCTTACTGGTTTTGATAGTGATAGTCGGTATGTTTAATAATGTTGCCGTATTGGTCCTTAATGTTCACCAGTCGCTGGAAACTGTCATACTCATAAAAAGTCGTTTGGCCTTTGGTATCGGTGGCCGAAGTCATGCCCACCAGTGGTTGATAGGTATAAGTGGCAATTTGAGCGTTTGGAATTGCGGACAGTAATGGCGCGATAAAGTTCTGAATATCAGTCTTGCTGGGCGATGATAGTGCTGAAAACGTATTAATAGCGGATTCGGTCAATATGGTTTTTACTGTAGCAAAATCAGTGTTTTTGATCTCCGCAATAGGGAATTGGTTTTTATAACTCCATAAATAAACGGTCTTGCTGCCATTTTCTTTTGCTTGGGAAACCAGGTTGCCTTTTGTGTTGTAATCATAATAATGGAACCGTGTTTCTATCGGATCAGAGACCCTTAGCTGTGATTCTACCGTTTGAGGTACAAAAATCCCTGTATATGGCTGGAAGTAATTGAATCGAAGCAAGCCCGTTTGCAAGTTGGCGGATCCTATTGTGCTAACTTGCTCAATGACAGGGTTCAATATAAAGTTGTTGACCATCGCCTGGTAAACCCCAGCAGGATCGTGACCACTACTAACCATATAGGTAGGGCGGTTTATTCTGTTAATGATCTTTTCGTTTTTGCTATTATAGGTTTCTTCTTCAGATAGCAATTTATCTGCCGTATTATAGCGATAAGTGGTAGCAATCGTTGTTGCTGGAATACCGGACACATAGCTGATCACCTGATGATCGTTTAACTTCTGCCAGGTACTGTATACTTCGTGACTTGTTAAAATATAATTATGAATATTTGATTCCGGATTTGAGAAAACGTCACCAGGTTCAAAATTCAAACGGTAGGCGGAATAGTTGAAAAATACAGGTCTATCCGAATCCTTAACGTAATTCCAATCTTCCTCTTTAATTATATTGAACTGAGCATTAGCCTGGTTGCCATAATAACGCTTTAACTCTAGTCCATTTGACCAGCCAAAATTTGACAGGGGATAGTATGGCAATGGTAGCGCAGGAAAATAATCTCCCAAAACCCTGCCGCCCCTCGTATTAGGCGAAATGTCAAATTGACTTGCGGTGAAGGAGGTTTGTTCTTCATCTAAAAATTCAGTAACACAAGAATAACTGTATGAAGTGCCATCAAAAACGTCCATATCATGATCGGCCTTAGATTTGATCAAATGCATCACGCCTAAAGGGGTCATACTTGAGCCGCTGCCGCTACTTGGACGTTCATATAATATAAAAGTACCATATCCATTGCCCTGAACATCCAAGTTTAGGGATGTTTCATCTGTATAAGACAATACCCCATCTGTTTTTGTGAATTTTTTATAATTATACTTCCTAACCACCGGTTTAATATCAAGACCCGATGAAACAACCTTTTGTAGCCTGTAACCATAGTAAGGGTCTTCTACGCGTATCGCTTGCTTATCAACACCATTTTTTAAGCTATAATGAATATAAGTATTAGCTCCATGCAACTTAAAAATAAGGGAATACAAGTTATTAGCCTGCAATTGAAACCCATCGATAGTGGTATCACGACTTTGTAATATTTGAAGATCGAACGTACCTATCAATGTATGATTGGTATCATTCCAAAGTTCTGTTGTTACGTAATAAAGGTCCCTGGTCTCTTCAGTTGGTAACGTCGAACCATAATAATCTGCACTCGCCCTTATCTTTATCTTTTGGTCGAAAGCAGGTGTAAATTGATCCGTGCCTTGAGTAATATCGCCCGCATGGCTGTAAGCACCAATAAATTCGTCCATGTTTTCATAGGTAACGTTATACTTGGTTACTGTTTGCGAGTTTTGCTCATAAGATATATCGTCGGTTCCGCCGGTCGGATACTTGATCTGTGTAAGGAGTCCCGCCATACCGATCAAAGAAGGCGTTCTATTCCCTAAGTCGGGGGTAAAAGGCATGTGTTCGGTTGGTAAAGAAAGCACGCCTGCTATGTAAGCGTTCGCTTGAATTTCAGGGATCGTACTGTTGTTGGAATACCCATTGTAATACCCTTCGATATCCTGTGAGAAAGAGAAACGATGTGGCAATGACGAAGCATTGTTGTAGGCGAACGCATATTTTTGCATAACATTCTCCAGACCATCGTCAAATTCAAGTTTACTTAAAAAGTACCTTGTTTTTAAAGCGGTTATTTCTTCTGGTGCGCCATTAAGCTCTTGCGCTAATGTCGTTTCCAAGGTAGATGACGATAAGATATTGTCATAGACGAACCGGGCCTGGCGAACTAACCCATTGTTTTCATTAAGTAATCTGATTTTACTAAGCAACCTGTCACCGGGTAGGTCGGTACGCGTGATATAATCAAATGCTAATGTGAACGCTGAACCGGATACGGACGTTAGATATTTGGTATTAGTGATCTTCCTTCTTACACAAGCGGTATGGCTATAGGTTGGTGTAGGGTCAAGAAACCAATTTAGAAAATCGGTTCTGAAGGCATAGCTTTCATTGTAGTCGTAAACATAGCTGTAACTCAACGATCCGTAATTAAAGATGAGTTCGTCATTGTTAGGGGATACGATCTTGCTTAAAAACCAAGCGGTGGGTGTTGAAGGATAAAAGGGATTGTCTTGGTCGCAAGAGTTTTCCGGGTCAAATTGTGTATACTCGATGTCTGAATTTATTCCGAAAAAAAACTTGGTTCCATCGTCTTTAGTAAAACAGAACTTATAAGGCACAGTACTTAATACGTCTATACGAATTTGCTTTTTATGGTCCAGTAATACCGCCTGGCCATTTTTGATGATGAATTTTCCGCTTTCACCAAAAATGCTGTAGCTAAAAATGTCATACTCACCGTCAGTTTGCGTACCCAACTGTATTGCACGAATGGTGTCAAGCGTTTGCTGAGAATAATTGTTTAATTGATAAGGCCCATCGCCTACACGGTTTATCGCCCGTTCATCAGGAAGTGATCTTACTGTTCGGTAAACCATAGCGGTTACATTATCTCCCCACCCTATTCCTACCTTGCTTCCATAGTCATTGACCTTGACACCCGTTGAGAGATAGTTTATAGACGGGTTGTAAGTGATCTGACCTTCTTTTAGTTCGAATAGCCCTATGCTTTTGGAGACGGCCCCGGAGTTTTTTTTCAGGTCAATTCCGCCATAATTACCCAAAGAGGTTACCGTGGGAGACGGTGTAAAGCTTCGTTCCACGTCTTTTATATTATATGCCTGCGAAAAAACGTTTTTAGAGAAAAATAATAGCAATAAAGTTGTTACTATAAGATAGTTTTTCATATTCATTGTCCTCAACTAAGGTTGGTTAGGTTAATGGTTATGGTTAGTTTTTTTTAGTTCGTCTAGCTCGTTTTTAAGTTGGATCAGATACAGCGTCAGTTCCTCCACTTTTTTCATCAGCAACCTGTTCATTTCGCCCACGTTCAGCCCGTTTTTTACCATCTCTTCTTCCGCTGGGATTTCAGGCAGGTGATGGTTCTGATCAATATAGGTTTTCACCGCCGAAAGCGCCGGTAATTTATAGGCTGGTTTTAACACGTAGTCGCTCCAACCGGTCAGGTCGACCAGTACTTCTTTGGAGTGGATGGTGCCATTTACGGAAAGGAGTTGGTCGGGATTATCTGTACCAATACCCACCTTGCCGCCTGCGGGGTTTATCGCGATGTTCGTCCAGGCGTTTAATGCATTGTTGTGGCTCCCGATAGTAGCTACCCCGTTGAGCAAACCCATAACAACCCTGTTTCCGGCGGTCCCGCCAAAATTACCCGCTATCCAGTCGGTTGAACCGGAACCTGAATTATCTGAATTAACATGAAGTTTGCCACCCGGCGTTGACGTGCCGATACCTACACTGCCAGTACTGGTAATGTGCATCCGCTCGGCCATTGAAGAACCGTTGACACGGGTAAAGAATGCCAGGTATGCCGAATAATCATTACTTGTAGCATTCTCCTTGCCACCTTTGATACCTGCCCAGTCGGTTACAGAACCGGTTGAGGTGCGCCAGCCGCCAAGTGTAATGTAGCCGCCGTTATTCTGCGCCTGGGGCGAATTGTCAATAAGCCGGAACGACCCCTGGTTGCCATCGATGGGAGCACCATGCACCTCAAACTTTGCTAACGGAGTTGAGGTGCCGATGCCCACACTACCGGATGGCTTAATAATAAAGCGCATCGCGCTATGAACGTTATCATACAGAAACAGCGACGATCCTATATCGGTCAAGCCACTGCCATATACGCCCAAAGAATAGTTGCCGGCAGCGTCGGAGTTTTTTACCTGTAGCCCTAATACGCCGTCGCTTGTGCTGCCGCCCTGAACACTTACGCCATCGTACGCGTTGGTAGTAACCACATTTAGTTTACTTGCCGGGCTTGTTGTGCCGATGCCAACTGCGCCACTGCCCGGAAAAGTATTGGTTTGCGCATTTGCGCTAAATGAAATTGCTGAAATTATGGCAATGATTGCCAGTGTGTTTTTTTTCATATTGATAGGATTAAAGTGATTTTCGGTGCATATGTGATGTCATTTTCGTTTCAACTGGTCGATCTGCTTTTGCTGTTCTTCGTCTTTTTTGTCCTTTTCGATCAGGTACAGTGTCAGTTCTTCTACCTTTTTCAATAGTCTGATGTTCATGTCGCCCAGATCGATGCCGTTCTTGGCCATTTCGGCGGCAGTAGGTATTTCCGGCAGGTGATGGTTCTTGTCGACAAAGGTCTTGATCTCTGCAAGTGCCGACAGTTTATACGTTGGCTCAAACACATAATCCGGGCCAGGGACGCTTAGGTCAACCTTTCCTTCCTGGGAATGTATCTTGCCATATACGGTTAATTTTTCATCAGGCGTAGTCGTTCCGATGCCAACGTTGCCACCAGTTATAAAGCTACCCCTGTTTGATTGGAAAAAGTTAGTGAGGTCCCCGAGGTATTGTACTGGGCCAAACGGAATCCCCCGGATGCATGGAAACGACAGAATTCTGTGCGGAAAAATCTATTCCAGTGTCGTTTCTCGTTCCATAGGCGTACCCTGTAACGTTCAAGGCGTTTCCAGTGCCTGCATTTGCAACATCCAATTTGTAGGAAGGGCTTGTGGTTCCGATGCCTACCTTGCCGGAGTTGCTGTTATATATGTTTGTTCCACTTGTGGTCCATTGTGCGTTTGAAACAAAGGGAAGTGCGAAAAGCAGGGCAATAATTGCCAGTGAGATTTTTTTCATAGGTGATAAGATCTAGTTGATGTATACGATATCCACGAACCAGGTGTTCGGGATAACACGATGGGAATTTAAATATTTTTTAATTAATAACAAAAGTGCTCGTGCTTTTTTAATACGGAACTTTTAGACATGATAAATAGCCAAAAAGTATATGGCTAACTTGTAAAGGCTGTTGTAAATATCTGTACTTAATTGACGAAAAATGGTGCCACAAGTGTGTCAGTACTTTACTAGTTCAACCGCTCGGCCGAGCCTTTTAAAACCAACGACAGCGAAGCCAAAGTTGGTTGCGAGTTAAGGAAATGGTCTCGGCAGAGAAAGCGTGCAGCGCGACTGTCGGGTATCTGCGACAAACAACTGGCGCTGTGCTTGAGCAATGCGGGTAGCATTGCACTATTCAAGCACTGCTGCTACAGTTGCCATGGAATTTAGAATTACAACTGATAGCGGTAGTACACATTGCAGTAAAATATTGGAAACCATTAGGGAAACCTCCAGCAATGATAGCCGTTAGGCTATCGTTACGAAGCGAAGCGGAGTACCCCATGCTGGCGCGATACCGGGCTACGCTACATCCCGAAGCGGGCAGCAACCATAATAATTTTTAGTATTTGTGCCAATTTGATCGTAAAAGAAATATACACCAAAAAAATTCCCGCCAGGCATTGCGCCGGCGGGAATCCACATATAAAAAGCTATTATAGTTTTCCTTTCAAATTTTAATAGCAGGCTATTATTTTACTACGCCCGGAGTGGTGTATGGCAGGTTCTGAGGATCAAGAACAGCCCAGCCCGAAGCCCAGTTGGTAGTACCGAAAGCGCCACGGTAAGTTACTTTCTCAAAGAAAGCATCCGCAAATTTAGCGTTGGTAAAGTCAGCACCCGAAGCAGCGGCCGAACCGGCTTTTACAGTAAAGTCTGGTGTACCAGCGTTAGCGTTACCGGCTGCTTTAAAGTCTAAACCGTATTTCAGCGGATCGTTAAATACATCAGTAGCCGATTTAGTTGCGTCGATAGTGTTATCAGCCGTTAACTGCGCCTGGATGGTAGTAGTACCTGAGAAGATAGCGGCTAATACACCGGCAGTACCTTTTAACTGGTTGCTTTTTACGTTATCACCAAAGATCAGGTTGTTTTTGATAACCGAACGACCAGCAATATAGTTGCCCGAAGTCGCACCTGCGGTAGCCACGGTACCGTCATCAATATAAACACCTTCGGTATAGTTGGTTAATACCGAGTTACCAATGCTGATGGCCGAGTTACGGCGGATCTGTGCGGCATGCTGGAAGTTAGCGTTGATGTTGCTGGTATTGTTGCCAGTGTAGTTAGCAGCCAGCATTGGGCCAATGATAGTCATGTTAGAGAATACAGCGCTGGTTTGCGGCGTATTGTTTGAACCCGAAGCATCGTTATCAGACTCGAAGCCGTTTGAACCCGAGAAGTCGGCGATAACCTGGGCGCGTTGCGCTAAACCAAACTGGATTTTACCAGAGAAACCGAAGTCGGTATCAAAGTCGTCATCAACCGCGCCGATAGATAATAAGTGTTTTGCAGTTACGGTACCGCCAAACCACTCGTACGAGTCGTCGCCCGAACGGTAAACTTCGATATAATCTAAAGTAGTACCTGAACCTACGCCGCCCATAGTTAAGCCGTTGATCTCGTTATCCGGCGAAAAAGGGATACCGGCGTACTCGATACGTACATATTTCAGCGTACCAGAGTTATCGGCAGCATCGGTGCCACCGTACTGAATGTAAGTAGCAGCAGCGCCACCGCCGGTTGGTACTAAACCACCTTCGATAGTAGCAGTACCACCAGTTGGGTTGATAGGTGCTTTACCCAGCAGGATAATGCCACCCCAGTCGCCGCTTGAACGGCCGCCGGCTGCAACTGCCGATGTAAATACAATTGGCTTATCGGCAGTACCGGTAGCGTTAATTTTAGCGCCGCGGGTAACAACCAAAGTACCTTTAGTAGCTTTATCGCCTTTAATAATAGTACCTGGCTCTATAGTTAAGGTAGCGCCGTTGGTTACGTAAACAAAACCGCTCAGGAAATAGATCTTGTCGGCAGTCCAGGTAGTATTGCTCGAGATGTCGCCGGTTACGGTCACAACGTTACCGGTAGTAGTGATCGGCGGGGTAGTACCGTCATCTGTACTGCTTTTTGTACAAGCCGAGAACAAGGCTGCGGCAAGCATCAATATTAATGCACTTTTTTTCATAGTTGTTAATTTGCTGTGTGTTTTTATGATTTTTCCTTTAGTTTTTATTTAAAAGTTGTGGGTGTACGATAGCGTATAGTTCACGCCGGTACGATAATAGCTGATGGTGCCCTGGCGCGACGCCGACGAACCGATAACATACTGCTGGGTATCGCCTTTGTAAAAGAAGTTGGTCGGCTGGTTCAGGATGTCGTTGGCGCTTAGTTTAAACTCTCCCTTGTTTTTAAATACCTTGTAGCCTAACTGCGCGTCAATCACATCCCTCGGCCTTTCGTAAATAGCCGGGAACTGATTACCGCGGGCCTTAAATATGCGCTCGCCAACACGGTTATAAAGCAGATTGATGTTCAGCTTGTTGTTGTAGGCGCTCTGCATCAGGCCAACGTTTATCACGTACGGGGCCTGGCCTACCATCGGGCGTTTGTTGTTATTTTCTGATACGGTGAAGCGGCTATCGGTAGTTTCAGATTTGATGAGTGCTACGTTGGTATAAAAAGTAGTGTTCACCATTGATGGGGTGATGAAGTCCAGCTTCTTGCGGATCTCGAACTCTACCCCATAGTTAATGGCCTTTTGCGCGTTGAAGAAGTTATAGTCGGGCGTAGAGTTTACGTCGTAAATACCGGTTTCGATAGGGTCCTGGAAATCTTTGTAGAAGGCCGATACCGAGATGATCTGCCCGGCCGATGGGTAAACCTCGTAACGCAGGTCCAGATTGTTGATGTGCGCGGTCTTCAGGTTGCGGTTACCGGTAACGGTACCCAGCAATTCAAAATCATAGTAACCAAATGGAGCCAGCTCCCTCAACTCCGGGCGGCCGATAGTGCGCGAGTACGAGAAGCGCAGGTTGGCCTTTGGCGTAAGCGCGTAGGTTAAGTTGGCCGATGGCAGGATGTCCAGGTTATCCATGTTCACCTCGGGGGTGGTGGCATCCTTATCGTTCAGCACCAGGTTAAACTTCTCTACACGTGCACCCCATACCAGCCTGAATTTATCGCCAAATTTATTATCCAGCATGGCATAGGCCGAGTTGGTGAAGGTATGCGCGTTGTATGGGTCGGATTTGGTAACGATATCCTTTAAGCTATAAACATTCTGACCAACAATACCACGACTGAAGATCTGGTTCAGCGGCAGGGCCTTTACCGCCTCCGGATCGAAGTTGAAGCCTGGGCCGCTGTTCAGCGACTCTACAATAAACCTTGGTTCGAAGCTACGGTTGCGGTATTGCGATGAAGCACCGGCTTTCAGTACCGATTTCTGCTTGAACATATTCAGCGGCAGGCTGTAATCTACCTGGCCGGCATAAACATCCTCGTTCAGGTCACTGAAAAAGCGGGCGTTCTGCTTACCAGACGCGTCAACGTCAGCTTTGTATACACCGCTGATCAGGGCGTAGTTAGTTTTACGCTGATCGGGTTGGTTATTGGTGATGCCACTGTAGCTGGCTACCCAGGTAAATTTGGAGTTGTTCTCAAAACCATGGTCGCCCTGCAGGGTACCTTTATACAGGCCTTTCTGCACCATGTCAAAGGCGGTGAAGCGGTTATCAGGGTTACCGGTTTGGCCATTATAGCCGGTTCGGTACAGGAACTGGTCGTCCAGTATGCGGTTGTAGATATTTTTGAACGTGATCTTGTTTTTGCCGTAGCTATAAGCAAAGTTGGCCAAAGCGCCCAAATTGGTCGAGAACTTGTATTTGTTATCGGTAAAGTGGAACTCGTAATAGTTCAGGCCGATATCGGGCGTGGTCTGCAGCGCGTTGCGATAAGTTAAAGCTACAATGGCGCCAAAGCGATTGCCACTTTTAAAATCCTTAACACGGCCAAAGGTTACCTGGTAGTTTTGGTTAAGAAATGCGCTGGTGTTGTAGATATTGAAGTTTGGGTTCAATTTTAACAATGCAGTGGTTTGTTGCTGCTGTGTTAACGAGCCCGCGGTGATGGCATTACTTGACGGGAAGCCCGACGGTAAAGCATGCGAACCATTGTCAAAACCAAAATAGTCTGATAGGTTGCGGTAACCGCTCTTAAAGTTTTTAAACGTGGTATTGGTATTATAACCATAAGCCGCACTCACAGTCAGGAAGTTATTATCGGGTATATCCTTGGTAAATATCTGGATGGCGCCGCCCGCGAAATCGCCGGGCAGGTTTGGCGTAGCCGTTTTGCTGATCACCAGGTTATCAACTAAATTGGCCGGTACAATATCAAACGAGAAAGCTTTACGGTTTGGCTCGGTGCTGGGCAGCGATGTACCATCAAGCGAGGCATTATTATAACGGTCGCTCAAACCACGTACCACTACAAACTTATTATCCTGCACGGTAGCACCGCTCACCCTGCGCAATACATCTGATGTACTTTTATCAGGCGAGCGCTTAATGGTTTCAGAGGTGATACCATCGGTAATACCGGCATTGTTTTTTTGCGCGGCATACAGCGCGTTAACCGATTCCTGGCGGAATGTGCCTTTAATAACAACGGTATTCAGGGTTTTGGCACTCACCGCGTCCATTATTACGTTTAAAGTGGTAACAGCTCCTGCTTTAACCTCTACATCGCTTATCTGCTTGCTGGCATAACCAATGTATTTAATGGTAAGCGTGTATTTGCCCGGAACAACGCCGTTAACCAGGTAAACACCATCAATATTGGTAGCAGCGCCTTTGGTGGTCCCGTCTATCAGTACAGTTGCGCCTATCAGCGCCTCGCTATTTTTACCGTCGGATATTTTACCGGTTATTTTACCCGGCAATTGTGCAAACGCACTTACGCTTGCCAATATTAACAATGCGATAACGGAGAGAGAAGTAAATTTTCGAAACATAAACTTAATTGATGGTTCAAAACTACCCCCGCACTATTAAGTCAAGGTTAACGTCATGTTATCAAATCGAATATCTTAGATAATAGATTTAAACTTCATTTTACATTTAGATAAAATGAAGTTTTGATGAAGATTATCTGAGCACCTCCTGTCACATAGTATATCTTCGATATTAGATATATCTTTGGTGCAATAAGCAAGATGGCCAGCAATAAAAAAGCCGAGTTTACCCCTAACGATCAGCATATCTCCAATATGGCTAAGGCTATGTCGCACCCCGGGCGCATTGCTATTATGCGCATAGTTAAGCAATACCCTAAAATAACTACCGGCGAAATTGTAGAGATCCTTCCACTGGCGCAGGCCACCGTATCGCACCATTTAAAAGAATTGCAAACCGCCGGACTGATCACCATGACCGCCGATGGCAAGCGTTCGCTCTTTGAGATCAACCGCAAAAATTGGGATAGCTATACCACATCCTTCAACCAACTACTGGAGCAGATCAATAACCTGCAATAGATAGTCATTAAATCGAATGTTTTCGATAATAATCAGTTAATCCTAAGTTTACATTAAGTAAATGCCATAGGTATACCTTAGTGGGATCATATCTATGGGTTCTTTTAAACGAAACTATGATGAGGGCGATATCGCCCTGTCTGCCTTTGCACTTGCCCTGGCTTTACCTGTGCGGATCTTTATCATCCGTACCATTATCAACCGGGAAAATTCAGCGGTTAAGGATGACTTTGCAAACCCCTTATTTAATGCAGAAACTATTGCCAAGCACCTGCAGCAATTAAAGGCCCTTAAAATTTTAACATCACTTGCGGTAAGCAAAACGGTGCGGTATAGCGTTAACACGGTGTACTTTAAGGCGATGTCGCAAAACTTCAATTCGTTTATGCAGCCTTTGGATGACAGCCACGCTAAGCCCGACACGATTACCGGGCCGACCAAAACCGAAGAGCACACCATGAGTTTTGGCGATTACCTGAAGATGCAACGCCAATCGTACCAGTTAACACAGGCCGAAATGGCCGAACGTCTGGATATGGACCGTTCAGTACTCAGCAAAGCCGAAACCGGCCGGACAGTATTCCCAGAGGATAAGCTATTGGTATTGAGCCAAAAGATCCACGAGGATATCGGCAGTATTAAAAAGATCTATTACAGCGATCACCTGGCAAAACTGATCCGAAAAGGTAATTTAGATGAGTCCATCCTGCAAATTGCCCGCATTAAATCGGGTGGCTCCAAATAACACACCCAACCCGAAAAAAAAACCAAAGGTTAATTATTCTACATCACGGGTTAAAAAATCCCCACATTGCGTAAGGATATCCCGTGTATAATTAATTATTCCTCAACAATTACTTCATTTTAGCTTAGAAAGTCCGGCTTTATTTAACTGGCACGGGTATTGAATTATATTTAATGCCCTACCAAAAGGGCTGTTTTTCATAGGTAGATGTATTTGGCCGGTAAACGCTGCGAGAGCTGTTCCGGCCTTTTTTGTTTTGGGGCTTTGTGTCAATTTAACCACAAAGGGCGCAAAGTTTTTTTCACAAAGAACACAAAGGCTTATATAGCTTCATATTAAATAAACTACTTCTTTGTGAACTTTGTGGTTTTCCTCTTTGTGGCCTTTGTGGTTAAATTGCCCGCTTGCTATCAGCATTTTTAACTCCTATCTTTCGAACAATTAACTGATACAGATGAAAAAATATTTGATTGCTGCGCTTTCGCTGCTTTGCTCTGCCACACTGATGGCCCAAAACCTGGCCAAATTGCAACAAAACTTTGTCGATCTGCGCTTTGGGATGTTTATCCATTTTAATATCCCTACCTATATGAACCAGGACTGGCCCGATCCGGAAACTCCTGCCAGCCTGTTCACCCCGGTTAAACTGAATTGCGACCAATGGGCTAAAGCCGCCAAATCGGCTAATATGAGTTATGGCTGCCTCACCACCAAGCACCACAGCGGTTTTTGTATATGGGATACCAAAACCACCGATTATAACGTAATGAACAGTCCGTTGAAGCGGGATGTAGTTAAGGAATATACCAACGCCTTTCGCGCCAATGGTTTAAAAGTGATGTTGTATTATTCGATATTGGATACGCACCACAAGCTGCGCCCGCACCACATCACCCAAAAGCATATTGAAATGGTAAAGGCGCAGATCACCGAGTTGCTCACCAAATACGGCAAGATCGAAGCCCTGATCATCGACGGCTGGGATGCGCCATGGTCGCGCATCTCGTATGATGATATCCCCTTTGAAGACATTTACCTGCTGGTGAAGAAGCTGCAACCCGATTGCCTGTTAATGGACCTGAACGGCGCCAAGTATCCCGCCGAGGGCCTTTATTATACCGATATTAAAACTTACGAAATGGGCGCCGGTCAGCGGATCTCTAAGGAGAGCAACAAAATGCCGGCATTGGCTTGCCTGCCCATTAACAGCGCCTGGTTCTGGAAAACCGATTTCCCGGAAAAGCCGGTGAAAGATCCCGTAAAGCTGGTGAATGAAACGCTGATCCCCCTTAACAATGCCAGCTGCAACTTTATCCTTAACGTAGCTCCCAACCGTGATGGCTTGATAGACGACAATGTCCTCGCTGCCCTGAAGCAGATCGGCAGCGTTTGGAAGAATGAAGGGCCTGTAAATAAACTACCTGCGCTGGAGGCGCCCATCATCTCCACTAACATCGCTAAAAACCAACCCTCCAACTCAAGTTGGAGCGATGATATGGACATTATGGATTTTGCTAACGATGATGACTTCAAAACCTCGTGGACTTCCAACTCAACCGTTAAAACCCCGTGGTACGAGATTGACTTCGGACACGAAAAAGCGTTTAACGCAATCAGCATCGCCGAGCAAAAAGCCAACATCAAAATATATAAACTACAATACTACCAAAGCGGCGAGTGGAAAACCATTTTCAGCGGCGAGAATACCAACAAGATAAAGATACACCGCTTCAACCGCGTATGGGGTAGCAAAGTGCGCATGCAGATAGAAACTTATGATCATCAGCCATCCATTGCCGAATTTGGGGTATATGATGAAAGGCGTTGATTTCAGTACAGTGGCAATTTAACCACAAAAGGGTTTGGAAGTGATTTTTTACCACAGAGAACACAAAGGGAGAAGCACGGAGGACACAGAGGCTTATTTTATTTGATTTTTCTTCGTATCCTTTGTGAAAGAACTTTGTGCTCTTTGTGGTTAAATTGCCACCCAAATCTCCTCTAACGATATTGTTACGAACCACTTTTCCCCGTGCATGTTTAATTATTAACTTTGCGGTATCGCTACTGTTACTAACGTTGAAGAAAACTAAATTAAATATCGTTTTCGCCTGGTCGTTACTGCTGCTTTTTGTGGCGGGGCAATATCTTGTGTTCTCTCACACACACAAGCAGGGCAGTTTAGTAACAGTAACCAAAGACCACGCTCCTACTTTTAAAGAGCGATGCGATGTGTGCGACGTTATGCACCACACCCACATGGTACTTACTCACCATGTGTATTTCACCCCAATGGTGGCCACGCTTTGTCACTATCAGTTTAAACCATCGGGTGTTCAGCTTATCCAATTAGTGCTGGCTTCGGGCCGTGCACCGCCTATGGCATAATTAATATCTCCAATTTTTATTGAATCTTTTTTATGCCGGTGCTTTTAGCATGGGTTAACTTATTTATCCGTTACTATGAAATTAAAAATATTCGGCTTTTTGCTGATGCAGTTTATATTTATTATCGCCGCTAAGGCAAACGTAATTAGCATCACCGGTAAGGTAATTGATGCTACCAACAAAATGACGCTTCCGGGGGCCACCATCTCCATCCCCGACTTGAAACTGACCGCCGCTACCGACAACAACGGTAACTTCAGCTTTAAATCGCTGCCATCAAAAGGTAAGCTGATCATGCAGGTGCAGTACATCGGCTATAAAACCCTAACGCAGGTAGTGGATATGGCTTCTACCATGCCAATCGTATTCGAGTTGCAGCCTACCAGTATCGAAACCAAGGAAGTGGTAATTACCGGTACGCCAACAAGCGCTAACAACAAGCGCAACAGTACATCGGCATCTACGCTTAACCGCGACGAACTACTCCGCCCATCTACCAACCTGATAGACGCGGTAGCCAAGCAGGTGCCTGGCTTCTCACAGATCACTACCGGTCCGTCTATATCAAAACCTGTTATCCGTGGGTTAAGCGCTAACCGTGTGGTTACACTTGATGACGGCGTGAAGCAACAAGGCCAGCAATTTGGCGATGAACACGGCATCGAGATCGATCAGTTTAAGATAGAGCGGGTAGAAGTATTAAAAGGTGCAGCTTCATTGATGTACGGCTCGGACGCCTTGGGTGGTGTGCTTAATCTGCTGGAACCCTTGACTACGCCCGACGGCGAAGTTCGTGGCGAGGTGGTATCCAACTATTCAACTAACAATGGTTTAACCAGCAATTCGGTAATGATGACCGGTAACGAGAATGGCTTTGTATGGCGCGGACGCGGATCGTACAAAAACGCTTATTCGTTCAATACGCCAACTGGCTACTTCCCTAATTCGGGTTTTAATGAGACCGATCTGAACGGCATGCTGGGCGTAAACAAAAGCTGGGGTTACTCGCATTTAAACCTGAGCTACTTTAAAAACAACATCGGTTTTTACGATCCGCAATTTAACGCCGCAGGCAATTACGTAAATGATGATGGCCTTGCCTTTACCGATAAGGATTACCACAGCCGCACTATCGACTTCCCTCGCCAGGATATCCGCCATTATAAAATAGCGCTGGATAATAATTTTATCCTGAGCTCCGGTTCGTTAAAAGTAAACCTGGGTTACCAGAAAAACCAGCGTCGCGAGTTGGATAATCCAACCCCGGCCCTGTTCTTTGATTTGAACACCTACTCAGGCGATGCGAAATATTATGTAAACGCCGCCAACGGCTGGGAGCCGGTATTCGGCATCAGTGCCGACGCGGGCCACAGTGTTAACAAAGGCACCGAATTTTTAGTTCCGGCTTATGATACCTACGGTATTGGCGTGTTTGGGTACATCAAAAAGAACTGGGATAAAAGCACTTTCAATTTTGGTTTGCGTTATGATTACCGTGACAATAAAGGCAAGGGCCTTACCGAAGATGACGGCACCGTACGTTTCAACCCTTTCAATAACTCAGCATCAAACGTAAGCACCGCCCTGGGTTATACCTACGAGTTTAACGATCAGCTAAGCTTTAAAGCCAACGGCGGTACTGCTTTTCGCGCGCCAAACGTTGCCGAACTTGGTTCTAACGGCGTACACGAAGGCACTTTCCGCTACGAGGTGGGTAACCCTAATTTAAGTCCGGAACGCAGCTATCAGACCGACGCCGCCCTACAGTTTGATAACAATACGGTATCTGCCAGCTTAGGTATCTACAATAATTATATCCACAATTTTATTTATGCAGCTAACACCAAGGGCGATAATATAACCATAACCGACGATAACGGCGATCCGCAACTATACCCGGTTTATCGCTATACCCAGGTTAATGCCAACCTTTATGGTGTAGAAGCCAGCCTTACGCTGCACCCGGTGCACTTTATACACCTGGATAATACTTTTGGTTATACCCATGCGCAAAACACTACGCTGGATAGGCCGCTTTCGTTTATCCCGGCTGCCAATATGCACAATACCTTAAGGTTTGAGCCTAACATTGGTAAGTTAAAGGATAGCTATATCTCTATAGGGTTAGACAACTACTTCGCGCAAAACCGCTTTGATGCCGCCTTTGAAACACCGACAAGCGCTTATACTTTAATTAACGCATCGGTTGGCACCACGGTAGCGCTGGGCAAGCAAAAAATAAAAGTTTATATAGCCGGTAATAACCTGGCTGATAAGAAATACTACGATGCCCTGAGCCGCCTGAAACCCGGCCGCCTTGACCAAACCGACCCTACCCTTGGCGTTTATAACCCGGGACGTAGCATTACGTTTGGCATTAGCGTGCCGTTTATATTGGCGAAGGCTAATTAAAAACGCCTAACATTGGTCGTCATCCTGAACGCAGTGAAGGATCTCCGATAAGCAGAGCAGATATACAAGGCGGGGATCCTTCACTATAGCTCTGGATGACGAAGTATCTTTAACAGAAAAGGCCTGAACTTAAGTTCAGGCCTTTTCTGTTAAAATAAAATTTAATAGATTGTATGCCATAAATGAAAAGGCTGCATTACATATTCATTGCTATGATATTTGCTTTTGGCTGCACCGAGTTTGACCATAAAGTACATAACATTATTACTAAACAATCTGTTTTAGTCCCCTCTAAACATCAAAATAAAATAAGCGAAGGCCTTGTTGACGGATGTTATGGTATAGTAGCTATCAACGAAAAACAGTCGTTTAAAGACACCTTCTCATTTAACCTGTACAACATCGATAAAACACTTTGGAAAAGAATTATCTTTTCGGCCGATTCAAATTCCGTTCCCCATGTTGTTCCATATGCACTTAAATGCGAAAATTTTGTGATGATGTTCAGATGCACGGCGGTTGGCGATGGGTTTTATAAAGTGATCACAGATGAAAACAAGAAAACGGAAAAGCTGATATCTGTCCGGGAAAAGTTTTTAGTGTTCGAAAAATGGCCGCAGCATATCCTTAAACATGCTTTTGCTGTCGATTTCTCGACCAGCTATAACCCGCTCAGGTCTGATACTACCGGTGGGGCAAAGCGTTTGCGCTTTAATAACAATCAGAACTTTCATCCTGTTGAGATAAAGGGTTATTGGTTGAAAGTAAAGGATGATAACGAAAAAGGTGGATGGGTGAGATGGAGAAACGAAAAAGGCGAATTACTGGTAACGGTTTTTTACCTGTGTTAAAATTAATGTAAGATTATATTCTCTTACCTAAGTACATTAGATATTAATAATCTCCTTCTTTTTCAAACTGCGCATGCGCTTCGGCACAAACTCCAGTATCTCGTTTTTCAAGGCTTCTATCATGCGGCGCTTTAAAAAGTTGCGCTGTATCACCAGGCTTACTTCGCGTGCCGGCTCGGGCGATTTAAAGTAGCGCACCTTATCCAGTTGCTTGTCCGATAGTTCGGACAGGGCCAGTTCGGGTAAAATAGTGGCGCCGTTGTTTTGGTCTACCATGCGCTTCAGGGTTTCCACACTGCCGGTATTGTATTCAAAATGCAGAAAACTTTGGGTGGTTTTGCGGCGCTGGCAAATATTAAGTACCTGCTCGCGCATGCAATGCCCCTCATTCAATACCCATATTTCTTCGGGATCGATATCTTCGGATGTGATATTCTTCTTTTTAAACAGCTTACTGCTTTTTGAGGTGTAAGCCACAAAGTTCTCGTAAAAAACGGGGATCTCCGTTAGGTTGGCTTCATGCAACGGGGTCGACAGGATGCCGCAATCTATCAGGCCTAACTTCAACTGCTGGATGATCTGCTCGGTGGTTTGCTCCCATACCATCAGCTTTACCTGCGGGTATTTGTCAATAAATTTGGTGATGATGCGTGGCAGCAGGTAAGGTGATACCGTTGGGATGATACCGATCTTTAATTCGCCTGAGAGTTCCTTTTGGCGATCACTTACAATCTCTTTTATCTTTTGGCTTTCGGCCAGCAAGATGCGGGCCTGGGCTATGATCTCGATACCAACTTCGGTAGGCACAACCGGCTGTCGGCTGCGGTCGAATATCTTTACACCCAGGGTATCCTCCAGCTTTTGCAATTGCATGCTTAGCGTAGGCTGGGTAACAAAGCATTTTTCGGCAGCTAAAACAAAGTTGCGGTAGGTATCAACCGCTACGGCGTATTCCAGTTGTACAAGAGTCATGTTATATTTATATAAATGAAAACTATACAAATATATAATTATTATTGATTTTTACTATATCGAATTTATAACCATCCCTAAACGCAAAAATATCCCACATGTGCAGGGCATTTTGCATGATACTATCCGGAACTTACCCATCCAACAGTTGCTGTAACTTATCGATATATAAACCCACATGATAACCATCAACCAAACCGTGGTGAACATGAATATGCACAGGCATAGATTTAATCCCATTTGCTTCGGTTAGCTTGCCCACTGTTATTTTAGGGCAGCTATCGCCCGATTTGTTATTATGCGCCTGCGATATGTTATTAAAGCTAACCCAGGGGAGCGCTGAGAAGTGTATCACATCAGTTAGCGGGCCTGTTGTAAAGATGCCCGTTGTATTTTTAACGCGTTCAATTTCAGCAATAACCACCTGGTGAAAATCATGAATATCCTCCTCGTACCTGATATACGATAGTCCGAAGGTTTTATCATCGCGCAAAATAGTGGTCGAGGCATCAACCCTGCCGCTGATATAAACATCCTCGCCGTCAATACCGTACTTAAAACTCTCAACCGCGTTAACGGCAGCTAATATTTTGTGCAGATAATAGCTGTAAAATGATACGTCCAGGTCTTTCGCATTTTGATAGGCGCGCGTACAATCCACATCAACGGTCACTCCAAAATAAGGCTGATCGAAGGAATTAAAAAACCGGAAGTGCTCCTTCCGGTTCCAGCTGTCAACGTCCAGCTTTTGTTTCATATTAATATTATTCTACTGTTACAGATTTTGCCAGGTTACGCGGCTGGTCTACATTACAACCACGCATTACAGCTATATAGTACGATAACAATTGCAGCGGAATGGTAGCCAGCAGCGGCACAAAGGCTTCGCCGGTTTGTGGTATCTCTATCACGTATTCGGCCATATCCCTAACAGTGGTGTCCCCTTCGGTTACAATGGCAATTACACGACCGCCGCGGGCTTTTACTTCCTGTATGTTACTCACCACTTTCTCATACGATGAATGTTTGGTAGCGATAAACACTACCGGCATATCAGCGTCGATCAGCGCGATAGGGCCATGTTTCATTTCGGCAGCAGGATAGCCCTCGGCGTGTATGTAGGAGATCTCCTTCAGCTTTAAGGCTCCCTCAAGCGCAACCGGGAATGAACTGCCACGCCCCAGGAACAGGCAGTTGTTAGAATCTTTAAACTTCTCGGCAATCGCTTTGATCTGCCCGCTCGATTTTAAGGCCTTTTCTACCAGCTGCGGTATCTCATCCAGCTGAGTCAGGTATTCAACCATTTTTCCCTGGGTAATTTTACCACGTTGCTGGGCGATATAGAACGCCATTAGCGTTAACACAGTTACCTGGGCAGTAAACGCCTTGGTTGAGGCTACACCAATCTCCGGACCTGCGTGTGTATAAACCCCGGCATGTGTAGTACGCGGAATAGATGCGCCAACCACATTACAGATCCCGAAAATGGTAGCACCTTTCTCCTTAGCCAGTTCAATAGCGGCCATCGTATCTGCCGTTTCGCCCGATTGTGAAATAGCTATCACCAGGTCTTTTTCGGAAATGATAGGATTACGATACCTGAACTCAGAAGCATACTCCACTTCAACCGGTACACGGGCATATTCCTCTATCAGGTATTCGCCCACTAAACCCGCATGCCACGATGTACCGCAGGCTACGATGATAATACGATCGATATTTTTTAGCTTCTCGGTATATTCCTTTATACCACCCAACTGCACGATGCCATTATCAGGATAAATACGGCCGCGCATACAATCGCGGATAGAGCGTGGCTGCTCGTATATCTCCTTTAACATAAAGTGGTCGTAGCCACCTTTCTCCAGCATCTCTAACTGCAGATCAAGCTTTTGAATGTATGGCGTCTGAACGGTATTGTCAATATTCTTGATCAGCAGGTCTTCGCGACGGATGTAGGCGATCTCATTGTCATTCAGGTAGATCACATTCTTGGTGTACTCCACAATAGGCGTAGCATCCGAAGCGATGAAGTATTCATCCTTACCCACCCCAATCACCAGCGGGCTTCCTTTGCGGGCAGCTATCAGCAAATCGGGATCATCCTGGCTCATAATTACGATAGCGTATGCGCCTATTACCCTGTTTAAAGCTATACGTACAGCTTCCTGCACATCAAGGCCGGTTTCGTTTTGAATATCCTCAACCAGGTGAACCAGCACTTCGGTATCGGTATCGCTTTTAAAAACATGGCCCTTCGCCAATAAAGCTTCTTTAATTACCGAATAGTTTTCGATAATACCGTTATGGATGATGGTCAGCTTCCTGTCGCCAGATGAATGGGGGTGCGAGTTACGGTCGCTCGGGGCGCCGTGTGTAGCCCAGCGGGTGTGGCCCATGCCAACAGCACCTTTAAGGCTAACATCTTTTACAAAGTTTTCCAGGTCGCTTACCTTACCGGCTTTTTTATAAACCTTTAGCTCTTTATCTAACAAAGCAATACCGGCGCTATCATAGCCACGGTATTCTAAACGTTGTAAACCTTTTATAATGATGGGATAAGCATCCCTATAGCCTATGTAACCTACAATTCCGCACATAAATAATTAAGTGTTTAAATAAACAATTAAATGCTTAACAAAAAAGCATACAAATTATTTTGCTAAAGTATATAAATAATAAATCCCCTTGCGGGGATTTTAAATTATTTGATAACCTTAGTATAAATTATATTCAACTTCACCCGGTATGGGTAATCTGCAGACGATTTATTGGATATTGTACCTGCTCCGATGACGCGCCCGGCAGTGGACGGTGTAGCCAGGTAATCAACAGTGGTTGTGTTGGTAAAATCTACCGCGCCAAGATAAGTTCCGTAATCTTTAGTCTTACCATTCATCAAATCCTGTATGTAGCCGGTTATAACAAAGTGATAATCGTTTGAGGCAGTATAATATCCACCAAAAACATCAACACCCAGGTAACGTTTGTCGGCTGGTGAAGCGTCCTGCACCAATGTGCGTTGCCTGGCAATATCAAGTTGATATAAAGATAATTTACTTTGTGGCGTAAAAGGTATAGTGCTGCCAATTGTTGGCGTAACAACCAGTTCGGCCCGGTTAATTACAATATCGCTGCCCGCACTGGTAATAACGCTCTTAAGATCGGGGAAACTGATCTTTGTGCGCAAACCCAGCAATCCCTGCACATAAAACGCGCTGTTTGATGTGGCCTGGTTATTAATCACGGCTTGCACAGAAGCTGTATAAGTGTGCTTAATTTCGGCAGCGCGCTGGGCAAGCGGCATCGAAACAACTGTAGTATCAAGGGTGCCGCCGTTATCCGTACGATAATAAACATCTATGCGGCTCGAGTCGATGGCCATCATAAAATTACCACCTGCACCCTGCTGAGCTTTATCCATAGTGATATACAAGCCTTTCACAGCGTTCTGAAAAGCTGTATTTGATGCCAACTGCACACTGGATGCGCCAAAAAGCGAAGTTTGGATAAACGAATTGCTAATAGGCACACGTAATTGCGCTGGAACCAGTTTCATTGTATCCTTAGCGCCGGCAACAATATCGGTTATTTTAAATTTGGTATGCGTGCGCGAGTTAAATGCTTTTGTACCCAGCAATACGCTATTGTCATAACTCCAGCTACGGGTGTTATAATAGATATCTGTGGCTGATGGCTTTTCGGTAAGCTGATATATGTTTACCTTGTATTTTGAGTTCAACGAGTCGCCGTAAAAGCCATCAGCGTAACGCAATACCAATACAGCAGAGTCGATAGTTATAGTACCCGACGGAACGGTATAGGCCGAATAAGACGGCAGCGCTAAGCTTGCCGCAATGTTAGATTCGGTAGTCCCTATCTGCGGGTCGTTAAAGTAGCCCAGCGGAGTTTTACCCAACCCGCTGGTAACGGTAGTATCCTCCGGAACGGTGTTTACAACAATATTATCATAAACCAGCAGTGAACCATTTAAGGCATTATCAGGCGTAAGGCCAATGCCATCCTGGTTTTTACATCCACTTAAAATAAAAAGACTTATTAACAGGGTCAATAAGTCTAATCGGAAAAATTTCATACGCGCGTTAAAAACTTATGCAACATGCACCAATTCCTCATTGGTGATTTCGTCGTAAAAATTGTAATAATTTTCGAAATCTGCGGTCTCTTCAAATTCTAAAACCGATTTATGGCTGTTTTTAACATTATTTAACGTTTCCGCATCAATATCTGCACTGCCCAAAACCACACCATCCGAATATTTTACGGCACCGGCATCAAGCGCGGCGTTAGTACCCGGCTTAAACACTTCGGTATGCTCTTCGTTCATGTCGGCCATAATGGCTTTATGCGCGAAATCAGCATTTAAAGCGCCGCTAAATTCCTTGTCGTAGATAGAATAGATCACCTTCGAATGCTTAAAGGTAGGATCGTCTTTATAGGTGGTTTTCAAATAAACCGGCACCAGGGAGCTCATCCAGCCGTGGCAATGTACAATATCCGGCGACCAGCCTAATTTTTTCACCGTTTCAATAGCCCCCTTGCAGAAGAAGATCATGCGCTCATCGTTATCGGCATAAAATTTACCATCCTTATCGGCAAATACGTGCTTGCGCTGAAAGTACTCATCGTTATCAAGGAAATAAACCTGCATACGGGCCGATGGAATAGAGGCCACTTTAATGATCAGCGGATTATCATTATCATTGATAATAATATTCATCCCTGATAAACGGATAACTTCGTGTAAACGGTTGCGCCTTTCGTTAATATTGCCGAAACGGGGCATTAGTATACGGATCTCAAAACCCTTATCCTGCATAGCCTGGGGCAGCTGGCGGGTTATTTCAGAAATTTTTGTGAGATCGAGAAAAGGTGACATTTCATGAGTTATAAACAGAAGCTTAGATTTACCCATCTTTTATCAGTGTTTTAAATTATGTGAGAACTCAAAAAAAATTTGAGTCTGCAAATATAAGCATTATAATAATAATTGACAAAGTTTGTGCATTAAGTTTTGGTTTATTTGTTCTAATTACACAACTTTGCCCACTTTTTTAAATCTGGACCCATTTGAAGGTTTTTAAACGTATAAAAGAATTGCAGGCGCACCTGCAACAGCTGCGGGCAAATGATAAAACCATTGGCTTGGTGCCAACTATGGGCGCTTTACACCAGGGGCACCTGTCGCTTGTAGGGCAGGCGCGTGATAACGCCGATGTGGTGATCAGTACCATTTTTGTAAACCCAACCCAGTTTAACGACCCTAAAGACCTGGAGCGCTACCCCCGCCCTATTGAGCAGGATATGCACAAACTGGAGCAAATTGGCTGCGATATTTTGTTTAACCCCGAGGTAAGCGAGATGTATGCCGGCAATGAGCAATGGCATTTGGAGATAGGCGAACTGGAGCATTTGTTGGAAGGCAAATTCCGTCCCGGGCATTACCAGGGGGTAACACAGGTGGTATTTAAGCTGTTTGATATTGTAAAGCCCGATGTGGCCCTGTTTGGCCAAAAGGATTACCAGCAGTTTAAAGTAATAGCCCGCATGGTCGATCTGCTGAAACTACCAATCAGGCTGGTAATGTGCCCCATCCTGCGCGATGATGACGGACTAGCTATGAGCTCGCGCAATATTCATCTATCCGCTACCGAAAGGCAAAACGCACTGATCCTCTCAAAAGCACTGTTTTGGTTAAAGGATAATTTTAAATCAAACAACATTACTCAACTGCAAGAGCAGGCAGCCAATATCATCAGGCAGCAGGACGGCGTCGACCTGGAATATTTGGAAATAGCCGATGGTGAAACGCTGCACACGGCCAATCAAAACTCGGTATCGTTTGTTGCTTTAGTAGCCGCCCGCGTGGGCAAAACCAGACTGATTGACAATGTGTTATTGAACGATTAGATCTTGTTTATCTCATGCAACTGTCAACTAATCTCTAATTAACTAATCTCTAATTAACTAATTCACTACCTTTGCGCTATGATTATTGAAGTGCTAAAATCTAAGCTTCACCGGGTTAAAGTAACGCAAGCCGAGTTGAACTATGTAGGCAGTATCACTATTGACGAGGACCTGATTGAGGCCGCCAATATTATCCCCAACGAGAAAGTACAGATCGTTAACAATAACAACGGCGCCCGCTTTGAAACCTATGTAATAAAAGGCGAGCGAGGCAGCGGTACCGTTTGCCTTAACGGCGCTACCGCACGCTTAGCCCAGGTAGGCGATGTGGTGATCATCATGTCGTACGCCTATATGGAAATGGATGAAGCACGTGCCTATCAGCCGATATTGATCTTCCCTGATAACGATAATAAGCTGATCAAATAGATCGGCGGACCACTCAAAACTTCCTTAATTAGCATCCTGTCTATTGGGATAGGCCGCTATACTTAGCACCACATGCAGGTTAACGCCTTTGGCAATGTTTTGGCGCAATTTATATACCAGTTTAACCTGCAGGCTTGGTTCGCGCACCAGTTCATCTAAAAAGTGGGCGTTATCAATATCCAGCACCAGGCTGTTGCCAATAGTGGGGTTGATATTCTTGCGCGATGCTACCATCGTTGCGCCCTTACCATCTGTTTTAGAAATATATACCTGTACCGATTCCATTTGCCCGATATTAAAATCCGTAGGGTCGATAGCCTGTAATTTGGCCGATACGATACGCACGGCGTTGATGTTATCGGCATCGTGCTTCATAAATGCCTGGTCGGCACTGCTGGCCGTACTCACTGCTGTATATTGCTTGCCAGCCATACCGTTGCCCGGTATTTCTACATTGGCCGTGTATGGGAACGATGATTTTACGATAGATTGCATTGTTCCGCAGGCGGAAAGCGCGATACCAACCAGCAACAGGTACAGTGTTTTCATAATAGTACTATAGTTTCGGTGCGTATAAGGCAAGTTAACCAATTTTTTAAAAATAGCCTATCATAAAACGAATTAAAATTTAGCATTGGTTAACATGATCGATCTGCCTGCAACATCACAATTATTTTACCCCAAAGTTTTGCCGTAAATTGCCTTACATTTTAACACCGATGGACACCTCGCCACTTTTTCAAACACTTAACAGCATCACCATTTTATCGCAGCCATTAAAAGATGCTATTGCCGGTATGCTGGTAGAGGGGCAGGTAAAAAAGAAGCAGCAGATATTAAAAAGCGGGCAGGTATCGCAACGCATCTGTTTTATAAAGCAGGGTTTTGTACGTGCCTATTACGATAAAGGCGACAGCACTTTTACTAATTGGTTTATGGATACTGGCGATATCATCATATCGGTTTACAGCTTCTTTTCGCGTAAACCATCGTTTGAAAATATCGAAGCTTTGGAAGATTGCACACTGCAATCCATCACCTGGGACCAGTTGCAATATCTGTACAAAACCTTCCCTGAGTTTAACATCACCGGCCGCGTGATTACCGAGCAATACTATATTCGCAGCGAGGAACGGGCTATTGATTTGCAGACACTCACCGCCACACAACGTTATGAAAAGTTGCTGGCGCAATATCCCGGCATCTTGCAAAAAGCTACACTGGGGCAAATTGCCACTTACTTAAGCATTAAGCAGGAGACTTTAAGCAGGATAAGAGCGCGATAGCGACAGCGGCAATACCCTCACGTCATTGCGGGGCAGTACACTTTTTGACTTAAGTCAAAACTTTTCACCCCATATCCACCCCACCTTTGGTTTATCAAAAATCAATGTCATGCTTATCGTCATTCTCACCTGCTTCGCTTTTTGTTTCATTATCGAAAAAAGCATCCCCGGCTGGCGCCTGCCCGAAGTGCCTACCTGGATCATCCGCGTGCTGGCTATTAATTTTATTCAACTGCTGGTGGTGGTGGCTGCCGGCTTTACCTGGGAAAAATGGCTTTCAACCTATTCGTTGTTTCATCTGTCGGCACATGTACCAGCATGGGCTGGCGGAATGATCGCCTACTTCGGTGCCACCTTTATATTTTACTGGTGGCACCGCTGGAGGCACGAAAGCGATTTTTTATGGACGCGCTTCCACCAGATCCATCACAGCGCCCAGCGTATCGAGGTGATCACGTCGTTCTACAAACACCCGTTGGAGATGACGGTAAACTCCATTATCGGCAGTTTGCTGGTTTACACATTGCTGGGTTTAAACCCCGAAGCAGGCGCTATTTACACGCTGTGCACTGCCCTGGGCGAGTTTTTCTATCATACCAATGTAAAAACGCCGCAGTGGGTGGGCTACATTTTTCAGCGCCCCGAGATGCACCGCATACACCACGAATACGAAAAACATAGCAATAATTACGGCGATATTGTTTGGTGGGATATGTTATTTGGCACTTACAGCAATCCAAAGAATTTTACAACATCCTGCGGTTTCGATACCGAAAAGGAGCTACGGCTGAAGGATATGCTTAAATTTAAAGATGTTCACAAATGCTGAAAACGATTTTAAAATAATACGTCGAAAACCGGGCATAAATCCTATCTTTGCACCCCGACGCTGAGGTCGGGTTTGCTCGTCCACGGCGCATAGAAATTATAGTTCATAGTTGATGGATCATAGTTCATAGTATTCTACCCAAACAGGCCTTTTATAGCTCAACCGGTATAAGCCATGAACCATGAACCATGAACCATAACCTCAAAACACTATGCCCAAAAATAATTCCATCAAATCAGTATTGATCATCGGTTCAGGCCCTATTATTATAGGCCAGGCCTGCGAGTTTGATTATGCGGGTTCGCAAGCCGCGCTATCGTTAAAAGACGAGGGTATCACCGTATCCATCATTAACAGCAACCCGGCAACCATCATGACCGATAAGGTTATTGCCGACCACGTGTACCTGCTGCCCCTTACCTGCGACAGTTTAGAGCAGATACTGCAGGAGCAAAAAATCGACGCTGTATTGCCTACCATGGGTGGCCAAACTGCGTTGAACCTGTGTATTGAAGCATCGGAACGTGGCATTTGGGAAAAATATGGCGTAGCCGTTGTTGGTGTGGATGTAGCCGCGATTGAAAAGACCGAAAACCGCGAGGCTTTCCGCCAGCTGATGGTTGATATTGGTGTAGGCGTGGCTAAATCTAAAATAGCCAACTCTTTCCTTGAAGGGAAGGAGGCCGCGCAGGATATCGGTTTCCCGCTGGTTATACGCCCAAGCTATACACTGGGTGGTAAAGGAGCCGGCTTCGTACATAAAAAAGAAGAATTTGACCAGGCCCTGAGCCGCGGCTTACAGGCATCGCCAACGCACGAAGTGTTGGTAGAGCAAGCCGTACTGGGCTGGAAGGAATATGAGTTAGAGTTGCTGCGCGATAATAACGACAATGTAATTATCATCTGCTCTATCGAGAACTTTGACCCAATGGGTATCCACACCGGCGATTCGATCACTGTAGCCCCGGCCATGACCCTGAGCGACCGCTGCTACCAGGAAATGCGTAACCAGGCCATCAAGATGATGCGCGCCATCGGTAACTTCGCAGGTGGTTGTAACGTACAGTTCTCGGTTAACCCGGCCGATGAAAGCATCATCGCTATCGAGATCAACCCGCGTGTATCGCGCTCATCCGCACTGGCATCAAAAGCTACCGGTTACCCTATTGCCAAAATTGCCGCTAAGCTGGCCATCGGTTACAACCTGGATGAAATAGAAAACCAGATCACCAAAACCACATCGGCTTATTTTGAGCCTACGCTGGATTATGTGATCGTGAAGATCCCACGCTGGAACTTCGATAAATTTAAAGGCGCCAACCGCGAGCTGGGCCTGCAAATGAAATCGGTAGGTGAGGTAATGGGCATCGGCCGCAGTTTTATAGAAGCGTTGCAGAAAGCCTGCCAGTCGTTAGAGATCGGTCGCGCCGGCTTAGGCGCCGATGGTCGCCAAAGCCGCAACCTGGACGAGATCATGCACAGCCTGGAGCACCCAAGCTGGGACAGGCTGTTCCACGTTTACGATGCCATGAGCCTGGGTGTGCCTGTCGAATCTATCCGCAAGGCCACCAAAATAGACCGCTGGTTCCTGAACCAGATCCAGGATATCGTTAACATGGAAACCGAGTTGCGCCGCTATTCGCTGAATAATATTCCTGAGGAGTTTTTATTCACGCTGAAGCAAAAAGGTTTCTCGGATGTGCAGATCGCCTACATTTTAGGCAACTCTACCACCGAAGAAGATGTTTACCAGCGCCGCAAAGCATTGGGTATGCACCGCGTTTACAAAATGGTGGATACCTGCGCGGCTGAATTCCAGGCCAAAACGCCGTACTTCTACTCTACCTACGAGGGCGAGAACGAATCGATAGTATCAGATAAAAAGAAGATCATCGTATTAGGCTCGGGCCCTAACCGTATAGGCCAGGGTATCGAATTTGATTACAGCTGCGTGCACGGTTTGCTGGCCGCTAAAGAAACCGGCTTCGAGGCGATCATGATCAACTGTAACCCGGAGACGGTTTCTACCGACTTTAACATGGCCGATAAACTATACTTCGAGCCGGTGTTTTGGGAACATGTGCGCGAGATCATCGAACTGGAAAAACCGGAAGGTGTTATCGTTCAGTTAGGTGGCCAAACCGCGCTAAAAATGGCCGAGAAGCTGCACCAGCACGGCATTAAGATCATCGGTACCAGCTATAATGATATGGATATTGCCGAAGACCGCGGCCGCTTCAGCGATTTGCTGAAGGACCTGGATATCCCTTATCCGAAATATGGTGTGGCCGAAAGCGCTGAAGAGGCGCTGGAAGTTGCGCACGAAGTTGGCTACCCGGTTCTTGTTCGCCCAAGCTACGTATTAGGCGGCCAGGGCATGAGCATTGTGATAAACGATGAAGACCTGGAAAAAGCGGTTGTAAACCTGCTGAAAAACCTGCCGGGTAACCGCGTACTGATCGATCACTTCCTTGACCGTGCTGCCGAAGCCGAGTCGGATTCGATAAACGATGGCGATGATGTACACATCATTGGTTTGATGGAACACATTGAACCGGCCGGTATCCACTCGGGCGATTCGAGCGCGGTATTGCCACCGTTCGATCTGTCGGAATCGGTGATCAAACAAATGGAAGAACATACGAAAAAGATTGCCCAGGCCCTAAATGTGCGCGGCTTGCTGAACATCCAGTTCGCTATCAAAGACGATAAGGTTTATGTGATCGAGGCTAACCCGCGTGCTTCACGTACCGTGCCTTTCATTGCTAAAGCTTATGATGTGCCATACATCAACATCGCTGCCAAAGTAATGCTGGGCACCCATAAACTAAAAGACTTTAACATCGAACGCAAACTGAAGGGCTACGCTATTAAAGAGCCGGTGTTCTCGTTCGATAAGTTCCCTGAAGTAGAAAAAGAATTAGGCCCTGAAATGAAATCGACCGGCGAAGCTATCCGCTTCATCCCGAATCTGCAGGACGCTTACTTCAGGCACTTGTATAAGGAGAAATCAAGGTATTTATCTAAATAAGGTAAAAGCTTAAAGGTAAAAGGCGAAGGGTTTTAGGATTCTTCGCCTTTTTTTGTTTCTAAAGTTCCCTCCCTAAAAAGTGATTTTAACACATTGGTTTTAACATAGTTTAACTACTCTTAACCATTGTTTAACAGAAATCTTGTAACCATTGGCCTACTTTCGGTGTCTTATAAGCAATACTACTATTAACCGAAAAATGAAGCCGATATTCACCATTATATTATCCTGTTTCACCTTATTTGCTATTGCCCAGGCTCCGGTAAAAAAACTTGAGGCTGTAAAAACCACTACTCCGCCCAAAATAGATGGCTTGCTTGATGACGAAGCCTGGAAGAACGTCCCCATCGCTACTGATTTTATTGAGAACAATCCCGTAGCCGGTCGCCACGAAAAACCGGAGGAGCGTACCGAGGTAAAAATCGTTTATGATAACAACGCAATTTACGTGGCCGCCCGCATGTACGAAACATCCGAAAAAAGGGTAGCACGCGAGTTGACCACGCGCGATAAAATCGCCAACGATGACTTTGTGGGTATCATCTTCGATACCTACCTTGACGGACTGAACGGTACCGGTTTTTATACTACTGCCGCGGGCGTGCAATACGATGCCAAATACAGCAACGGCGGTAACGAGGACGACACCTGGAACGGCGTTTGGGAAAGCAAGGTAACGGTTGACGATAAAGGCTGGTCTGCCGAGTTTAAGATACCTTACTCTGCCTTGCGCTTCTCAAAAAAAGATGTGCAGACATGGGGTTTGAACATGGTGCGCCGCCGCCAGTGCACCCAGGCCCAGATGTTTTGGAACGAGCTTGACCCTAAAAAGAATGGGCTGATGAACCAGGAGGGGCAGTTAACCAATCTGAAAGATATCACACCGCCGCTGCGCCTGGGTTTTTATCCTTACTTCTCCACCTATCTTAACCATTACCCTTACAATACTGCCGACGTTAAAAACACTACAGGATCAGTTAACGGCGGGATGGATGTGAAGTACGGCATCAACGCCAGCTTTACGCTGGATATGACGCTGATCCCCGACTTCGGGCAGGTGCAATCGGATAATAAGGTTTTGAACCTGACGCCTTTCGAAGTAAAATATACCGAGAACCGCCCCTTTTTTACCGAGGGTACCGAACTATTTAACAAGGGTAACCTGTTTTACAGTCGCCGTGTAGGCGGGCAGCCGATTGATTATGGCAATGCCTATAATAACCTGAAACCAGGCGAGGAGGTGATCCGTAATCCTACCGAAACGCGCCTGTTAAACGCCACCAAGCTGTCCGGTCGATTATCGAATGGTTTGGGTATCGGCGTGTTCAATGCCATCACCAATTCGGCTAATGCTATTGTGGAAGATGCCAACGGCAACCGCCGCGAGGTAGAAACATCGCCGTTGACCAATTACAATATCCTGGTGCTCGATCAAAACCTGAAGAATAATTCGGCTATTACCCTCATTAATACCAATGTGAACCGATTCGGCAAGGATTACAACTCGGATGTAGGTGGTTTGGTGTTTAACCTGAAGAACAAAGCCAACTCTTACGGTGTGAGCGGTTATGGCTTAATGAGTAACCTGTTTTATACCGACCATACCAAAACCGGTTACAGTTATGAAGTATCTGCCGGGAAAACACAGGGCAATTTCACGGCCCAGGTTACCGAGGACCTGGTGAATGATAATTATGATTCAAACGATCTGGGCATCCTGTTCAACAACAATTATTTCGATCATAACATCAATCTGCAATACGCCAATTATAAGCCCAAAGGCAACCTGTTCACCAATTGGGGCCTTTATTCAAACATCTATTACTCGCGCATGTACAAGCCGTCGGCCTTCCAAAAACTGGAGTTGAATTTGGGTAGCTTCTTCCGCTTTAAAAATACCTGGCAGGGTAACATCAACCTGAACAATAACCGAGAGGGTAACGACTTCTACGAACCGCGGGTGGCAGGCCGGGTGTTCCGCCGCCCTGAAGAGAATAATCTTAATTTCAATATCAACACCAGTCGCTCGAACCGGCTTAATGGCTACATATTCGTCGCACTTCGCAATCGGAATAGATTTGCCGGCAAGGGCTACGATGCCGAAGTAGGATACAACCTGCGCGTCACCAACAATTTTGGTATAGGCGGCGACATTTCGTATACGCCCCGCAGCAACTATGTGGGTTTTTCTACCATGGATACCGTGAGCAATAACCCCATTTTTGCCCGCAGGGATATGCAAACGGTCGAGAATATTTTTAACGTAAAATACACGTTCAATAACGTGGCCGGCTTATCGTTCAGGCTGCGCCACTACTGGTCTAAGCTGAACAATAAAGAGTTTTACGACCTGGCGCAGGATGGCGAGCTGACACATCTTACCTCAACCAATTTCGATCACGCGGTAGATCAAAACTACAACGTGTGGAATATCGATATGATATACGAGTGGCAGTTTGCCCCGGGCAGTACGCTTAGCCTGGCCTGGAAAAGCTCGGCGCTTACCAGTTCTAATATTGCCAAATACGGCTACCTAAATAATTTTGATAATACCTTCAACCAGCCGAAGAATAATAACTACTCGGTTAAAATCTTGTATTATATCGATTATCAGAATTTGAAAAAGAAGCGGGTCTGAGACCTCTCCCAGGCCCTCTCAGAAGGAGCTACTTTGTGGACACAAGTATGCTATAAAGTCGGAGTTTTGCAGGATGGACGAACCTATCAATACAAACCCGGATTTTAAAGGGGCCTTTGGCGATAAACGGATAGAAAAACGTGCAGTTGTAGCTTTGAGGAAGTTAAGGGCCTGGCCAAGTTCTATAACGTCTATGAAGGTTGGCTCCTTTATCAGGATAATAGTTAAAGGATGTGTCCACACAGTAGCCTCCCCTTCGGGGAGGGCAGGGAAGGGTGCATAAAAAATGTAAAGCCCCTGATGGGCAGGGGCATTTACGAACCAATTATAAACCTAATATGAGAGAGGGTACAAAATTATTGGAGGCGTGAGAACGGGATCGAACCGTTGTAAAGCGTTTTGCAGACGCCTGCCTCACCACTCGGCCACTCCGCCTTGTTATTCATTCGCTTCAAATTTGGGCTGATATGGTTTTTTGATAAAAATTTTCACTGTCTTTTTTCCATTGGGTGTTAGCCTTATCGTCGGTATAAAGCATATGCCCGGCATAGTAATGGTGCACCTGCAGGCGGTTGTTAAACACGCCACTTGCATTGATCGCCGCTACGGCCGTATCTACCGTTGCGGGCGGTGTTGCAAGGTCGTAAGTCCCGCTCACTACCTGCACCCTTAAACGAGGATGCTTGCTCAGCGTATTCTTTAACAAAGGCACCACGTTTAAATAGCCGTTGCTTGTTGCCGGCCCGTAGTTCCAACCGGGTGTAGCTATGGTAGCCAGGTAGGGCAGGCGATTATTATACGCCAGGTTTTGCGCGATGTACTGCTGAAATGATTGCGGAAATGTTTTGCGCAACAGCGCTTCACTTGGGTCGGCGGCGTTAGTATTACCGCTTATTCTGCTATCATACGTCCCGGTTTGCAGATGAGCATTCTTCAGCAACAGATGCGTAAAACGGGTATCGGTAAGCCGTCCGTTCAGGGCTTGTAATGTGGCTTTATCAATCCCGGTATAATAACTCAGGGAGTCCAGTACTTCGGCGCTGTTTTTACCATTCTTTAAAAATTGACTATAGGCGCTAAATGCGAAGCGGGATACTTTGGCGTTCAGCAGCGCGGCATTTAGCGCCTGCAATTGCGGCGCAAGTTGATGGTGATATTGCGCTGCAGCGGCATAAGCTGGCAGGTAATAAGGATACGCATCATCATTACCTTTATTAAAGGTGATCAGCCGGTAATCAAGCGCCGGGGAAATTAAGGTTAGTCCTGATAGCGAGGTATGCAGGGTATCCTGCAGGTATGCTGCCAGTCCCACCGCCCGGGCGGCGCCATAGCTTTCCCCGGCTAAAAATACAGGCGCGTTTTGGCGGTTATTTTCGGAAAGATACTGCTGAATAAACCTGCCGATGGCACGGATATCTTCGTGATAGCCATAAAATCGGCGCGCATCGGTACCATCATCGGGGCGGCTGTAGCCTGTGCCCGCCGGGTCGATAAATACCAGGTCGGTAAAGCCCAGCCAGGTATCGCGGTTATCCGTATACCCTGCCTTACCCGGCACCGCCCGCACCGGCCCGAACGAGCCCATATGCAGCCAGATAGACGATGACCCCGGCCCGCCGTTAAAAACAAAAGTTACCGGGCGCTTACCCTGCACGGCCGTGTAAGCGGTGTAAAATAACTTCGCTGAGTGATGGTTGCTGTCGTTTACAGATACATAACCGGCAGTAGCTTTGTACCGTAGCTGCTTCCCGTTTATCTTTAAATTATGCCACGATGTTGTTGTGTGGAAAGCGTCCTCACCCGCCAATTGGCAGAGTGATGCCCGGCGTGGTGCAGTGCCCCACGAACTGAAAAACAATACAGTTGCAGCAGCTGCCAGCAGCGCAAAGCAATTTATACGGGACGTAGTTGTATTAAAAAATGTGTGCATGGATGGCGATCAAAATTTGTTTTAACGATGTGTTTGTTTTGTGGCAGCAGGCGCCTTAAATCTGTATTAACAACAGCAACACATGACCTCGCGGGTGCGGGGCATTCGCATTAAAAACATGTATTTGATACCTTGTAAATTCATATTATGATGCAAACATAAATGCTTGTTTTATTAAATCCAAGAAAAATCTATAAATTCTATAGACTTAATATAAATTATGATAAATACACTAAGAACCATTTACCATTGCAATCTGCTAAACAAGCAGATGATCGCTAAAACAAACCGGTCATTTTTGCGTTCATCAACAAGTATCAACTCATTTAACCTTTCAATAACATGAAGATCGCCAGGATATTAATTATCGCGATGCTGATGGCTACAGTAACTGTATCGGTAAATGCCGGCACGGTAACAGCGCCAGCGTCGGTAGTATGGCAGGTAAAATTACCGCCACCACCACCCCATCCCGGAAAACCGCCGGTTGTAGTTAATCACCGCACAGTGACTGTACGCAAGCCACCGGCACATCCACGCCCGAAGCGATTGCATATCAAGTTGCCCCACGTGAAACTGCCGCCACCACCGCCGCATCCACCCTTGTAACTTGTCATTGCGAGCGATAGCGTGACAATCCCGTAGCTTGGTATACATACTACGAGATTGCCACGTCGCTACGCTCCTCGCAATGACGATTAGTAATAAATCAAAAGCGCCCCGGAAAATACGGGGCGCTTTTGATTTATCATTTGCATATCCTATATCTGCATATTCCTAAACCCCCTTTAGGGGGCCTGGGGGCAATGTCCTTAACTTAACGTGAGTTCGATATAAGAGGCGGGATTTATTTAATGATATATCTATCTGATAATCAAATAAGTAAGCATATTTTGTTATATTTAAGTGTCGAATTTAAAGAAACAATCTATGCTTACTCTTGATAAAATTACCGAAATTTTCTTTCTGGCCGATGAATATTGCCATTATTTTAATCAACACATTGATGATTGTATGATTAAGCTTGATAGCGATACAACATTAAAGACCCGTAACAAACCTTGCGGACTTTCTCAGAGTGAAGTAATAACCATCCTGATCTGTTTCCATCTATCCGATTACAGAACGTTAAAACACTTCTATTTGGACTATGTCTGCGTTCATCTATGCCGGGAGTTCCCACACCTGGTTTCTTATAACCGTTTTGTGGAATTACAGCAGAAATACGCCTTGCCCATGTTGATGTTTGTCAGCGCCCATAGCCTTGGCAACTGCACAGGTATTTCTTTTATAGATTCTACAAGATTAGAGGTTTGTGCGAAAGAGCGGATACATCAGAATAAAGTTTTCAGCGGGGCCGCTTCACGCGGCTACTCTACGATGGGCTGGTTTTATGGATTTAAATTACACTTAGTAATCAATGACATGGGTGAAATAATTGCATTCCAACTCACCCAGGGCAGCGTATCCGACAATAATACCGACCTGCTGCTTACACTTTGCAAGAAACTATTTGGCAAGTTATATGGTGATAAGGGATATTTGGTAAAACAGTCTGTTTTCGAGCATCTTTTTCATAGTGGTGTGCAACTCATTACTAAGATCAAACGCAATATGAAAAACAAATTGATGAGCATCTCTGATAAAATCATGCTTAGAAAACGGAGCGTGGTCGAATGCGTAAATGATGCTTTGAAAAATATTTGTCAGATAGAACATTCCAGGCACCGGTCTATATCAGGCTTTATTATTAACCTATACAGCGGAATTGCCGCTTACAGTTTCCTCCCTAAGAAACCATCCATCAAAACTCATTTTGAATTTGATCATTCAAAATCACTGCAACTTTCGCTCTAATGCTTATATCGAACTCACGTTAACTTAAGGATGATCAGCCGAATAAAGCCCCCTCTAAATCTCCCCCGGTAGGGGAGACTTAGGCTGCACAAGCGTAAATTTCTTAAAATCCTCCCCTTTGGGGAGGACTTAGGCGGGGCTTAAAAGCTTAACTTAATGACATTGGGCCTGGGGTCTTATTTTGACGATGCCGGCGTATTAATGGTCATCGATTTGGTATCCTTACGCTCACCCTTCATTTTCGATGCGATCACCAGGGCGTCATAAGCGTTTACGATGCCGCCTGTACGGCTCAAGGTAGAGAAGTCAACCTTTTCGGTTTTGCTGCCCGGGCGGTATACCATAAAGCCGGTCAGCGGTTTGGCCGATTGCATAATGGCCTGCTTAATTTGCTTTGAGCTTAGTGTTGGGTAATGCTCCAATATCAGCGCGGCGATACCTGCGGTAATTGGCGAAGCGAAGCTGGTACCATCCTCTGTATTCACTTCGGCATCCATGGTAACCGATGTTACCTTTACGCCCGGTGCGAAAACGTCTACATTTTTTTTGCCGTAGTTGCTAAAATCGGCAGCCAGTTTATCGTTTTTACGCGGACCAGAGGCACCTACGTTGATCACGTTATCCGCATCGGTAGATGAGCCATCCTCAAACTGGTCGTTCGGGTAATCGGCTTTGGCATCTACATCCTGGTTATCGTTACCGGCGGCCGATACTAAAAGCACGTCGTGTTCGGCAGCATATTTAAAGGCGGCATCAACCCACTCCTTATGCGGCGAGATCTTTTTACCAAAGCTCATGTTAATGATCTGCGCGCCATTATCAACCGCGTAGCGGATGGCGTTGGCAATATCTTTATCGTACTCATCGCCATTTGGCACAGCCTTGATGGCCATAATGCGCACATTATCGGCAATGCCATCCATGCCGTAACCGTTACCACGGATAGCGCCAATAAAGCCGGCCACCATGGTGCCGTGCATGGCATCATCAAACTTCAGCAGGTTGCTGCCATATTTTTTATCGGTGAAGTCATCAGGATTATCGCCAACAATGCGCTTGCGGGCATCCAGATCGGGCGATACGTCGTTGTTCAGTTTGGCCAGGTAATCGCTTAGTTCCTTAATTACTTTCGCACTGTTTGAAGTAGCGCCGCCCTCCTGCTCAAAGAATGAGGTCCACACGTTTTTGCTTTCCCTAACCGTATCGTTAGCAGTTTTAAGCGTTTGCAGATCTTTCAGGTTAAACGAGCCATTGGCCGGCAGTTTCATTTCGCGCTTAATAAAGCCGCTGGTCACCATCAGCACATTCATCATGGGCGATAACTGCTGCAATTCTTCCGATGATTTGGCAATGGTCGAATCGTGTGTGGCTTTCACTTTCAGCCAGTATTTGTACTCTTTCGAATCATTAGCGGTGCTGTTCTGATATTTATCCTTCAGCTTGGCATATTCGCGCACCTCTTCGGTAGTTTCGGTAAAATCGCACTTGCCGCCGGGGCCGCCTAAAAAGTTCCAGCCGTGTATATCGTCGATATAACCGTTGTGGTCATCGTCAATTCCGTTGCCCGGGATTTCCTTAGTATTGGTCCACAAGATGCTTTTCAGGTCCTTTTGCAGGGTATCTACACCACTGTCGATGGTGGCTACAATCACAGTCTTGCTTTTTTTGCCTTTTACAAACTCGTAGGCTTTGGCCAGGCTAACGCCGTAATAGCCGTTGGCGGTAAGGTCCATGGCGTGCCAGTCTTTAGGTGGAGGCGGGGTTTTAACTACCGGGATTTCCTGCGCGTAGGCGCTAATGTTTATGGTTAATGCCGCAAGCAGCGCGCCGGCGGTTAGGGGTTTTAATAAATTCATTTATGTGTGTTTATCCAGTTATTAATAGTGTAAAACCTAAAACGATAAAGTTAGGTGATATTGTATAAACCTGCATCACCCTGATGAGGGGAAATTTGCATTGACGCTCCGCGCGCTCCTAAACGGTTCCCGATACCCTCTTTGCGAAGCAGAGAGGGTGGTCCAGCGTAGCGTAGGCCGGGTGAGTTAACTAGCCGGCTCTGCTTGCCCGTTTTACTCACCCCGACGTTGCTTCGCTCGTCGGCCCTCTCTTCGCTACGCGCAAAGGGGGCAGGAGCAGTATTAGAGAAGCTCATTCCCTCTTTGCGAAGCAGAGAGGGTGGTCGGGCGCAGCGCAGACCGGGTGAGTCAACTCGCCGCCCTTACAAATCAAACTTTATCCCCTGCGCCAGCGGCAGCGTGGTGCTATAATTAATCGTATTCGTTTGCCTGCGCATATAAGCCTTCCACGCATCCGAACCCGATTCCCGGCCGCCGCCGGTTTCCTTTTCACCGCCGAAGGCCCCGCCAATTTCGGCGCCAGATGTACCGATGTTCACGTTGGCAATACCGCAATCAGAACCCGCGGCCGACAGGAATTGCTCGGCCTGGCGTAAATTATTGGTCATGATGGCCGATGACAAACCCTGCGGAACACCGTTTTGCAGGCTGATGGCTTCGTCCAAAGTTTTATATTTAATGAGGTACAGTATCGGCGCAAAGGTTTCGTGCTGAACGATCTCAAAATGGTTCTCAACCTCGGCAATGCAGGGTTTTACGTAGCAGCCCGATTCGTAACCGTCTCCTGATAATTGTCCGCCCTCAACCACAAAATTGCCGCCCTGCTGCTTGCATTGCTCAATAGATTGCAGGTATAGTTTAACCGCGTCGGTATCAATCAACGGGCCCATGTGCATATGCTCATCAAGCGGGTTGCCAATGCGGATTTGCCCGTAGGCTTTTACCAGTTTTTGCTTAAAGCTTTCGTAAACACTTTCGTGGATAATTAACCGGCGGGTTGTGGTGCAACGTTGACCGGCTGTACCCACCGCGCCAAATACCGCGCCGATCAGGGCCATATCCAGGTCGGCGTCTTCGGTGATAATGATGGCATTGTTGCCCCCCAATTCTAATAAACTCCTGCCTAACCTGCCTGCAACCGCGGTGGCTACCGCTTTACCCATACGGGTAGAGCCAGTGGCCGATACCAGTGGCACACGGGCATCGTTAGCCATCAGTTCGCCTACTTCGCGGTCGCCAATGATTAAGTTCGATACACCATCGGGGATATTATTGGCTTTGAAAACTTCCTGTACAATATGCTGGCAGGCAATCGCCGTCAACGGTGTTTTTTCAGATGGTTTCCAGATGCATACGTTACCGCATATCCAGGCCAGGGCCGCGTTCCAGCTCCATACCGCTACCGGGAAGTTAAAGGCAGATATAATGCCCACCACGCCCAGCGGATGATATTGCTCATACATACGGTGTTGCGGCCGTTCCGAATGCATGGTTAAGCCGTATAATTGGCGGCTTTGGCCAACGGCAAAATCGCAGATATCTATCATTTCCTGCACCTCGCCCCAGCCTTCCTGCAGGCTTTTGCCCATCTCGTACGATACCAGGCGGCCCAGGTCGTCCTTATATTTACGCAGGGCATCGCCCACCTGTCGAACGATCTCGCCACGCTTTGGTGCAGGCACGCTTCGCCATTGGGCAAAGGCTTGTTGGGCGGTTTTAACTACGTGGTCATAATCGGCGGCGGTAGCCATTTTTACCGATGCGATCAGCCTGCCATCAACCGGCGAGTTAATTTTTCTCACGGTAGTGTCATTACTGCTGCCCCAGGCGCTGCCGATACTAAAAGCGTCGTTCAAATCGTTTATCTTTAAGCGATCCAGAATGGAGGTGATATGGATGTTCATCATCGTAAATTTTTCAAAGGTATCAATCTTACCCGCAAAATAACGCCCGTTTGCTAACTGATCCGTCAATTTACTTTCACATTTATTATCAATTAGTTAAATAGGCCCACTGTCTAAAACGTTGGTATGTTGAAAACTATTTCATCCAATTGGCGCTTTTATAGAGTAATTTGAACACAGTTAGCCAATAGAGCCGCCTAAACCTCTGGTCGTTTTTTATATCAAATAAGCTGAATGGAAGAAGAATTTGAATTTGATTTTAACGAGGATCCGAAGTTCTCTGTCGAACGTTACGAGGAGATGATCCGTAATCATGATCAGTATTTCTTTGATGCGCAGGCGTTTGAGAACATCACTGATTACTACATCGAGAAAAACGACCCGGCCCGTGCCCTGCAGGTGGTAGAATTTGCCCGCAACCAGCACCCCTTTGCCGCCGTCTTCCTGATCAAACAAGCGCAATTACTGGTAGTGAGCAACCGCATAGGCGAAGCGCTTGAATGCCTTGACAAAGCCGAGATGCTGGAGGCCAGCGATGCTGATATCTATATCATCCGCGGTAACCTGTACGAAAATTTAGAGCGTTACAGCGAAGCTTTGGAGAACTACGAAAAGGCGCTTGACCTTGCCGAAGAAACCGACGATATTTTACTGCATATAGCCTACGTTTACCAAAACATGGGCGATTATGATACTGCTATCACCTACCTGAAACTGTGTTTGGAACAAAACATGGAGAACCAGGATGCCCTTTACGAACTGGCTTTTTGCTACGATGTAATGGATAATCAGGAAGAAAGTGTACAGTTTTATCAGCAATACATCGATAACGAGCCTTACAGCTACGCCGCATGGTATAACCTGGGCAACGCCTTTACCAAACTTAACCTGTTTGAAAAAGCGATTGATGCCTACGATTACGCCATCCTGATAAAAGACAGCTTTGCATCGGCCTACTTTAATAAAGGCAACGCGCTGGTGAACCTGGAAAAATTTCAGGAAGCTATTGATGTGTATCGCCAAACCTTTGAGTACGAGCAACCCAATGCCGATACTTATTGCGCCATTGGCGAATGCTACGAAAAGCTGGAGCAGATGGATGAGGCCCGCGCCTTTTATAAAAAGGCCGTGAAAATGGATAACAAGCTGGCCGATGCCTGGTTTGGTATAGGTGTAACGCTTGATTTTGAGGAGCGCTACTTCGAGGCCCTGCACTTTTATAAAAAAGCTTTAGACCTTGACATTGCCAACGCCGATTACTGGTTTGCCATTGCCGATGCCGAATATAAGCTGGGACACCTGCCCGAAGCCGAATCGGCTTATGAGAAGGTGGTGGAGCTGAACCCGCTTGATGTGGATGCCTGGCTGGATTATTCGTCGATACTATACGAGTTGAACCGTTTAAGCGACGCGATAGAAGTGATTGCCGATGCCATAAAGAACAACCCCGAAGCAGCTGAACTATACTACCGTATGGTAGCCTACCTGTTTGCCAAAGGCGAATACAACGAGGCACTCAGTCAGCTGGAAATGGCCCTGGCAAGCGACCCGGAGAAACATTATATTTTGTTTGAATATTTACCGCAACTGCAAAAAAACAAGGTGATACTGGATATTATAAACCGGTACGCCAATAAATAAAGATCCTACCAATTATAAATCTGCACCAGGCCCCTGCGAGAGGGGCTTTGGTGTTTTTATATAGACTTATGTAATTGAAGGTTAAAAATCGGCGGCCTTTAAATAATAATCGTTATTCTGAGGTTTTAAATTCATAGTCTCTACGGGTATAATGGCAATAATAAATGTCATGCTGAGCTTGTTTCAGTACCCCATTACTCAGGCCTGATATGCAAAGATTGATTATGCAAATGGGATCCCGAAACAAGTTCGGCATGACAAATCAACCGTAACTAAAACCCAACACCAAAGCAGGATCGGGAATATTCATCATCAGCTTTTCCATTTCGCTATAACGGCCAACACCGGGATAATCGCCGGCCTTACCCTCCATATCAAACATCAGCTGAAAGTGTAAATGCGGCGGCCAGCTACCGTTCTCGTTAGCTTCGCCAAATGCGCCTATTTGTTGGTTCAGGGCAATGGGCTTGCCAGGGTACAACCCCGCCAGGCTTTCGCGGTTCAGATGGCCGTACAGGCTGTACAATGTCAATCCATTTAAATCGTGCTCAAGGATGATGGTCGGGCCGTAATCGCCAAAGTTATTGTTATCGTTAAAGCTATGCACGGTGCCGGCAAAGGGCGCGTAAACCGGGGTGCCTGCCTTTGCCCAGATATCAACGCCAAGGTGCAGGCGGCGGGGTTCTTCGGCGGTATCAAACAGTGCGCTGCGGGCATACAGGGTGCGGTGTTCCATATAGCCGCCAATGCCATATTTATAATTTTCGCCGGCCAGTTTTGCATCAACCCAGGCGCTGAATTTAGCCGTATCGGCTACGTCATCTGGCGATAGTTCGGTGTTTGTGGCGGTAAAATCGAATGTGTATAGTTTATCTGCAGCGGGGTTGTAATCCACTACCTTGCCGGTGGCTTCGGGATGAGATAGGATGTATTTTGAGAGGTGACGGTGTTTGTCCATGGTAATGATAATCTGTCATGCCGAACTTGTTTCGGCATCCCATCTGATTGGCGACGATATACGCTTACCTTGTATGTGGGGTGCCGAAACAAGCTCGGCATGACAAGCTATTTTATAGCGATGGGGTTTTAAACCCATCGCTATGGTTAATTGCAACTTGATTTTACTCCGCCTCTTTCTGCCGCTCCTCTTTGCTGATGCTATCAAATATCCGGTCCATACGTTCCACATACTCGTTGGTATCGTCTACAAAAAACTCCAGCTGGGGGATCACCCTTACCTGGTCTTTAATGCGGGCGCCCAGTTTATAGCGGATCTCGTTAGCGTGCGAGCGGATGGTTTGCAGCGCCAGTTGCGTGTTGGAATTGTTAAAGAAGCTTAAAAATATGCGGGCCAGGGCCAGGTCGGGCGTTACGCGCACTTTGGTGATGGTTACCATGGTGTTGGGTAAATAACCTGATCCCTCGCGCTGGAATATAGCGGCCAGGTCCTGCTGTATTACCCCGGCGAATTTTTGCTGACGTTTTGATTCCATTGTTTTAAGCTTAAAGGTGAAGGCAGAAAGCAGAAAGCTTTTAGCTGCACCGTTGGTTGATGTTTATATACACGCCGTTTCCGGCTTTTAGCTTTAACCTTTCGGCTTTCAGCTTAATTACACATGTCCTTAGGGATATCCCTGGTCATTTTTACCACTTTGGTTACCACCATGGTGCTGTCAAACTCAGAGGCAGCGCCGTCCGCGCCCGATTTTACCTTGCGGCCCTCTACTTCAACATAAACTGGCTCATAAGGTTTTTCGAAATTCATTTGCGAGTAGCCCAACTCCAGTTTAGCCGAACTATCGGCCGCCCAAAACTCCTGACCGGTTTTGCAATCCTTAAACGATTTTACTTCGGGGCCAAAGCTATACAAGCCACGGTAAACCACGGGTTCGGGAGTGGATGTTGTTAAGGCTGGTTTATGTTGCGGGTTATTACAGCCAAAAACGGCAATCATTAAAAATACTGCGCAAAGTGAGAGTTTCGTTTTCATACCGTAGTAATTATAGTTCCTGCTTTATCTCGTCGAGCCGTTTAACGCTAAGCCTTGCGCTGATGCCCGAGGCAATAACGGCAATAACGCTGACGGTTAAAAATACAATTATAAAATCAATAAACATCAGGGCCACCGGGTAAGCATCCATTACGGTTAGTTTGCTGCCCATTTTTACAAAACCGTAATGCTGCTGCAACAGGCAAAATGCGCCACCTACTATCATCCCGGCCACGCAGCCCGTCATGGATATCATCATCCCCTCGAAGAAAAAGATACCCTGTATCAGCTTTTTGCCGGCGCCCAGGCTGGTTAAAATGGCAATGTCCTTTTGCTTATCCATCACCAGCATGGTGAGTGAGCCAACAATATTAAAGATAGCGATAATTACCACAAAAGTTAATATCATGTAGATAGACCAGCGCTCGATATTAAGGGTTTTGTACAGGGTGGCGTTTTGGGCATGGCGGTTTTTGATGACGTACTTGCCGCCGGTCTTTTTGCCTATTTCCTGCTCCATCGCGCCCAAATTGGTGCCTTTTTTAAAGTTAAGGTTGATGGCCGATACCTCAACCGGCTGATCGAGCAACCCCCGCATAAAGCTGATGGGCGTTACCACGATATCGTCAAAATCCTGCTGAACGGAGAACACGCCCGATACGGGAACGCTACGCACCGAGAACTCGCTCATGGCACTGGCCGAAACCGGGGCGTTGCGCCGGGGGGTATAGATCTGCAATTGGTTTTCGAACTCGCTTTTTATGCTTACCGCCAAACTGTTCTGCACTGTTGCGCCTATTACGGCATAATCCTTATCGGCCGTATGCAGCGTGAACGAGCCATCCTGCACGGTGCTGTCCAATAGTTTATTCTTCAAAAAATCGTCGCTAACACCCTGTACCGTGCCGATGAATTTTTTGTTATCGTACATGATCAATGCTTTTTCCTGCAGCACCTCGGTGTACGAGAAAACGTGCGCATCCTTTTTTAAGCCGGTAAAATATGGCGTATTGGGATTGAATGTTTTGCCCTCGCGCGGCTCTATCCGCAATTCGGGGGTGAAGTTGCTGTATAGCGAAAGAATCAGTTGCTCCAACCCGTTAAAAGCCGAAAGTATGATGACCAGCGCCGCGCTCCCCACAAACACCCCCAGCATAGATATACCCGAAATGATATTGATAGCGTGCATTTTTTTGCGCGAGAACAGGTACCGTTTAGCTATGTAGAGTGAGGTGTTCAATATTGCAAAGATAGGAAAGCCCGCGGCCTGCAAAAGTGTTTGGGGGAATAATTGCGGACCAAACAACGAGGCCGTCTCATAAGTCAATTATGAGGCGGTTTTTTCGTTGATGCCGATTTAGATGAGTTATTAGGAAAGCGGGACTGTATCAGCCTGCTTTCGATTTTTTTGAGTTGGTTCAGGTGTTTTTATCGGATAAAAAGCCTTTTTTATCAGGCTTTCCACTTTCTGAGGTTATGTGCGATGGATAATAACCCTATTTCGACCTCGGTTTTGGACATTCCCTTCAGCAGGAATCGCCTGAAGCCGTGATTATGCTTCAGGTTGGCGAACACCGGTTCGACATCTGCGGGCCGTCGCTTTCGGTATTTGATGCCCTGTTCGGTATTCAATCTTTCTTTCGCTATCTGCTTGTGTATTCTAAGGCTGTGGTTGATCTCCACCACGCGGTTACCGGCTGCTTGGTGACAAACGCCCCGCATGGGGCAGTTTTCACAATTCTGCGCCTGATAGCGGCTGATCAGTTGCACATAGCCGGATGTGGTGACCCGCTGCCCGGTGCCGATATGCTGCATGTGTTGTCCCATCGGACATACCAGGTAATCTTCCTGTTCATTATAGTGCAAACTGTCATTACCGAATGCTTTGATGCCTTTATTTTGTTCCTGGTCGAACGTGTTGTATTTGATATAAGCTTCAATGCCTTTTTGCTGTAATACGCCATAGTTCTCGTCCGAACCGTAGCCCGCATCGGCCACTACCGCTTTTGGAAGTGCATGATATAAAGTTTCGTATTGTTCGATGTGTGATGGAAGGGTCTGGTAATCGGTTGTGGTTTGGTGCAGGCTATAGTTCAAGATGAACTGCTCCTGGGTGGAGATCTGCAGATTGTATCCGGGTTTAAGCTGCCCGTTCAGCATAGGGTCTTCTTTCATCCGCATGAAGGTGGCACCCGGGTCGGTCTTCGAAAAGCTGTTGCGACCGCCTAACAGCTTTTCCTGCTCGTCATACCGGGCCAGGTTCTCCGGCCAGTGCTTTTTGGCATAGTTCAGCTTCTGCCTTACTTTCTTATCGACATCTTCCTTATCGTCCAGGGCGGCGTTGATCTTTGAGATCGTTTCTTTTACTTTTTCCGGGTTGATCTCGCTGTATTCCAGCGGTGCGGTGTCTTTAAGTTCTTCGGCAGCGATGGTTTGCGCATAACTCCACAGTTCATCCAATTGGGCTTTCATCTTCTCCTTGCTGTTCTTAATGCTTTTGCCCCATACAAAAGTGTACTTGTTCGCTACCGATTCGATCTTGGTACCATCGGTAAAAACAGCTTCTTTCAGCGAGACGATACCTTCCTGCTGTAATAACAATACGATCTGTGAGAAGATCTCCTTTAAAACACCCGACAGCTTCTCGCTCCGGAAACGGTTGATGGTATTGTGATCAGGCTTTTTCATGCCTAAAAGCCACATGAAATGTACATTCTGCGCGGCCTGGTCTTCCAACTTCCGTGAAGAATACGTGTTGGTCAGATAACCGTAGATCAGCAGCTTGAGCATCAGCCGCGGATGAAAGCTGGATGCCCCGCCGCCTTTATACTTGCGGTTAATCGGTTTAACATCTACCTGATCGACCACCTTCGATACAATACGTACCGGATGACCCTGCGGTACCAGTTCCTCCAGTTTATACGGTAAAAAGGTTAACTGGTCAGGATCATATTCCTTAAAGACTACTTTTCCTCCCATGCCTTTAAGTTACTGAAAATTACGCTCAAAAACAAAGAGGCTGCCTCGCTTTTGAGACAGCCTCATAATCTTCATGCTTCCGGATCGGTTTGGGACTCTACGTCAAAAACGGATTATTCCTTTTCTCGTACCCGATGGTGGTTTGCGGGCCGTGGCCGGGCCAAACGGTGCAATCTTCAGGCAGGGTGAACAGCTTTTCTCGGATATTGCGGAGCAGGGTATAATGATCGCCACCCGGCAGATCGGTGCGGCCAATACTTAATCGGAACAGCACATCGCCGCCAACCAGGAAATTCTTCTTCCGCTCGTAAAAGCACAGGTGCGCGGGCGAATGGCCCGGCGCGAAGATCAGTTCTAAAGTCGTCTGACCGAAAGTTACCGTACCTGTTTCGGGCAGGAAAACATCGGGCAGGGGTGATACCTCATAATGCAGGCCCATTTCGGCGGTCCATGCCGGGGCTTCCAGCAGTACTTCCAGTTCGCCTTTATGAAATTGTGGCTTCAGGCCATAGTTATCAAATATAAATTTATTACCGAACACATGATCGTAATGGCAATGGGTATTTAGCAGCAGTGTGGGCTTCAAATCGTTATTGTTAATGAAGCTAACAATGGCGTTCTGATCAAAGGCGGTATACATGCCTGGGTCGATAATGGCGCATTCGCCGCTGTTATCGTATACGATATAAGTGTTTTCGCCGATGAGGCTGTTGGTAAATGTTTTGATGAATGCCATGGGGGCAAAGATAGGGGAATGTGCAGATATGCGGATGTGCAAATATGCAAATGGGTAATACTCACCCGGTCTACGCTCCGCAGGACCACCCTCTCTTGCCTTTGGCAAAAGAGGGAACAAGCAATTCCGGACAACCATTCCCTCTTTGCGCGCAGCGCAGAGAGGGTGCCCGGCGAAGCAACGGGCGGGTGAGTCTACGCCGCTTTGCTATAAAGCACAAACGGCCGCCCGCCGGGCAGCTGTTTGTGCTTTATAGTGTGGAAATATTAGTTCCCTATCTCTTTAACCGCGGCATCAGCAGCAGCTACCGACGCGTTATCGCCCATTTTAGCGCGGGCATCTTTAACGCTGTTTATGGCTGCTATCAGTACCGGGCCGGCTCCATTAGCTTTATATTGCAGGCCTATGTTTTTCAGAATAGTGATACCTTGCTGAACATAGGTTGAGTTATCTATACGGCTAAGGTATGGCGCCATTTTGCGGAATACCGAAACAGCTATTTGCGGGTTGGCATCTATTTTAGCTTTAATAAACGGCCATTGTGCCGATGTGCCGTTATCAAGATAAACGTTCATAATGTTTACCGCCAATGCGCCTTCGGCTTCTTTTTCAAGGCTTTTGGCTAAGGTAGAAGCCTCGGCCGGGTCAAGCAGGGTAATGGCGTTAAATGCCGCGGCCTCAACAGCCAGCGATGGATTGTTCAGGGCGGATTTAAACAAATTCATATTACCCGACGCCTTTAACTTACCCAAAGCGGTAATTGCGGCGGCACGCACCAGCGTATTCGGGTCGGTTTGGGCCAGGCTGGCCAGGATAGGCTGGGCAGGGTTACGAATATCATCGTTGGTCATCGTCAGCCCGTTGATGACACGCAGTTGTATGCCAAAGTATTTATCTTTCAAAGCGGCTATCAGCACTTTTTGCGCTCCTTTATCGGCTTGTTTGGCCAATGCGGCGGTTACGGCCTCGTTACGGTCTAAGTATAACGGCGCGTTGAAGTACTGGAACACAAACTCATCAAGCGTTTTATTATCGGTTTTAGCCCAAAGGGTTTTCTTTTCGCCGTCCACGTTCACCAGGTCGGGCTTGCCGGCCAGCTGGTAACTTACCGAATCGACCGCGTTGCGCATCCAGTAGCTGTGGCGTACTTTTTTGCCGCCCTGGTAAATATCAATAGCCATTGGCAAAATAAAGGTTTGGCCGGCCTGGCTTTGTTTCAGGTAAACGGTTTGGGTCTTGGTAGCCGCATCCCATTTGTAGCTGATATTCATCACCGGATGACCAGCCCCATAATACCATTGATTAAAAAACCAGTTTAGGTCCTTGCCACTCACTTCTTCTAAGGCCAGGCGCAATTGCTGGGCTTCGCCATTTTTAAAGGCATTGGTTTTCAGGTATAAGCCTAAGCCTTTGTAAAACGCGTCGCGGCCAAGGAAGGTGCGTAGCATGTTAAGGATGGTACCGCCTTTTTGGTAGGTAACCGCATCAAAAACATCTTCCTTATCGTTATAAAAGAAGCGTACAAGGTTTTTCTTGTCGTTGGCACCGCCGCGCATGTAGTTTACGGCATCGGTGTATGAATGCGCATCGCCGGCATCCTGGCCGTATTTATGTTCGGCCCAAAGGGTTTCGCTAAAATCGGCGAAAGATTCGTTAACGGTCAGGTTGCTCCAGCTTTCGGCAGTTACATAATCGCCAAACCATTGGTGAAATAACTCGTGGGCGATGGTGCTTTGGCCCTGGCTATAGTAAGCGTCAAGTAGTTCGCGTTTGGTGGCCTGCACGTATTCGCCGTGCAGGGTAGCGCTGGTGTTTTCCATCGCGCCGCTCACATAATCGCGCACAACGATCTGCGCGTATTTATCCCAGGGATAATCAACACCCAAAGTTTTCGAATAAAAGTCGATCAACTCCGGGGTCTGGCCGAAGATATCTTTCGCATACGGCGCGTACTTAGGTTCCAGGTAATAATCAACCGGTTTGTTTTTCCATTTATCGTGATAAACCTTAAAATCGCCCACGGCCATCATAAACAGGTATGGCGAGTGCGGCAGGTCCTGCTTCCAGGTATCGGTGCGGGTACCATCGGCATTGGCTTTTTGCGATACCAGTTTACCGTTTGATAGCGTAACGTATTTTGATAATACCGTCATGCTGATCTCTTCGGTAGTTTTCTGGTTCGGCTTATCGATAGTAGGGAACCAGCACGATGAGCTTTCGGTTTCGCCCTGTGTCCATATCTGCGTAGGCTTGTTTTTTTCGGTACCGTCGGGGTTAATGAAGTACAGGCCCTTGGCATCGTTAATGGCCGCGCTGCCTTTTACTTTCAGTTCGTTCGGTTTCGATGTATAATCAATATACAGCGTATAATTTTCGCCGTTGGTATAGGTTTTATCCAGTTTGATGTTGAGCTGCAGGCTATCCTCGTAAGTATATTTAAGGGGGATGTTTTTGCCGGCTTTCACTACAAACAGGCCTTTAATATCCATGCCTTTGGCATCCAAACGCAGCGAATCGGTTGGGTAGAAATGCGGCTTCAGGGTTACCCACTCTTTGCCATACATATAGCGTTTTTTGTAATCGAAACGCACATCCAGTTTGGTGTGGATCAAATCGTTGATCTTTGGAGTGGTTTCGCGGTAAACGGTGCTGGTGGCCTGTGGCGTTGTTGGGGCCTGTGCCAAAGCCGCGGTACCGATGGCGCTTACACATGCGCCCGATATCAGCAGTGCTGAAATTGATCTGAATTTTATCATTGTTTAGTTTTGTGTGCTGTAAATTTTCCCTTCTTTCATAATAAATGCTATATCGCGCATGGCTTTAATGTCCTGTAACGGATCGCCGCTTACGGCTACCACATCGGCTATTTTGCCTTTGCTGATGCTGCCTGTTTTGGCGCTGATACCCAACAGATCGGCGGCGCTGGTGGTGGCAGCCTTTATGGCTTCTATTGGCGGCATACCGGCTTCTACCATATACTGAAATTCGATGGCGTTCTTTCCGTGGGCATAAACGCCGGCATCGGTACCAAAAGCTATCTTCACACCTGCCTTATAGGCCCTGGCAAAGGTAGCCTGTATCTGCGGACCAACCTCCTGCGCCTTGCGTGCGATCACCGGCGGGAAAAAGCCGGCTATCTTTGATGAATCGGCCACCGATTTGCCAGCTATGATAGTAGGTACATAATAAGTGCCGTATTGTTTGGCCAGTTTGATATCTTCATCATCCATAAAGGTACCATGCTCAATAGAGGTTACCCCGCCAAGTATGGCCCGGCGGATGCCCTCGGCGCCGTGGGCGTGGCAGGCTACCTTCAGGCCGTAATCCTTAGCGGTTTCTACCACCGCTTTAATCTCTTCGATACTGAACTGCGCACCCGAGCCGTCTTCGCTCAAGTCGAGCACGCCCCCGGTCGACGCGATCTTGATCACATCCGACCCGCGCTTAAACTGCAGGCGCACGGCTTTTATCAACTCGTCCTTACCATCGGCAACGCCATCATCCGGGCCGGGCCTGTGGCTGAAAACATCATCACGAAAGCCTACCGAGCCGTCCATATGCCCCCCGCTGGCCGAAATGGCCCTGCCTGCCGTAATAATACGCGGCCCGTCAACCAATCCTTTTTGGACGGCTTTACGCAGACTGATGTTCACACCCGAGCCGCCCAGATCGCGCACGGTGGTGAAGCCGGCCATTAAAGTTTTTTTTGCAAAGATGGCCGCATTATAAGCAATATCGGCATCGGTAAGGGTGAAGCCCTCGGTTGTGGAGTTTTTGTTGAACTGGCTTTCCAAATGCACATGGCAATCAATCAGTCCCGGCATTACGGTTTTATTGTGCAGGTCTACTACCTTATCGGCGCTACCGCCCGTGGTATAGCCTTTCTGGATATCGGTAATTAGTTTGCCCTCCACCACAATGGTCATTTGCGTTTGGGCAGTATTGCCGATCCCGTCAATCAATTTTCCGCACTGGATATAGGTTTTTTGGGCGAAGCAGGTGCCCGCCAGCAGCATAAGCGCCGTTGTGTAAAGGTTCCTCATCTTACCGATCAGTTAAATTGGTGATACGAAGTTACCTTTTTTTGCCTGAAAGCCTAAATCGGGATATGCGAATATCACTTTTTGTGTTTGATGCTAATTTAGATAGTTGTTGTGGCAATTTAACCACAAAGGGCACGAAGAAAAGAAACACTAAGGGCACTAAGGAGTTTTGTGATGATGATTAGCCACAGATGAGCACTTAAGACACTAAGGCTTATTTGATTTTCCTTCGTGATCTTTGTGAAAACCTTCGTGCCCTTTGTGGTTAAATTGCCACCTCCAAAAAGCAAAACGCCCCTGCACAAAATGCACCGGGGCGTTTCATTATCATTGCAAGAGACCAATTTCTAATCAACCAATCTCTAAAAACTAAATTAGCAATACTGCTCAAACGCGTCGATCAGGTTATCGGCTATCATTTGGGCGGGGCGGCCTTCAATCTGGTAACGCTCAATGATGTGCACCAGTTTGCCATCTTTAAACAGCGCCATTGATGGCGAAGACGGTGGGTAAGGCAGCATATAGTTGCGGGCTTTGTCAACCGCTTCTTTTTCCATACCGGCAAATACGGTTACCAGTTTATCAGGATGTTTGGCATTGGCGGCAGCCATGCGGGCAGCAGGGCGGGCATTGGCAGCGGCACAACCGCAAACCGAGTTCACCATTACAAAAACGGTTCCTTCGCTTTCGATAGCGGCGGTTACAGCATCAGCATCTTTTAATTCGGTGAAACCTACTCGGGTTAGTTCCTCGCGCATGGGGGCAACTAAATATTCTGGGTACATCATGTTCTTGTTCGATTTTTATACCTGCAAAAATATCAAAAACATCAGCAATAATTTTTTTTCGTTATAAATAATAACATTGTACTGACTTTCGTTTAAATTTGAATTTTAGTGACTTGCGCGTAGCGCAAGTTCGCAACGTGTTGTACCCTATTTAATGGATTATTGATGAACTTAAAGCGAAAGTATTTGAGCCGGAATTTTTTTACAAAAAACCCGAAACAGGACACAACCGAAACCATCACAGTAAAAAACAAGAATTTTAAACGCCTTAAAACCCTTACGGCAGCAGCATTGCTGGCTGTTGTGGCTTTGTTTTGCACGGTCATCAACCTGTCGCGCAAAAGCGATGAGCAGGCTGCGGAACGTGCGAAGCTGGTAACACAGATCAACGATCTGCACCGTAAACTGGGCGAGGAAACGCAGGCTTTAGACTCGGTAAGCACCCAGCAACAAACCAGCGACGAGAAGGCCATGAGCTACATCGGCAGCATCGAACAAAAGTTGACCAAAATTAACGATTACCTGAGCAAACGCGGCCTGCACGGCTTTAGCTTTAAGCGTATTGCCCCGGCAAAAAAGGCCGATAGCAAAGGCAAAACCGAAGCCATTTATTCTGATTACGATAATTACCTAACCCGTTTGGTAAACAATGTGGCTTATATGCCCATGGGCTATCCGCGGGTAAGCGCGTTTACCTCGTTCTTCGGGTATCGCGGCAACCCTTTCGATTTTGGTAACAGCGAGTTTCACCCCGGTATCGATTTCCGTGGCAAAACCGGCGACCCGGTAAAATGTACCGCCAACGGCACGGTAGAATTTGCCGGCCCGGCCGGTGGTTATGGCAACTGTGTGCGTATTAAACATATCAATAATTTGGTAACCGTATACGGGCACCTATCGCGCATATCAGTACGTACAGGTCAAAAAGTAAGTGTAGGCGATGTGATCGGCAAAGTAGGTTCAACCGGCCGCTCAACCGGTGCGCACCTGCACTACGAGGTACGCCGCAACGGCAAGGCGGTTAACCCGAAGGAGTATCTGAGTTTGAATTGAGTTAGTAGCAGTAAATAGTGGCAGTAGCAGTTTTTAATTGTGTACTGCTGCTATTTACTGCTACTGCCACTTTTACACCGCATCCATTTTATTCATATAAACTTAATATTGTATTTTGTAGGGTATTGCTTATCTTGCAACTCCTATTCACAATTTCAATGAGCGCTAAACCATCGGATGTAAGTACGGTAATTATTGTAAATAAAAACCAGCAGGGCACAAAAACACTGCAAATAAAAACCAAACACATCAGCCGTTTCAGGCAATATGTACTGGGGGTATTGGGGGTAATCGTATGTCTTTCGGGCACTATTGTTTACCTGCATAAGCAAAATGCTAAGCAGGAATTGGAAAAACAGCAACTAATGGCCCAGATCGTCAGTTTAAAAGGCCAGATCCCTGTTGCCAAAGCCGATGATGATAAAACCAGCGCCCAATCATACATACAGGCTATCGAGGATAAGCTTCAAAAAATTAACGGCTACCTGCGCAAGCGCGGCGTGCCGGGCTTTACTAATAAAAGCGTGGGCGGCAGCGGCAATAAAGACGCCGTTAAACTTACCGATAAGGAAAAGTACTCAATGTACGATGAATACCTGTCCCGCCTGGCCAAAACCGTAGCCTATACACCGCTGGGTTATCCGCGCGTAAGTTCGTTCACCTCGTTTTTTGGTTATCGTAATGATCCATTCGAGAACGGTAGCGCCGAGTTTCACCCCGGTATTGATTTTAAAGGACAAAAAGGCGATGCCGTAAAATGCACCGCTAATGGCACGGTTGTATATGCAGGCTGGTTTGGTGGCTACGGTAACTGCGTGCGGATACAGCATATCAACAGTTTGGAAACCCTGTATGGCCACCTGTCGCGTATTGATGTTAAGGTGGGGCAAAAGGTAGAGATGGGCGATGTGGTTGGCCGTGTGGGCTCAACCGGGCATTCAACAGGTACCCACTTACATTACGAGGTACGTAAAAACGGGGTGCCTATCAATCCTGTAAAATATTTAAGCATCAATAACTAATTATTCCGATACTTTCGTTTTCTGTATGGCCATTTTTAAAAAGACCGCGAAAATAGATTTAGATCAGCAAACCATCAGCAGCTTGCTTAGCGAGGGCTGCGTTATTGAGGGCAACCTGAAAGCCCCGTCGTTTGTGCGTATTGACGGCCAGGTTATTGGCGATGTAACTATTGAACAGGGCCTGATACTGGGCGAAAAAGGCCATATTAAAGGCCATGTAAGCGCTCGCCAAATGGTGGTGCACGGCTTAATTGAGGGCAACATCACCGCCGAAATATTAGAGATGCGCGGCACCGGGAAAATTACCGGCAATATTAAAACCACCAGTATACAGGTTGATGCAGGCGCTGTTTACAACGGCAACCTGAGTATGGCTTAGTTGCCTGCCTTAAGTCATCCCGAACTTGTTTTGGGATCCCATTTGCATAGCTGAACTTTTGCATACAGCACCTTAGTGATGGGACGCTGAAACAAGTTCAGCATGACATGTATGTTTTTCCGCTTAAGCCTCACCCTGCCCTCTCCAGAGGAGAGGGTTCCAAAGTCTCCTCCTCTGGGGGAGATTTAGAGGGGGCTTTCATCGGCATGTCATACAAACCATTAGAGGCCGCCGGGATTATATTACTCAGCATGACAATATATCTTCCACTAACCCCTACTCCTGCAAGCTGTTAAGCATTATTTCGTTTTCATCAGGTTATTGCTTAATTTTGCACTCTCAAATATCAAATACTATGTCATCAGTAGAAACCGCTTACACTAAATATTGGGTAAAAGACTTTTCGCTGGCCGATTGGGGCCGCAAGGAAATTGAACTGGCCGAAGCAGAAATGCCGGGCTTAATGGCATTGCGTGCCGAGTATGGCCCATCGCAGCCACTCGCTGGTGCCCGTATAGCAGGCTGCCTGCACATGACCATCCAAACCGCCGTTTTAATTGAAACGCTGGTAGCACTAGGGGCCGAGGTTACCTGGTCATCTTGCAATATCTTCTCAACTCAGGATCATGCCGCTGCCGCTATTGCTGCTGCCGGTATATCTGTTTATGCTAAAAAAGGCATGAATGCCGAAGAGTTTGACTGGTGCATCGAACAAACCCTGTTCTTTGGCGAAGACCGCAAACCATTGAACATGATCCTTGACGATGGCGGCGACCTGACCAACATGGTATTTGATAAATACCCTGAGCTGATAGCCGGCGTTAAAGGTTTATCGGAAGAAACCACTACCGGTGTACACCGTTTATACGAGCGCATGAAGAACGGCACCCTGCCAATCCCTGCTATCAACATTAACGATTCGGTTACCAAATCTAAATTCGATAACAAATACGGCTGCCGCGAATCGCTGGTTGATGCTATCCGCCGCGCTACCGACGTAATGATGGCCGGTAAAGTTGGCGTTGTTTGCGGTTATGGCGACGTAGGTAAAGGTTCGGCCGATTCGCTGCGTAATGCCGGCGTTCGGGTGATCGTTACCGAGATCGACCCGATCTGCGCACTGCAGGCCGCTATGGAGGGTTACGAAGTGAAAAAACTAAGTACCGCCATTGCCGAAGCTGATATCGTTGTTACCGCTACCGGCAACAAGAACATCGTTCGCGAAGAGCATTTCCGTGGTTTAAAGGATAAAGCTATTGTTTGTAACATCGGTCACTTTGATAATGAAATTGACATGGCCTGGTTAAACGGCGCTTATGGCAATACCAAAGTTGAAATTAAACCACAGGTTGATAAATACACCATCGACGGTAAAGACGTGATCGTACTGGCTGAAGGCCGTTTGGTGAACCTGGGTTGCGCTACCGGCCACCCAAGCTTTGTAATGAGCAACTCGTTCACTAACCAAACCCTGGCCCAGTTAGAGCTTTGGTTACACACCGATAAATACGAGAATAAAGTTTACGTATTACCAAAACACCTTGACGAAAAAGTTGCCCGCCTGCACTTAGCCAAAATTGGCGTAGAGCTGGAAGTGCTTGACCAGGACCAGGCCGATTACATTGGCGTAACGGTTGACGGTCCGTTCAAGGCTGATTACTACCGCTATTAATAGCTAAAAAGCTTTTAAATATAAAGGACATGGTTTTAGGGCTATGTCCTTTTTTGTGCCTAATAATATTCAATTTGCCGTTTCATTGTGCGCACGGCCACACCGTTACGCATGGCGTCCTCCTGTAGCCAGTTGCCATGGCTATCGATAATTGGGTAACGGAACACCCGGGTATGCACATCGCCATTTAAATTATCATAAGCGCCAAACCCGCCAATGTAATAGTTGTTAGAGTCGGTTTGGGTGAGCAGGTTGTTGTTATCATCGTAAGTGTTGAGTTGGCGGCTGTAAACCGCGTTTAATTCGTTATACCGGATTTGGCTAAGGCGGTTGCCCTTTTTATCGTAAGTATACACCTGGCGGTAATCCATAACGCCATTGCTGTTGTTCCAAATTTCTTCGATTGAGTGATGGGCGTTGTCGAAATGGTAGATCACCTTTTTAAAGGGCTTCCCGGCGGCATCGTAAGCATACATCGTATCCCGGTCGCCGGCTTTGCTGTAAATAATGCGCAGCATTACGCGTGCGCCGAATAAGATCTCCTCTACCAAATTATCTTGCGCGTTACGACTATAAACCGACCGGCTGATCTCCCTGCCCGATTGATAGGCCGTTACCAACTGCCGGCCATCGGTATTGTAGGTATTGGTAATAACTTCCACACTGCCATTGCGCTTATATACATAAGATGCTATTTGCTTCACCTGGCGGTTATAGGCGATGGCGCTTTTATATTGCCAGTCGCTGTCTATGCCGGCGCCCGTTTTAGGGGCATCATAAGTATAGGTGGTGATAAACTTTACAGGGCCTTTCATATCCTGGCGATTGATTTGGCCATGGCGTTCTATCCGCACGGCAAGGCTTAGGCTGATCGCGGTAGCGGCGACTGCTATAAAAAATAAAGGTTTCATGCTGATACGGTGTTTTGCAGAGGATGCAAAAGACAGGCGGATTCCATAAATATCTTGACACTTTATATTTTATTAGGAAACTTTTCTTCTACTTTTCCGCTTTCTCCTTCACATACTCTCCATGCTTCCAGCTATAAGTGCCCGGTTCAGATGTGGTCATTTGCGGTACCAGTTCGCCATTGCTTTTTAATTCGATAAGGATACCCTGCACGCCTACTTTGTAAATGAGGTTTTTGGTAGCTTCGAAATTGCCGGAGATCTGCAGCGTTTCAAATGTATTGTATCGCCCATACCCGCCGGCAACAGTGCAGCAGGTGGTGTTAAATGTTAAGTCTTCCATTTTTAACCGTGCCGGCGATGGTTTGCGCGACAAGGTAAAATCGGCAATATGAACAACGCCCTGCGAGTCGGCGGCGGTATGTGCCGTCAGCGTCAACGGCAATTCGAAGCCATCCATCTTAAAATTAAACTCCTTTATCACCGGCCGCCGGATCATTGTCCAACCGGGATGTTTAGCCTTAATATCTTCGCTTAACAGAATGCCGCCCTGGTCGATACGGAAATATTGCCAGCCGATCAATGTTAGGGTGATCAAAATAAGAGCGGGGAGAAAAAGGCGTTTCATGGTTTAATTGCGCGTTAGGTTGAGCAGCCCTTGAAGATACGGATAATTATTATATTAGCTTATCAAACCAATCCCTGCCATGATCAAAAAACCTTTACTAATTGCGGTGCTGCTGTTAGCGGCTACTTGTTTTTATACCTGCAAAGGCCCCGAAGGGCAACAGGCATCTTCGGGCATATCCTTAGCCGATTATTTTAAAGATACCTCAGCGGGCAGACGTACCGGCGGGGTGCAGATCGTGCAGATCAATACACCTAAAGGGAAGTTCAACATCTGGACCAAACGTATCGGCAATAACCCTAAAATAAAACTGCTGTTACTGAACGGTGGCCCCGGCGCCACGCACGAGTACTTTGAGTGCATGGAAAGCTTCCTGCCGGCCGGGGGTATCGAATTAATTTATTACGATCAGTTGGGCTGCGGTAATTCGGATAACCCTAAGGATACCGCTATGTGGAGCTTGCCACGCTATGTGGAAGAGGTGGAGCAGGTGCGCCAGGCGCTAAAGCTGGATAGTACTAACTTTTACCTGCTCGGGCACTCATGGGGTGGCCTGCTGGCGATGGAATACGCGCTTAAATATCAGCAGCATCTGAAAGGCCTCATCATATCGAACATGATGGCCAGCGCGCCCGATTATGGTAAATATGCCGAAGATGTTTTAGCGAAGCAGATGGATCCAAAGATATTAGCCCGCATCCGTGGTATCGAAGCTAAGGGCAATTTCAGCGACCCTGAATATATGAACCTGCTGATGCCTAATTTTTACGATAAACACTTCTGCCGCTTACCATTCCCCGATCCGGTGAACCGTGCTATGAGCAAACTCAACGAATCGTTATACATTACCATGCAGGGGCCAAGTGAGTTTGGCGTATCAGGCAAACTGGTAAAATGGGACCGCAAAGCCGATCTGCCAAAAATAACCGTGCCTGCATTAAGCATCGGCGCGAAAGACGATACCATGGACCCCAAGCACATGGAGTGGATGGCCACGCAATTTAAAAACGGCAGCTACCTGTATTGCCCCAACGGCACCCACATGGCCATGTACGATGACCAACAGGTTTATATGACAGGGCTGATCAAATTTATTAAAGGGGTAGACGCGGGAGAGAAGAAGGTGAAGCTGTAGTACCTCTCCCCGGCTCTCTCCAAGGGGGCTACTGTGTGGACACAAGTATGCTATAAAAGCCGAAGTTTTGCAGGATGGACGAACCCATCAATACAAACCCAGATTTTAAAGGGGCCTTTGGCGATATACGGATAGAAAAACGTGCAGCTGTAGCTTTGAGGAAGTTAACCACTGGCCGTAACAGCAGTTTAAGGCAGACTACGGAAAGCGACGCTAAGCAAAAGAGTTTTACCGGTTGTTCAATAACGAAAATTTCAGCGAATCTTCCATAGAGAAAAGCATTGTGGAGCACTGCCGGTCATTAAGTTCACTTAACATCGGCCTGATCACGCTGTATAAATCGGCTTACGATATTGTATCATCAAAGCAAATTGTTTACGAGGGCGATGCCAAAAAGTACGATAACTTTAAGGATAAAAACGTATCCTATTGCTTCGACCTGCTGGTGAAGCCTGAACAAAAGGACAGCCTGTACATCATTATGCAGCAAAAGCTACAGCAATCGCTACCGGTAAAAGCCCGCATTGAGATGCGCGATACCGATGTATATGTGTTAAAGCTAAAAGAAGATGGCAAGATTACGCTCCCTTCATCAAAACTTACTGCACTAACTTATGGCTTCAGCGGCACCGGCTTCGAAGGGCAGGGCGCTACCCTGGCCGACTTTGCAAACGTTTACCTGAGTAACGAATTTCCGCTGCCCGTGCTTGATGAAACCGGACTGACCGGCAGGCACGATATTAAAACCAATGTGGAGATGCGCACTAAGGAAGGTATCCTGAAATCTATAGATGATATTGGGTTTAAAGTGGAGAAGACGCGGCGTAAGGTGCGGATTATGGTATTGTATACGGAAAGTGGGCCGAAGATATAAGGCATAGGAAATAAAGAGCAGATTGTCATTTCGAACACTTGGTGGGTGGGGAATGGCGAGGAAAGGGTGAGAAATCTTATACGTGCGATAGGTAAGCAGTATAAGATTTCTCCTCATCCCCAGCGCACATTCCTCCGCTGATTCGTTCGAAATGACATGTTGGAATGATGGTTAACACCATCACGGGAACTTATAAATAATACCCAACGCCAAACCCTCGGTGCCCTGGGGTTTGGTTGATGTATCGTTATCAAACAAGGCTGTGGCGGTGATATTCACATTGATCAGGCGGTTCACCTTGGCTATCAGTATGGCATCCAAACGGTGGTCGATGTTGATCAGTCCACGGCCGTAGGGGATAAAACCTGCGTAACGGGCGCTTAGGTTAAGGTTAGGCATAATATCCTTAGCATAGGTTGCTACCACCTGAAACGCCAGCTCGTTTTTAAAAGTGTTTCCGGGCTTAACACCGTAGTTTGATGATATGGCGTGGTAAATAGTAGTATCCAGCACAAATGTTTGGCGGGCGGTACCAGTACCTATACGCAAGTCGAAAGCTTTATTGGGCTTATACTCCAAACCCACCGATTCGGTAACATAACCAGGCGACATCAGGCTTGATATCAGTATCGGGTTACCGTTTGCAGGATATTGGTAACCCTTGTCAAATTGCGATTCGAAGGTTAACGAGCCGAAGAAGAACCAGCTTTTAGACAATTGCGTGGCCACCTTGTTATCAAAGAAAAGGCGGTCGTTGGTTTTACGTGCTATCTGCCCTTTGTTGGTTACACGTCCATAAAGGGCTATCAATTCACCGGTATAATCAAAGGGGGCTTTGCTGTATTCGGTTTTGTAATCAAAATTGGTGCCTATGGCCAGCGAGCTTACACCACCGGCCGCCCAGTTGCTGCTAAAGGCCGATTGGTTAAGGTTGATGCCAAAAGTGATCCATTTGCGCCAGTAGTTTACCTTGTAATCCATCAGCGATACGGGCACCTTCTCCTCGCGAATGATCATGGGCCTTACCCGTATGGGGATGGCATTACGGCGTGGATTAATACGATAATTATTAAGCTGGGCGGTATCAATTTTCAGGCTGTCGGCCCGTTTAAGGCTGTCCGTTTTTTGGGCGAAAGCAGGTGCTACAATACATAAGCAGACAACAAGAAATAACCCGGATACTGTTTTTAACATAGCGCGACAAAGAAAAGCAAAAAACCTTTTGCAGAAAAGTTTATGTTTTAAACACTTGCCTTAGAACGGCGTTTGCCCTGATATATTTTAGTTAGATGCGAAATGCCATCATCATTTGCATATCTGCACATCCACGCGTTTGCACATTCACTCCCCCTTTAGGGGCCGGGAGACTCTAAATCCCCAACGCTTCACAAGCCTTTTCAGCCGATAGCTTTTCGGCGTTCTTTTTACTGAACTCCTTACCAAGGCCCATTACCTCGCCATCGATAATGGCGTGTACGCTGAAGAGTTTATTGCTCTCGCCTTCCTGGTTCTCTACCAAATCAAAGCTTACATCCTTGCCGTGGCGCTGGCACCACTCAATCAGCTTACTTTTAAAGTTTGTTTCGGTTTGCTCCAGCTTGTGGATATCAATGTGCGATTTAATAATATGGTTGATCAAAAAATCTTTTGTAAACTCGTAGCCCTTATCCAGGTATACGGCGCCAATTAAAGCCTCAAAAGCATCGCCCAGCAGCGAACCCTGGCGGGTATTGCTCACCATGCGGTTATCATATTCTATCAATTGCTCGAAACCCATTTTGCGGGCCAGCGCGTTAAGGTTAACGCGGCTTACAATTTTGGAGCGTAGTTCGGTAAGGAAGCCTTCATCTTTATAAGGATAAAGCTTGAACAGCACCTCTGCCACTACGCTGCCCAGAACGGCATCGCCCAAAAACTCCAGGCGCTCATTGCTGTTCTTTACGCCTTTTTTTACGTTGGTGGCAATTGATTTATGGCGGAATGCCATACGGTATAAAGACAAATTGCCCGGTATAAAACCGAGCAAATTCTTTAATTTTTTAACATATTTCCTGTCGGAAGAAAGATACAGCTTATAAAACCCGAATACTGGCATTTAACAGGCTTTAGTCCTCGTATTTTTTGAAGATAACGGAAGCATTGTGCCCGCCAAACCCAAACCCATTACTCTGTGCTGCCCTTACTACCCGCTTTTGTGCTTTGTTAAAGGTAAAATTAATACGTGGGTCAAACGCCGGATCATCCGTAAAGTGGTTGATGGTAGGCGGAACGATATCGTGCTTAACAGCCATAATAGCCGCTATAGCTTCAACCGCGCCAGCCGCACCAAGCAGGTGACCAGTCATTGATTTGGTAGAGCTTACGTTAATGCGATAGATCTCCTCGCCATAAGCATCCATAATGGCTTTTACTTCCTGCGGGTCGCCTATCGGGGTTGATGTACCGTGTACGTTCACATAGTCGATATCAGCAGGTGTCATGCCGGCATCTTCCAATGCTGCCTTCATTACCAGTGCCGCGCCCAAACCCTCGGGATGAGGGGCCGTCATGTGGTAGGCATCGGCACTCATGCCGCCGCCCATCATTTCGGCATAGATCTTGGCTCCGCGCGCTTTGGCGTGCTCCAGTTCTTCCAGTATAATGGTTCCCGCGCCCTCGCCGGCTACAAAGCCGTCGCGGTCAAGGTCGAAAGGCCTCGACGCGGTTGCAGGATCATCGTTACGGGTTGAAAGGGCATGCATGGCGTTAAAACCACCTATACCAGCTTCGTTAATAATGGCCTCGCTACCACCGCTGATAAACATATTGGCTTTACCCAAACGGATGTAGTTGAAAGCATCTATCAGCGAATTGTTTGATGACGCGCAGGCCGATACCGTAGTAAAGTTAGGGCCGCGCAGGCCATATTTAATAGAGATATGCCCGGGGGCAATATCGGCTATCATTTTGGGGATAAAGAAAGGGTTAAAACGCGGGGTTCCGTCGCCTTTTGCAAAAGCAATAACTTCGTCTAAAAAGGTTTTTAAACCGCCTATGCCCGAACCCCATATCACACCTATGCGGCTGGTGTCCAGCTTATCAAAATCTAAGCCGGCATCATTTACCGCTTCCTCGGTAGAATATAGCGCGTACTGAACGAATGGGTCCAGTTTACGCGCATCCTTCCTGCCCAAGAAAGCGTCCGCGTCAAAGCCTTTCACTTCGCAGGCGAACTGCGTTTTGAACTTCGACGTATCGAAACTTTTTATCAAAGCTGCGCCGCTTACTCCATTGATCAACCCGTTCCAGTAATCCTGAACGTTATTGCCAATAGGAGTAAGAGCACCAAGCCCGGTTACAACAACTCTTTTAAACTCCATTTAATAAGGAAAAGTGGGAGCAGATATTATTTAACGTTTTTTTCAAGGTAAGCGATGGCCTGGCCAACAGTACCGATGGTTTCTGCCTGATCGTCAGGAATAGCCACGTTAAATTCTTTTTCAAACTCCATGATCAGTTCCACGGTGTCTAAAGAGTCTGCACCTAAGTCGTTGGTGAAACTTGCTTCAGGTGTAACTTCACTTTCGTCAACACCTAATTTTTCTACGATAATAGCTTTAACTCTTGAAGCGATATCAGACATAGTCTTTTGTTTTTAATGATTAAATAAATTCTGTGCAAAGAAAAATAAATTAAATCAAATATCAAACCTAAAATCTCTGCATTAAATACAACAATATTTTATGGCTTGTGTTTGTGTTATTAAGTTTGCAAACTTAATGATATTGTTTTGAATAAAAAGGTTTTAAAGTTCGAGATCGACCTTGATTTTGTACTGATCGCTATCACATCGGCTCAAAAAGACTATCGCCTGTGCTATCTTGTAAACAAGTATTTACATTTCAACTTTGCGCGCGTGGCCGACCTGGAGGTGAATATCTACCCTACTTCGGCCGATGCCGTGCCTTTTTCTATGTACGAATACTTTTGGGAAGCCAGCGAAACATCGTTTTACCTGATCGCTAACCGCGGAATTGATGGCCTGCTGATACCCGAAATGCGCGAGGCCGACTATTTTTTAATGATCAAAAACTATATTGATGACGAGGACCTTAATAATTTAATATTAGGTTTAAATAAGATACCCGAAATTGTGGCCGCAATAAAGATTGATCCGAAAAAGATAAAATCACGAGAAAATCTGTTATTTTAGCGCAATTTTTACAAGGTGTGAAAAATACACTATATTGCGGCTGCTTAGCCCAATTAAACCGCTTAACGAAATGAAATTATCTTACAACAGAACTAAAATAGTTGCCACCATGGGTCCGGCGTCTGCCAAAAAAGACGTTTTGATGTCCATGATAAAGGCTGGTGTTAACGTTTGCCGGCTGAATTTTTCGCACGGCCGGCCTGAAGACCACCAGAAAACTATCGACATTATCCGCGAGATAAACGATAAATATAAAGTAAACGTAGGCATCCTGGCCGACTTACAGGGCCCTAAGATCCGTATTGGTTTGGTAAAAGATGGCGGTATCCACCTGGCCAACGGAAAGCGTATTAACATGACCACTACCGAATGTATTGGCGACGATAACCAGATCTATATTACTTACGATACCTTCCCGCAGGATGTAAAAGCCGGCGAAATTATCTTGCTGGATGACGGCAAGATCCAGATGAAAGTGATAGAGACCAACAAAAAAGACCTGGTAGTTTGCGAAGTGGTACACGGCGGTATCTTAACATCGCGTAAAGGTGTTAACCTGCCAAACACTAAAGTATCTATCCCAAGCTTAACCGAGGAAGATCTGGTGAACCTTGATTTCGCTTTGGCTAACGATGTGGAATGGATCGGTTTATCTTTTGTGCGTACCGCCGAGGATATTGTTGAACTAAAACGCATCATCAGCCGTAGCGGCAAGGCATCACGCGTGATAGCCAAGATAGAAAAGCCCGAGGCTATTGATAATATCGACAGCATTATTGAAGCTACCGACGGTGTGATGGTAGCCCGTGGCGACCTGGGTGTGGAAATGCCTTTGGAAGAAGTGCCATTGCTGCAAAAAATGATTGCCCGCAAATGCCGTGCGGCATCTAAACCGGTAATTATTGCTACGCAGATGCTGGAAAGCATGATCACTACCCCGCGCCCAACCCGTGCCGAGGTGAACGACGTAGCCAACTCGGTACTTGACGGCGCCGACGCAGTGATGCTGAGCGGCGAAACATCAGTTGGCGAGTTCCCGCTGATCGTTATCGAAACTATGGCCAAGATCGTTCGTAATGTGGAAGAGCAGGGTTACCCCTTCAACTCAATTAAAGCGCCTTATGATAAAGTTGCAGCCGCCAATAAACTCAGCAACGCGGTTTGCGAATCGGCGGTGCATATGGCTGGGCAAACCGATGCCGTGGGTATTGTATCCATGACTTTCTCGGGCTATACCGCCTTTGAAATTTCGAGCTACCGCCCTAAGGCCAATACCTACATCTTTACATCGAACAGGAACCTGCTGAACGCTTTAAGCCTGGTTTGGGGGGTAAAGGCTTTCTATTACGATAAAACCGAGAGCACCGATAAAACCATCAGCGATGTAAACAACATCCTGAAAAAGGAAAACCTGGTTGAGGTTGGCGACGTGGTAATTAATACAGCCGCCGTACCAATTGCTAAGCAAGGCAAAACCAATATGCTGAAGGTTGCCGTAATTGATTAATTCGGTGCTCAGTGGTTAGTTAATCAGAGATTAGTGACCTGCATAAATGAATAAAGGGGAGCATTTTGCTCCCCTTTATTCGTTTAATAATTATTACCGCGACGATACTTTATTAACGGCGCATGCATTAACCGGCGCTTCGCCATACGGATACTGCGCAGCCAGGTTAAATATTTCGGTATTAAACTGGCTGAACGTCTCCTCCCACTTCTTAGCCTCCTCGGGACTGTAGGCATATAAGCCCTGCAGGTTTTGGATGCCGCGGCCATTTTCCTCCACTATCTTTTGCATTACTTCGGGCACTTCATCGGTATTGGACAGACCGGGAAATGTCTTTTTAAAGATCTCGATCTGATCACCAACGCCGGTAAAATCCATCCGGCGGAAGATGCCCATCAGCGTGATCCATGAGCCGACATCGTAACGGAATACTTTATCGGCATCGTCCATGCTTGCCCGTCCCTCGTCCATCAGGTGGAAGATCTCGCGGTAAACGGCATACATCAGCCTGTTGGTGATAAAGCCTTTGATATCCTTACGTAATAAGGTAGGTTCCTTACCCCAATGGTGCGCCAGCCGGAACACCCAGTTAGCCTTAGCCTCATCGGTATCTGCGCCGCAGGTGATCTCCATAAAGCGGGTAGCAAAGGCCGGCTCGGCATAGTGCACGCCTAAAAAGCGCCCTGGTATGGCAACCAGTTGCTGCAGGGTGCTGATGGGTATTGCCGAAGTATTGCTGGCAATAATGGCATCGTGCCCCACCACATCGGTAATGGCATGGTAAACGGTGGTTTTGATATCAATGTCCTCGATCACGCACTCCAAAACCAAATGGCAATTGGCCAGCGTGCTGTAATCCATGCTGATCTCCAGCCGGCTGGTATAGTAAGCGATATCATATTTCAGCAGATCGGCCTGGGCGCAAATATCCAACAGGCCGGCAATGCGGGCTTCGGCCTGTTCAAAATCTTCAGGTATTGGCGCTATGGCTTTTACTTGGTGCCCGGATACCAGCAGCGATACAATAATGCTGCTGCCCATCAGCCCGATGCCCACTACGCCCACTTCAATATCAGCCGGAACTATCTGTTCTTCTGTCATGCTGCCTGGCATATCATAAGGTTTATGTTGATGGGTTATTTTAGTTTCCAATGGGTGCTCATCAGGCAGGCCGGTTCGCCAATTTTGGGGGCCTGGTAATAAACGGTGAGGATAGAACCGTCATCCAGTTGCGTGCTCGACGGGTAACCCAGATCCTGGCTATCGGCAAGGCATAGGGTTATTTCATCCTGGTACTCCCAGGTTTTGCCTTCATCCTTACTGATGCAGGCACGCTCACCAAAGGGCGCCCGGCGTACGCCGTATACCACCAGCAGCCAGCCATTCTTCAGTTGCTTTAAATGCGGCGGATATCCCCAAATACCGGTACTCTTCATCTGCGACCAGGTTTTGCCACCGTCGGTACTTTCAGATTGCAGCAGGAAGCATTTTTCGCGGTCCTTAGGTTCGTTGCGGATCATGGCGATCAATTTGCCCGACTTTAGTTCAACCACATGCGGCTCGACAAAGGAATAGTCGCCACCATCGGGCTTCTTAATTTCGCTGATCACCTTCCAGCTACGGCCGTCATCTGTTGAGCTTTCAACGATGATGCCGGGGTTGCTGCCCTCGCGGGTGCTTACATAAATCAGGTTGCCATTTTTAAGGGCGATCGGGCCGTGCGGAGCGGTACCGGTTGTACGGCTCATGGGCTTTAACCAGGTTTTGCCACCATCTTCCGATCGGCGTGTCCAGTTGCCCAGTAATTCCTTTTTGGTTTCAGCGGGGATCTTTTCGCCGATGCGGGCGTATTTGGCATAGGTTGCCCCACGCTTAGGGTCTTCAAAGGCCAGCGAGGTAAACCAGCTGAGCACCAGCGTACCCTTTTTAGTTTGGGTGATACCGGCATCACGGTCATCAAGCGCGGTATTGTTAATGATAGATGGAGCCGACCAGGTCTTGCCGTTATCATCCGATGTAATGACCTGCGTTTTGCCGTAGGGGCACACGTGCGAATCGCGATCGCCGGAGAATACCACCATCAGGCGGCCTGTATCTGTTTTTATCACCGTAGGCCAGCCTAAGTAGCGGTTGGGTTCCATTACGGCTTGCTTCGCTACCGCGTGGCCATTGGTATCTAAACTATAAGCTGTGCCGGCACCGGGAAAACGCCCGGATTCAACGCAGATAATTTTATTCTCCAGCACCTCGGCTATCTTGTTTACCGGCAATGGATCCTGCCGGTTTAGCAGGTCTGTTGCTTTTGGCTGAACCGGATGGTTATCCTCCAAACCCGAAGCCTTTATAGTTTTTGGTGCAAGCCCAATGGTTGTAGCCAAGCCGGCCAGGGTAATAAACCTGCGCCTGTTCATGTCTGATCCCTCGTTTCTATTCCGCATGAAAATATTGTTTTATCCTTATAAAATTTTTGAACGCAGCAATGAACGGCCCCGGCTTCCCGGGGCCTGTTCTACAAACTACTATTATAAAACCAATTTGATTACCAGCCGGGGTTTTCCTTTATCTTCGGCTCGGTAGTAAGTATGGTTGTACCTATTGGCCACAACAGCAAATAGGTTGAACTGCTTTTACCCTGTAATGATGGTACGATGTTAAATGCCTGTCCAAAGCGCAGCAAATCCCACCAGCGTTTACCTTCGGTGGCCAGCTCCAGCAGGCGCTCCTTTAAAATGGCATCGTTATTAGTGGCCTGGGTACCGTTCACAAAAACATGGTTAGCGTAATTAGCGCCATAAGCACGCTGCCTTACCAGTATCATTTCGGGCGAGGGATCCTGCCCTAAAGCGTTTTTGATCTCGGCTTTCATCAGCAGCAGGTCGGCATAGCGGTAGATCACCACATCGGTATAAAAATATCGGGTACCGGCATTTACAAAGCCCGAACCCTTGGTTACGATGGATGTGATATACTTGTTGCTGGTATCATAGATCTCGTAAAAGGTAGCGTTGCGACGGGTGTCATCGGTAGTAAACTGATCGCGTACCAGTTTTGATACCTGCGCGGTGTTTACGCCCGTATTACCCACACCCACCTGGCCAACCACAGCCAAAGTAGCGGCCGATACGTTGGTAAGGTTGTTGATATACATGGTTTGCCAGTAGTTATTCACACCCTCGTTCAGCTGAAAGCGCGATACCATCATATCCTCCTTGTTACCCTTATTGGTATAGCTGAAGATATCGGCATAGTTAGTCAACAGCGACACATCCGATGTTTGGGCTTCATTTACTGCGGCAAGCGCTACGGTCAGGTCGGCAGTTCCGCCGTTCAGCATTTTGGCTGTCCACAGGTATACATCGGCCTTTAAAGCATCGGCAGATGCCTTGGTCCAGGTGTTGCGGCCTGTTTCATAATTCATGTTAGGGTAAAGCGACAGGGCCTTATCCAGATCGCTTTTTATCTGTGCGAACACCTCCGCTACCGAAGAACGCTCCTTATTGATAGTCCCCGCGTCGTACGATTCGATAGGTTCGGTACGGATAGGCACGCCACCCCAGGCCCTTACTAAAGTGAAATAACAAAACGCGCGCATAGTATAAGCCTGCGCCAGGTAGCTGTTTTTGGTATCGTTGCTTGGAAAAGTGATATCCGGTACGTATTTAAGGATCAGGTTGGCATCGTTTGCCGGGGCATACAGGTTTTTCCAAAAGTTAACCTGGTTATCTGCATTGGGCTGCGAAGATGTAAGCGTGTTATTCCAAAACTTATCAAAGCCCTGTGTACCCGCAACGGCATTGGTCAATACTTCGCTGCGGCCTTCACCCAGCCAAAACAAATCGTTTGAGGCTTCGGTCCTGAAATCAACATACATGCCCCGCACCGCGCCCGCGGCATCATCTGGCGATTTAAAGAATGATGAAGTGGTAATAACGCTCACCGGCGTGGTCTCTATAAACTTCTTGCACGAACTTGAAGCAGCAAGGCACAAGACTAAAACTATATATTTAAATTTTTTCATGATGAATTGTCCCTTTCCGATTAAAATGTAACATTAAGGCTTAGCGTATAAGTGCGCGATACCGGGTAACGGCCGCCGGCGTCGCCGCCGGTATCAATACCACCTCCCTCAGGCGAGGCCCCACTGTAACCGGTAAAGTAGTGCAGGTTATTAGCGCTGAAGCCAATGCGGGCGCCCTGCATCTTTATCCGATGTGCAAATTCGACCGGAAGCGCGTAATTTAAAGATATGGCACGCAAGCACAGGTAATCAGCCTTTTCAATAGATACGGTACTGGTACGGTAGTTACCGGTTTGGCTTTGATACATGTAGCGCGGGTACGTAGCGTCAACATCGCCTACCTTTTTCCATACATGCGCGGCCAGGTCGGCTGTCGGCAAGGCATCGCCCTGTAACTGCCCGTTGGCAATGTAGGCAGGGTAATTCAGTAACGAAGCGCCTGTGGTAAAATCAGTGCGGATGCCCAGCGTAAACTGTTTGTAGGTAAAGTAATTGTTAAAGCCTCCGGTCCACGTAGGGAATTGGTTACCCGCTATCACCTGGTCTTTATTCTCTAATATACCGTTGCCATCCAAATCGGCCCAGATGGCATCGCCGGCCAGTTTTTTCTTGCTGTTATCATTTGGTGCTTTGGCGGCATCGGCATCAGTTTGGTAAATGCCCAGGTATTTAAAGCCGGTCATCACACCAATGGTTCCGCCTTCCTGCAAACCACCAAGCCATACGTATTGGCCGGTAGCGGTGTCATAAGCTTCTACACCGCCCTGCCTGTTTTTGTCGATCCCGTTAAACGGCAGTTTCAAAATGGTGCGTTTGGTATAGCCCGCGTTGGCCGAAAGCATCCATTTAAAGGCCGATTTACGTGGCAGCATATCTACGTTCACCTCCATCTCCACACCACGGGTTTGCAAACTGCCAAAGTTGGTGGTGATGGTTGATACACCTGTAGATTGTGGCAGGGCCACGCTGGTCAGCAGGTCATCGGTACGGCGGTTATAGAAATCCAGGATCATACTTACCTTATGATCGAACAAGCCGATATCGGCACCCAGATCCAGTGTTTTTGATTGCTCCCACTTCAGGTTTGAGTTAGGGATGATACTTGGCCTAACAGGGGCGCCGCCGCCATACAGATCGGTAGTAACAAAACTACCCTCGGGCTGAAAATCGGATAAACCGCTGATGTTACCGTTTACACCGTAGCTGCCGCGTAGTTTAAACTGGGTTTTCTCCAGGAAACTATTCGACCAGAATTTTTCCCTGTCCATATTCCAGCCCACAGATACACCCGGGAAAAATCCGAATTTTTGTGAGCCAAGGTTAGATGCGCCATCGTACCTGCCGTTAACGGTTAACAGGTATTTAGCATCGTAATCATAGTTTACACGGAAGAAGCCGCCATCCAATTGCAGGGTATTATTTTGCCCGTTAACAACCGTTGGCGTAGCCGAACCGTTAAGTGTAGGGATCAGATCGGTAGCGGCATTTTGACCGGTAGCATTAAAGGTGCGGCTGTTACGGAAATAATGCGAGTAGCCTAACTTACCCTCTATATTATGTTTTGTGAAGAAAGTATGCGTATAAGTTAAGGTCGCATCACCCTGTTCCTGCCGGGTTACGTTATCTGTTTGGGTAGCCGTGCGCGAGGTAACCAGCGTAGCCAAACCGCTAAGGTATGCCGCCGGCTGAAAGGTATACGCGTACGATCCTTCGCGCAGCATAGATACATATGGCTCAAAAACCAGGTCTTTGGTGATGTTCCATTTAAAACCAACGTTCATGGCCACATCTTCCAGTCCGTTATCGCCCTGCGGCGCGTAAGGTCCTTTATAAAAGTAATCGGGGTTACCGATGGAGTTATTCTGACCACCCGGCGCTATCGTTCCATCCTCGAACGTGTATTTAGCCGTACCAGGTAACGAAGCTGAACGGTAGAATACGTTGGCCAGGCTGGGTACCTGGTTTTGGGTGCGGTTTGAGTAAAGCAACTGTCCGTAAGCATTAACATTATCTGCTACTTTATAGCTGCCGTTAAAATTAAAACTTAAGCGTTTCCAGTTGGTTACCTCGGCCGTACCCTGCGAGTTTGTATACCCCAGGCCGGTATAAAAGGTAGCTTTATCTGTACCACCGTTAGCACTGATATAATGATCGCCGGTGAACGCGTTGCGGTAAATTAGATTTTGGAAATTTGTTTCCCTGTAAATAATGGTTTTGGTCGGATCGATAGGGTCGGGCATGTTAGACCACCCTTCGTTCAGTTTATAAGCGTTTGCCGAGGTAAGGTACTGCGTGGTAAAACCCGTGTTTTTAAGCAGGTTGTTACCGGTACCGGCTGCTGTTGCCGCGGTAAGGTTACCTATTTGGGTTGGGCTGTAAGCGCTTGCCCATACATAGCCCTGGCGTTGCAAGGCAATATAATCGGCCGCGCCGGCATATTGCACCAATTTCATTGGTTTACCAACCGAGCCGTTAAAATTATAGTTGATGGCTGTTTTGTTGGGCTTGCCATGTTTAGTGGCGATCAATATTACGCCGTTAGAGCCGCGGGCACCATAAATAGCTGTCGCGGCAGCATCTTTAAGAACTTGTATCGATTCCACGTCGTTGGCGTTGATATCAGCTAAAGCATTCGGCCTCACAATACCATCCATAATATAAAGCGGCGATGCGCCCAGCGGGTTGTTGATAGACGTACCGCCGCGTAATATAATACGTGGAGCGGCACCTGGCTGGCCCGAAAGGTTTTGCACCTGCAAACCCGCGATATTACCCTCAAGCGCGTTGCCGATATTGGTGTACGGCACATCGGTTAGCACCCGGGCATCCAGTTTAGCAACAGATGTGCTCAACTTTTCGCGCGATTGCGAGCCATAGCCCACTACGATTACCTCGTTAAGCTTGGAGGTATTATCGGTTAAGGTGATGGTGAAATAGCTTTTATTGGTAATATCCACTTCCTGCGAATTATAACCCACCATCGAAACCACCACTACACGGTTACCTTCGGGAACCGATAGGCTGAACTTGCCATTAACATCCGTGGTCGTACCGATGGTTTTTCCCTTTACCGATACGCTTACACCCGGGAGCGTGTTGCCGCTCTCATCTTTTACAACACCAGTAATAACTTTGGGTGGGATTACAGAAACTGTTGCCGACCTGGCAGCAAATGTTTCTGCGGACAGAAAACATAAAAGCAACAATAAAATACTAATGCATTTTTTGTTTACGCCGTTTAATTGAGTAAAACTTTTTTTCATTAATTATAGGTTTGGTTAATAGAGATAACTATTTGATAAACAATTGGTTATCAAATTTAAAAAATAGACGAAAGGATAACTACTACTATTATTTACAAATACTGTACTATTTTACAGCGACTGGTATTTTTTTACATGCAATCCTATTCTATCAGCAGGGTTAGGCCCCCCTTCAGGGTGGTGTTGGCCGCCACCTTTATCCGGTCGTTGGTAAAAGGGGCCGCATAAAACCGTTCCGAGCCGTTATTATAGTAGTCGGCAATCAGCCAGTTGATCTGCTTATCCTGCAGCCAGCTGCGCGATGCCTGTTTATTATTGCTGATAATGGTAACCTTATTGCCCTTCGCATCCTGTAGCGAACTGCTGCTGATATCACGCTTGGTGGCGCGAAAATCGTTACTGCCCATTTCGTTGGCATCATCCTTCCAATCAACGGCAGGACTAACCCGCCATGGTTCCACACCGTTGGTGCGTTTGGCATTCAGCATAGCGGTGCCGCTGGCGCGCGATTGGTCATTTTCAGCATAGGTGCTAAACTCGCCCTGCCTTTGCCAGTTTACTTTATTAAAACTTGGGGGCAATTGCATCACCATGCCATATTGATAAGGGCTGATATCGGCTTTGGAATAAGTAACCTCGTATCGTACATCCAGCTTGCCATCGGGTGCGAATGTATAGGTGATCTTGCCCTTGCAATCGGTATAATTAATATCGACAGCAAACTGCACCGCATTGCTTTGCTTCGAAACTGCCACTTTTGATGCGAACAGCAGGTTGACCGGATACACCTTGATGGGATAGATCTCGTTTTGATAAGTAACGCCGCCGGGTTTGCCACCGTCATCATTACTCATCGGCACCATACACCAGGCCGGGCCTTGCGTTAATATTTCCTCACCGCCCTTTTTAGCCGAGTTAATAAGCCCCGTGCGCTTATTAATAATATAGCTTACGTTTTTGCGCGAAACAAGCCAGGTGTTATCCTGTTCGGCAACCGTCCAGTTTGCGCTAACAGATTTGGCGATCGGTTGCTGATGTGGTAGCTCATAGTTTTCTTCATCGGCAATAAAACCACGTGGGTCAACAAAAGTAACATGCACCTTTTGGGCACCGTTTAACGGGATGCTGATCTGCCCCTTTCCATGCGGCCCGATATTACTGCTTAACCGGATAGCCTTACCGTTGACATTAGCCATGATATTTATATCCTTTAATGATGTAAAATCGTACCGGTTCTCTAAGCTGATCAGCATATTTTGCTGTCCGGCTGCCGGCCAGGTAACGTTGGTGATGCGAATGGGCGAGTAGGCTTTTTTAGTTCCCCAATACTCCGGCTTTAAGCGACGCCAGCCATCGATGATCCCCCATGGGCCGTAGCCTACAATGCGCCCATCGCCCAAATGAAAGGTATCATCAATGCCCGCCCAAATGGCCCCGCCAAGCGAACCGGGGTGATAGTAGATGGAATCATACATTTGCTGCAAGGGCTTGCCATAGGTGCTGTGGATACCGGGATCGGATAGTAACTCGCGGCGGTTATAGCAGGAGATGTGGGCGTATTCGCCAAACAATACGGGGCGCTTCATGGTATCGGCCATGGCCGTTTCGTGCGTGCCGGGATAGTGGTAAACGGCTATATCGGCCGTGCTGTGCTGGTTGTTGGCGGTCCCCCAGCATTGATCGTGAAAGGTGGTGGGCCGCGATGGGTCGAGCGCCTTTACCACCTGCTGTGCCTTTTCAAAAAAGGGGCTCCAGCCCGATTCGTTAGCCAGCGACCACATGATGATGCTGGGGTGATTGCGACCTGCTTGTACGTTCTCTACATTGGCGACGATCAGGTATGGCAGGTAGCGCGGATCGGTCACATCCCAATCCTTCCAGATGGGGGCCGTACCTTTGGTTACCCAGCACAACGAGGCTTCGCTTTCCACAAACAGGCCCAGTTCATCGGCCGCATCTAAAAACTCTTCGGATGGCGGGTAATGCGATGTACGGATATAATTACAATTGGCATCGCGGAACAGGATAGCATCCTTACGATCTAACCCGGCGCTCACACTACGGCCGGTAAGCGGATGCACCGAGTGGCGGTTAACGCCGCGCAGCTTCACCACTTTACCGTTCACATATAACAGGTTGCCCTTCACCTCCACCTGCCTGAAGCCGACACGCTGCGTTACGCTTTCGGTTGGCTTACCATTAATAACTAATGTGTTTTTAAGATGATAGAGATAGGGATGCTCTGGATTCCATTGCTGCGGCTGATCAATGGCCAAACTGGTATTAAATCCCACTGAAGCATTGGCGCCTTTTATTGGCGCAACGGCCGATAGCTTATGCAGCACCACATTTCCACCGGCATCAGTTAAGGTATAATCCATTTGCGCGGTGACTGCTTCTCCATTTTCGTTAGTTACAAGCGTCGATGCATTCAGCGTAGCTTTTTTAAATTCGCTATCAAAAGTAGTAGTGATATTGTGCAATGAAATATTTTGCCCGGGCAACACAAACAGCCTTACATTGCGCAGGATCCCTCCAACCGTATGCGCCGCGTATTGCGATGTGCGGCCCAGCCGGTCGCTGATGGTATTGGCCTGCACATCCACTTCCAATATATTATTGGCAGGTTTTAGCTGCTTAGTGATATCTATTTCAAAAGCAGCGAAGCTACCCTCGTGCTCGCCAGCCTTTACGCCGTTTACCTTTACCACCGCGTACGAACTTACGCCATCGAAACGCAGCTTAATACAGTTGCCGTTCCATCCTGCAGGTATGTTGAACTTACGGGTATAAACCGCTGTTTCGCCCTCGTTAACGGTAAAGCCTTGCATCGCCCATTCACCGGGCACGTTAATAGTTGAGGGCTTGCCGCCCATCAGCCTGAAACCCCACTTACCGTTTAAGGATAATTGCGCTTGCGCTACCCCCGCAACAGACGATGGCCGCGGCGATAAGCGCGGGATCGCAAAGCCCGCGATATACTGTTGCCCTGCCGCTATTTGAATGATAGCGAAGAGTAAGAAAATAATGCCGATGGGTAGTTTTTTAAGCATAAGCAAGATGCGCACTACATTATTTTATATTCTTCAAAAGCGGCTTTGGCGGCCATACCTTCCTGCAAACGTTTTAATACTATGCGTTCGCCGCGGGCCTTTTCAATGGCACGCTGAAAAACTTCGGTCTCGATAGCCTGCGGCACTACGCAAACGCCATCGATATCGCCCACCAAAATATCGCCGGGGTTAACGGTTACACCTTTTATATTGATAGGCACCCTGTAGTCGATCACCTTACCACGCGGGGCCTGGTCCTGCGCGTAACACCCGTAGGAAAATACAGGGAAACCCACCGCGCGGATGCCATGAGTATCGCGCGAGTAGCCATCAACAATCGCCCCTGCCGCACCTAAATATTTGGCGCGGACGCTCATCAACTCGCCCCAGAGGGCGTAGGTTGGCGATGAGCCGGTGCATACGTATACTTCGTTCTTCTTCAGGTCGTCCAAAGCCTCCAGCATCAGCCCGAATGATTTATTCAATAGTGGGTTATGAACGCTCCCCTGGCTAACAATGTCGGCCTCCACTACGGTCATAGCTCGGCCGACGATAAAATCGCCCTCGCTAAGTGGTCTCAGCTGTGGCGGCAAAAACTGGTTCATATAGCCCAGCACATCCATAATATCGCCCACTACCGATGTATAAAGCTCGGTGCGGATAATATGAAACAGTTCATCGTCGTTAAGCCAGGTTTGCGGCTGGTTTGCGCTCATAAATATTTGTTTTGGTTAGATGGATAAATGTATGCCGGCCCGGAGGGAAATTGTAAAAGCGCTTTATCCTGTTGTAAAACTATTTTAACATCGTTTTAAAAACAGCGTCCTTATCAGGATAATTTACTTTAACAATTACGTTAACGCAGGCCGTCAACACTACGTTTATACGTAATATTAAGGCATCTGCCTGGCATAAACTACAAGCGTAGTACAGAAATAAAGGAAAATACCAACAATGCAGATAAAAGTATCACTCATAATATCGTCCGCCGCTTTAGGTTTGAACTGCCATAATATCGCGGCAGCAAATTATCTTTATCATATGCGCAAAAACGGGTTTATACAAATATTAACAAGCTTTATACTACTATTGGGCATCTGCCACCAACTGCAGGCACAATCGCCGGGCGAAGCCATCGTACCTACCGATAACCCCAAAGGCTGGCTGATCAAAACCAAAACATCGGCCTACCAGTTAACCGTTACCGCTACCGGCGCGCTGAAACCCGGCTATTACGGCAGCAAGACGCAGGCTGGGCTGGGTAAGAAAAACCCGGCATGGACCGAAGCCATAGACGAAGTACCAGTGCGCGGTGGCCTGCCTTTTAAAACCCCGGCCCTTGAAGTTGTTTTTGCTGATAACGCCCGCGATGCCGAACTGGAATATGTAAGCGGCGAGGTAACCAATGTGGATGGCCGTCCCACACTGAAGATCGTCCAAAAGGATAAAATATATCCGCTACAGGTAACCTCCTACATTAGGATATTAGCCGAGTACGATGTGCTGGAGAAGTGGATGAGCGTAAAAAATACCGGCGCTAAGGGCAATATCACCGTCGAGAACCTGGCCTCGGGCAATATCGTTTTACCTGCCGATGAATACACACTAACCCATCTTTCGGGAAAGGACCTGTTTGAATTTCAATTGCAGGAAGTACCGCTGTCACCTGGACTAAAAGCCATACAAAACCGCGGCTTTAAATCGAATATGAACCCACCCTGGTTCCAGGTGAGGCCGCAGAGTTCGGCTAAGGAAACTGCCGGGCCAACGTGGTTTGGTTCGCTGCATTACAGCGGCAACTGGCAGATCGCGTTCGATAAAGCCTTCGAGGGGCCGTTGCAGATAGTTGGCGGTATGTATTTCTGGGATACGGCATGGCAGCTGAAACCCGGCACATCGCTGGAAAGTCCTAAGCTGACAGTCGGCTATACCGATGGCGGCGCTACCGTAGCTACACAAAACATGGCCGCATATGTACGTAACGAAGTACTTCCCGCCGCCCATCGTAACGATCTGCGCCCGGTGATCTATAACACCTGGGAGGCCACCTATTACAGCATCACCGAGCAAAAGGCAATGGAACTGCTGCAAATTGCCAAAGACCTTGGTGTAGAACTTTTCACCATCGACGATGGCTGGTTTAGGGGACGTACCGATGGCCGTTCGCAAAGCGGTTTGGGCAATTGGGATGTGGATAAGAATAAATTCCCGAATGGGCTTTCACCCGTGATTAAAGCTACGCACGATGCCGGTATGAAATTCGGCCTGTGGATAGAACCCGAGAACGTAAACCCCAACAGCGATTTGGTGAAGCAGCACCCCAACTGGATCTTCCAGTATCCGGGCCGCAAGGGTAACGAGTTTAGGAAGATCCTAAACCTGGCCAACGAGGATGTGTACCAGCACCTGCTGAAAACCTTTACCACGTTGCTCTCGGAAAACGAAATCGATTTTATTAAATGGGACCAAAACAACGCCCTGTCCGAACCCGGCTGGCCGGATGCGCCTGTAGCTATGCAGCGTGAGGTGCGCATCAGGCATATTGCCAATGTGTACCGGTTGGTGGAGCAATTAAGGAAGCGCTTCCCCAAGGTATTATTTGAAAGCTGCTCCAGCGGCGGTGGCCGGGTTGACCTGGGCATGCTATCGCGCATGGACCAAACCTGGCTAAGCGACAATACCGATCCGCTGGACAGGCTGTATATTCAGTATGGATACCTGCACGCCATGCCTGCCAACAGCATGGTATCGTGGGTAACCAGCACCAATCGCCATCAGCCTATCCCTGTCGATTACCGCTTTGATGTATCCATGACCGGCGTATTGGGTATCGGCAACGATATCAGCAAATGGACACCCGCCGAACGCGAGGTAGCCAAGAGCAAGATAGCGCTTTATAAAACCATCCGACCTGTTGTTCAGCAGGGCGTTTTGTATCCTTTGGTTTCACCATACGAGCACAACCGATGTGCCCTGCAATATAACAGTACCGATAATAAACGCTCGGTATTGTTTTGCTACAATCTTGGGGGATATTTGGCCGGCAGTCAGTTTATAGACCGCGGCAGCAAAACCTTAAAGCTACAGGGGTTAAATCCGCAGCAAAAATACAACCTAAAACGCGCCGGCGATGATAAGGATAAAGGCACCGCTTACACCGGTAGTGAACTGATGGATATCGGTATTGCATGGCCGCTTAAGGATGCTAACAAGAGCCAAATATTTGTGATTGATGCGTTGTAATAAAAGTGTTTGCGTTGTTATAGATTAATCAACCAGCTTCTCCGCCAGCCACAAAAACTCGTGCACAAAAGTATCTATACTGGCCTGAAAAGATTCATCAAGCAAATTACCATCAGCATCAAACTTTTTATCTACAAAAGGGGTAACCAGCATATTTGGCGACGCGATGCCGAACAAACCGCCCATCAACAGCAATAATTGTTGAGCGGCACGCATACCGCCCAGTGCCCCTACCGACGCGGTTACCAGTCCGAATGGCTTATGCATCCGCTTAGGGAAATGATCGAACAGGTTCTTCATCGCCGGCGAGTAACTGCCATTATATTCGGGGGTTACGATGATATAGGCATCGGCGGCAAACATACGTGCGGCCAGTTCACGGTGCTGCTCCGGGGCTTGCCCGGGCGATGAGAATACGGTTTGCACCATCGGCAGTTCATGCTCGCGCATGTCTATCAGGCCAATGCTGTGTTCGGTTTTATCAATAAAAAATTGTTGTAAGTATAAGGCAAGTCGGTGGGTTACGCTTGCATGGCGGGGGCTGCCCGATATAATTTCTATACGCATTTGTTAATTTTTGCGCAAAGGTAGCTATGTGTGTTTAAACATGCAGTGCGGCTGGTAGAATTTTACCTGCTGGCGACGGATATTGACTTCTTGTCATTCCGATAGAGCAGTGCTGGGCTATGAGAGGGGGCGAAAGAGGAATCTTATACGTGCGATAAGTATATCGTATAAGATCTCTCCTCACTCCAACGCTCCACCTCCGCCCGTTCGTTCGAGATGACAAGGGGGTCATATTTAGCCGGGGATTGTTCGCTATCGCTCACGATGACGAGGTGGATAAAGGTGTATCGCCTAATTCACCAGCAACTTATATCCCTTACCATGTACGTTGATGATCTCCACACTCGGGTCATCCTTCAGGTACTTACGGATCTTGCTCAGGAAAACATCCATGCTGCGGCCGTTAAAGTAGTTATCATCATGCCAGATGTTCAGCAGGGCTTCCTCGCGGGTTAGCACCTCGTTTTTGCGCAGGCAAAGCAGGCGCAGCAGTTCGGCCTCTTTAGTTGATAGCTTTTGCTGGCTGCCATCGTTATTGATCATTTGCGAGGTAAAATCGAAAATATACTTACCAATGTTAAAGTTGGTTTGCTTTTCCTCTTCCTTTTTTTCGCTGGTGCCTACGCGCTTCAGCAGGGCGGTGATGCGCAGCAGCAACTCTTCAATACGGAATGGCTTGGTGATATAATCATCGCCGCCCAGGTTAAATGCCTGCGTTTTGTCTTCTATCATCCCCTTGGCGGTAGCGAAGATGATGGGCACATTGGCGTTCATTTTACGGATCTCCTTACCCAGGGTAAAGCCGTCCTTTTTAGGCATCATCACATCAAGGATCAGCAGGTCGTAATCCTGTTTGGTAAACTCGCGCAAGCCCTCGTCGCCATCCTTACACAAAACCACATCAAACTTGCCTTTTAACTGCAGGTAGTCCTGTAATAACATCCCCAGGTTGGGGTCATCTTCAACAAGTAATATTTTTTTCATGCTTTGTGTATTATACCAGCGGGAACTTCAACTCAAATTCCGAGCCTTTATCTTTTTCAGACCGCACGCCAATGGTGCCCTCTAAACGTTTAACTATTGTGTTTACATAGCTAAGGCCCAGGCCAAAGCCCTTAACATCGTGCAGGTTACCGGTGGGGATACGGTAAAACTGCTCAAATATGCGCGCCTGCTCTTCGCGGCTCATGCCTATACCCTTATCAGCAATTGTAAATACCAAATTGTTTTTAACCGTATTGGTGCTGATGATGATCTCGGGTTCGCCCTTGCTGTACTTCAGCGCGTTATCTACCAGGTTATACAGCACGTTGCTAAAGTGCAGCTCATCGGCATTAATGGTAGCATACTCGGCATCCAGGTGCATGGTAACGTTGGCGTTATACTTTTGCAGCTTCAGGGCCATGCTGTCTACCACGGCGGTAATGGTATCGTTAACCTCAATGGGTTTAATATCCAGTTTAAAGTCGTTCTTTTCAATACGGGCTATATTCAGCACGCGCTCTATGTGGCTGCCCAGGCGGGCGTTCTCTTCGTAAATAATGTTGGCCAGGCGGGCAATGCGGCCCTTATCGGCGGTAACCTCCTCATCCTTTAAGGCCTCGCTGGCTATCATAATGGTCGATACCGGGGTCTTAAACTCGTGGGTCATGTTGTTGATGAAGTCGGTCTTCATTTCCGAGATCTTCTTTTGCTTCAATATTGAGAAGATGGTGTAACCGAAGCAGAAGATCAGGATCAGCAGCAAACCGCCCGAAGTAGCCATGCTGAAAGCCATTTTGTTTAATATCAGCGTACTTTTTTCGGGAAACATCACGCGCAACAGGCCCGGGTCGTTGATCAATACATCCTTGGTGAAAATGGTGGTTTTATAAGGCACGTTGGCCGCATTGAATACCGGAGCCGAGCCGCTTACATCGTTAGCCTTCGAAAAGATGAGCGAATCGTTATTGGCGGTGCTTACCTCGTAGCTGAAAGGCAGATAGATGCCCTTGTTATGCAGTTCAAGGCGTAGCAGCGAGTCGATGAGCAATGGATCAAGCCTGCTGGTTAGCGGGCGGTTCATTTTCTGGTATTCATCGGCAATGTTAGAGAAAACAGCATGGTTGTTTCCCGATTGTACCGCCTCCAGCGAATCATCGGCCAGTAACTTCTTCACTGCGCGCAATTGCCTTACCTTCTGCTTGCGTTCCTGCTCGGCCTTCCATAGTGGGTTTTCCTGCACGTGGCTTACCACTTGCGTGCCAAACTGCGGGTCCTGGTAGTTGTAACGGAGGGTATCGTATTGTTGTAGCTTGCCATGCTTTATCAGCAAGGCCCGCGGGGTATTTACAATTTCGTTTATGCGTTGCTGGTGGGTAACGCCATTATCATCGGTAAATGATGAGATGCGAATGCGGAAGGTTAAGGCACCCTGTTCATCGTCTTCGGCCAGTTCGTTGGTCAGGCGGGTTTTAACGGCTTTCAAACTATCGCGAATAATTACCTTCCGGTTTACAAAATGCGGGGTTTTGCTATCGCCGCGATCGGTGTTGTAAGTATAGGTGGCGTTATCTGCCTGATCAGTTTTTTGCTGGTTATCAAAGCGGCGGGCCTTTTCGTTCAGGAAGTTAACGGCATCCTGGGTAGATACTTTAGATACCACGTTATTCAGTGCGTCGCCCACCATGCCGTCAAACAACTGCGATTGGGTATCGTACGTTTGCACCAGGAAGTACAATTGCATGGCCATAACGCCCAGCAGGGCGAAACCCATTAAACCAATTATTAAACCGATGCTTTTCTTTTTCATTTTATTGTAACAACAAAATTAGCTGTAATTGAAGCGATGTGAATATCCTTTAACAATTTTTAACAATTGCGGCGCGGCATTTTAATATCTTGGCGGTTAAATGTTTATTAGCTTTGCTTAACTAAATAATATCCCAATGAAGAAATTTTTAGCAAAGCCCGGCTTCGAAGCCATGTTTTATGCCGGCTTGTTATTACTCATTGTGCTGCCGGCAATGGTATTTGCGCAGAGTAATAATAAATCGGTAAATATCACGGTGGTTAATAAAGATACGCTGATAAACGGAAAAAGGATAAACGACCTGAAGCCAGATGAAAAGAAGGAGGCTAAAGAAGCATTAGCTACTTTAGGCGCCCAACGCATGAACCGCACCGATTTTGTATACAGCCTCCGCGGGGTTTTGCATGGCGACAGTATCCGTGTAAATTCTCCGTCTGCACGTTACCGGGTAAACGGCGTCCGGCTAAATCCTGCAACCATAAAGATCGACAGTAATCACAAGATGACCTATTTTTTCAGGGATAGCGCTAATAAGGATTACGGTGTTTACAGCTCAGACCGTATGCCTAATGCCCGCCCGGATATGAGCCGTTACCGCATGCCCAACGTACATGTTGATACGAAAGACTACCGCATGCCGGTTGTGCGCCCGGGCGAAAGAGGTGTAGTGAGCCTTAATTTTAACAGCATCGACAAAAACGGCATACCTACCCGCAGTAACTTCCGCATATCCTCCGCCATGCCCGAAATGGTGAAGAAACTGACCGGTACCGAGGTTGCCGACTTGCTTGTTACAGATATCGCACTCGTCCCCGAGTTTTCGGCTGGTAAAACCTTTTTGATATTTACGCTGCCTTATAATACCCAGGCCGATGTAAGCTTTACCGACAGCGATGGCAAAACCCTGTGGAACGAAAAAAGCACCGGTAACAAATTCAACAAAAGCTTTCCCCTGCCAATGAATGGTGTTTACTACCTGGTGGTAAAGCAAGGTGGTAAGTCTGCTGTTAGGAAGGTGGTGAAGGAGTAATTGTTAGTTGACCTTCGCAGCGCCGGGGACTCACCCGGTCTGCGCTATGCTGGACCACCCTCTCTTGCCTTTGGCAAAAGAGGGAACAAGGACATTCGACATTTCATCTTCCCTCTTTGTGCGTAGCGCAGAAAGGGTGCCCGGGCGAAGCAACGGGCGGGTGAGTAAGACGATAGCGGAGCCGATTCACATAAAAAAGAGCACACCTGCAAAACACGTGTGCTCTTTTTTATGTGAATTTCCTAAAGCCCTCCCCCCCGGGGAGGGTTGGGAGGGGTGTCAATTAAAACGGCAGATCGTCATCATCCGGCGCCGAGCTGATATCAACCGGCGGGGCGTACTCAGGTGTGCTTGCTGCGCCGGCACCGCTCAATACGTTCAGTTTCCACAATTGCAGGGTGTTAAAATAAACCACTTTACCTGTTTTATCGGTCCATTTGCGGCCCTTCAGGTTAAAGAATACTTCTACATCGTCGCCAACCTTAACAGCGTCGATTAAAGCGGTGCGGTCTTGTATGGCTTCAAATTTCAGGTATTCAGGATATTGCGGGTTCTCGATATATTCAATAATAAGTTCTCTCTTTTTTAATGAATCGGTAACTTGTTGGGTAGCCGACACTTCGTATACTTTGCCTTTTATCTCCATTGTGGTTTTAATTAAAATGTAAAGTTAATAGATACGATGTAAAAAACACCTCATATATTATGTGTATTTTTGCAGATTGATATGCAAGTTTTCCACAACGAAAGTAAAATAGTAATTACCTGCAACAAAAGGCTGTCGCCTTACCTGCAGCAGGAGGTTGAAGAATTAGGCTTCACGCCAACCCGCGTTTTCCAAACCGGCGTTGAGCTGAAGGGCACTATAAACGATACCATTCCGCTCAACCTGAATTTAAGAACAGGCAGCCAGGTTTTGTACCTGCTGAAAAGCTTCCACGCGGCAAATCCCAAGGAATTGTACGACCAGTTGGTGGAGATCCCCTGGGAAGAACTGATAGACTTTACCGGCTATTTCTCGGTAACATCAAACGTAAATAACGAACATATCCTTACCCCGCTGTTTGCCAACGTAAAGGTTAAGGATGCCATTGTTGACCGTATAAAGGATAAAAAAGGCCTGCGCCCAAACTCGGGGCCCGAACTGAATAAAACCGTTGTGCACCTGTACTGGCAGGATGATAAGGCAGATATATTTTTAGATACCAGCGGCGAAACCCTGGCCAAGCATAGCTACCGCAAGATCCCGGGCAAGGCCCCCATGCTGGAAGCGCTGGCCGCATCGACCATTATTGCTACTAACTGGGACAGGCAAAGCAGCTTCATCAACCCCATGTGTGGTTCGGGTACGCTGGCTATCGAGGCGGCCTTACTGGCTACCGATAAACGCCCGGGGCTGTTCCGCATGAACTATGGCTTTATGCATATTATGGGGTATGATGAGAACGTGTTTTTTGTGGAACGCCGTAAGCTAAAGGATAAGGCGAAAAAGGAAACCGGCTTCCGCATCATCGCTACCGACCTCTCGGCCGACGCGGTTGACATCGCCCAAAAAAATGCAAAAACCGCCGGTGTAGAACATTTAATTGATTTTGCTGTTTGTGATTTTGCAGAGACGGAAGTGCCCGAACAACCGGGCATTGTAATGTTTAACCCCGAATATGGCGAACGCTTAGGCACGCATACCAAGCTGGAGATGACTTACAAACGCGTTGGCGACTATCTGAAACAGAAATGTAAAGGCTACCGGGGCTATATTTTTACCGGTAATGCCGATCTGGCTAAAAAGATAGGCCTGCGCGCGTCGCGCAAAATTGAGTTTTACAATGGCAAGCTGGATTGCCGCCTGTTTGAGTACGAATTGTACGACGGCAGCAAGCGCGAACCAAAGCAAGAAGAGTAAAAAATGAAAAAACTGATCTTAATGCTGATGGCTACCTTGTCGTTCAGCTACGCGATGGCCCAGGCCGAAATGGATTTCCCATTCCAGGGGGGTAATAAGGTAATGACCGATTATTTTACCGCCAATGTTATCCCCACGGCGGCTATTAAATACCGTGCGGCCAGCGGAACGGTAGTGATGAAATTCACCGCAGATGAAAAAGGCAGCATTATAAAAATGGTGGTTTATTATGCCGATGATGCCAGCCTGGCCGAGCCGATAATTAAAGCATTGAAAGGTACCAACGGCAAATGGATCATCCCCGATAAGCAAAAAACCTACGATTTTTTGATCCCTTTTTCTATCAGTATCGATGCGCCAACGACAAAAGCGTCGAAGGCGATGCTGCAGTTTTATAATAGCCGCAGCCCCATTATCGCTACAGACCAAATTCCGCTCAACCTGGTTTCGCTGTTACCAACTATACAAATAAAATACGCCTATGAAGCCCCCGCTCCTGTGCGGACAAAAGGCAACTAAGCATTTATTCAAGCACCTTAAATAGCCCGGTTTGATTAATTTATTTTAGTTGAACATGCTATATTCTGGCATTTAATTTCCAAAAACGAGACTGCCGTTAATATTTTTTCCAAAAAACAATTATTTTTTAATTAGCGGAAAACCAGGCGCTTTTTTATTTCGTAGGTAGCGGTTATAATGCTTTGCTTATGAAAGACATGCTGGAAAACAAGATCAGGGCGGTTGCCACCAATATCCGTAAGATCAGGGAATCGAAAGATTTTACCCAGGATTATTTAGCGGTCAAATTGGCTATTTCGCAAAACGCCTATAGCAAAATTGAATTGGGTTATACCAAGATCACCGTAGAGCGACTCTTCCAAATAGCGCAAATACTGGAAGTAAGCCCTATAAGCCTGATCGATTTCGATAAAGAAAAACCGGTTTTAGCTAACGCCGGTTAGTACAGCCCAAGTTACTTGCGGTTTATTAACTATTCTCCCCAAAACCGCCCCGCATAGGTTAAGCACATCCGCTTTATCCTGTTATAGCAATTGCATTTTGTTAAAAAATAGCTACAGGGTTTAAATTGTTATCCCGCTATACTTTTAATTACTTTGCGCCATGATGCAGCCCGAAGATATTATCCAGCAAACAGCGCAATACGTAAAGCAAACCCTGCAAAACGCCGAAGGCGGCCACGACTGGTGGCACATTCATCGTGTATGGACAAACGCCAAACGCATCCTGCAAACCGAACAAGCCGACCGGCTTATTGTTGAACTGGCCGCCCTGCTGCACGATATTGCCGACAGCAAATTTCATGGCGGCGATGAAGAGATCGGCCCGCGCACCGCTACCGCTTATCTTCAAAGTATTAATGTTGATGCCCATGTGGTTGAACATGTAGAAATGATCATCCGCCATATGTCGTTCAAGGCCGGGTTTGACGGCCTGGTTTTTTACTCAACCGAAATGGGCATTGTTCAGGATGCCGACCGGCTGGATGCCATTGGTGCTATTGGCATCGCGCGTGCATTTACCTACGGCGGATTTAAAGGCCGCGAGATCTATAACCCCGAGATAGAGCCAAACCTGAACATGAGCAAGGAGGAATATAAAAATACCGCCGCGCCCTCCATCAACCATTTTTATGAGAAACTTTTGCTGCTTAAGGATAAGATGAACACTGCCACCGGCAAGCAAATGGCCCAACAGCGGCATCAGTTTATGGAGCAATATCTACAGCAGTTTTATATCGAAGTAAAATAAATTTAGATAAGTCTAAAAATATTATTAGGTTTGCTTAAATAATTAACCACAGAGAACGCAGAGGAAGAAACACAGAGAGCACAGAGTAGTGCTAAACTACTAAAGAGAGACAGCTTTAAACGCTGTGTCCTCCGTGCAAACTCTCTTTGTTCTCTGTGGTTAAATCTTAAAACATCCTAATAATTATGAATAAACTATTACTAATCACCACAGCTTTAATAGGCACTTGCGGCGTTGCACAGGCGCAGGATACCGTGAAGCAGCAGCGTTTTAACCTGCACTTTCAGCAAACCATCATCACCCAAAACAAGCCATCGTTCAGCGCTAAGTACAGCGGCGATAACAGCTTACAAACTGTAGGCGAAACTCAAACATCCCTAACCACATCTTTTTATGGCGGTGCGCGCTTGTGGAAAGGCGCGCAGGTTTACTTCAACCCCGAAATGTCGGGCGGGGCTGGTTTAAGCAAAACGCTTGGCGTAGCCGGCTTCCCTAATGGAGAAACTTTTCGTGTAGGTGGCGACGCGCCAAAAATTTACATCGCCCGTTTATTCTACACTCAAAACTTTGAATGGGGCAAGGATAAGGATGTTGTTGACGATGAGGCCAACCAATTGGCCGGCACTTTAAGCAAGCGCCACTTCAGCTTTACCATCGGCAAGTTTGGCATGGCCGATTATTTTGATGCCAACGGTTACAGTCACGATCCGCGTACACAATTCATGAACTGGTCGCTGATGAGCAACGGCGCCTGGGATTACCCGGCCAATACACGCGGCTACGTGATGGGCTTGTATACCGAATTTGCCCAGCCATCGTGGTCCTTGCGCTTCGCCTTTACCATGGTAACCACCGAAGCCAATGGCGCTACCTGGGACGCAAAAATTGGCAAAGCCAACTCGCAAACCTTAGAGTTTGAGAAACGCTACAGCGTAAACGGCCTGCCTGGCGCGTTCCGCATATTGGGTTTTAATAACAACGGTAAAATGGGCAGCTATGCCGATGCGCTGAAACGTAACCCGGTAAACCCCGAAGTAGATACCCTGCTTACCTATGGCCACCGCAAGTTTGGCTTCGGTATAAATGCCGAGCAGCAGTTAACCAGCGATTTGGGCGCATTCGCCAAACTAAGCTATAACGATGGCAAAACCCAAACCTGGTTCTTTACCGAGATAGACCGCTCGTTTAGCCTGGGCGCTGTACTAAAAGGCACCTCGTGGAAGCGCGCCGACGACGAACTGGGCCTGGCTTTTGTGGCTAATGGTATCTCTAAACCACACCGCGATTATTTGGCCGCCGGTGGTTACGGTTTCATTATTGGCGATGGCAAGCTGAATTACAGCAGCGAGCTGGTGGCCGAAATGTATTATAAGATCCATGCCTCAAAAGCTATCGCTTTAAGCCCCGGCTACCAGTTTATCGCCAACCCGGCTTATAATAAAGACCGCGGACCCGTAAACGTATTCTCGGTAAGGATGCACGTAGAGTTTTGATATCAATATTCGCCCACAAACAAAAGCCTTGCAAATTGCAGGGCTTTTGTCGTTTTTATGCCATTTAGGTGGTAAAATGTTTGGCCTGCGTCAAATGTAAAAGCCGGGTATAGGACTGTTTTTAGCCACTTTTTACATTTATGGCATCTACTTATTAAGGTGCTGTAAAATGGCGAAGAAAGCTTTTTCCGTATTGGCACTGGGTCTGCTCTACCTGGTATCGTTATTGCCCTTTTGGCTGCTGTATATTATTGCCGATGGGATCTTTGTGATATTGTATTATGTTGTGCGCTACCGGCGCAAGGTGATCGACAATAACCTCGAAAATTCGTTCCCCGAAAAAACGAAGACTGAACGGGATACCATCCGCAAACAATACACGCGCTACCTGGCCAGCATGATGGTGGAAACCATTAAGCTGCTCACCATATCTCAAAAGGAAGTTACCAAAAGGGTAAAGGTGCCCAATCCCGAACTGATCACTGAGGCATTTGCTAAAGGACAAAGCGTTATCGGCATATTGGGGCACTATGGCAATTGGGAAATGAACGCGCTGAGGTTTAGCCAGCTTTATAACGAGCGGCGTATTATTGTGTACAAGCCCCTAAGCAACAAGCTTTTTAATAATATCTTCCTCAAAATGCGATCGAAGTTTGGGGCTACGCTGGTGAGCATGAAGGATACCATGCGCAAGCTGGTTACTTATAAAAACGAGCGCACGGTAACCGTTCTGGTGGGCGACCAAACCCCGGCCCGCCCCGATGTGAAGTATTTCACCAATTTCCTTAATCAGCAAACGGCCGTATTTTTAGGTGCCGAAAAACTGGCCAAGCTCACCAACAGCGTAGTGGTATTTTGCGATATCAGGGTGATCAAACGCGGCTACTACCAGTGCACCTTTGTGCCGTTGTTTGCAAACCCCAAACAAACCACCGGCCATGAGATCACCAACGCCCACGTGCAATACCTGGAACAGGTGATCCGCCAGCAGCCGCAATACTGGTTATGGTCGCACCGCAGGTGGAAGTTTGCGCCGGGAGATATTGTAAATGCAGCGTCGCTTTAAGACGCATATTTCCTTACCCGTCATTGCGATATACGAAGCGATGACGTAGTGGTGTATCAGGCTCAACTCCAATCAAAATCCACCTCGCGGTTATTCAATTTCCACTTCGCAGGAGCAGGGTTGGTCATCCAGTCTAACGGCTCTCCAATTGGTTGTGGTTTGGCCGCCCTGGTAAAGCAATCCTTTATAAATGCCTTTTTATCCGCGTTCAATATATCCGGCTGGGCAGATATGAACAGCGGCGCGCTGCTTTCGGCCAATAGCTGCATCCATTGCTTGTTGCGTTCCCATGATATATCGGCGGTGAGGCCAACACAATCGCCATCAACAGCGTAAAAATTATTGTGCTGCACCATGCGGAAGCCCATGGTGTTTACGCCCATTTTGCGGGTACGGTTCCATTCCTTTCCGCTGGTATCGTCGCCAATGCGGTTCAGTTCAAACTGCCCTGCCGATAGGTGGCTTATGGTATTACAGCCGATAATGTAAATACCCTTGCCCGCCGCCTCGCGTATCGATCCATACAGGTGGTTGATGATCTCGGCATTGGTTTTGGTTTTATTGTTAAAGCTCCAGTTGGGCGTGGTCAAGTCCTTTTTCATGCTGATGCCCCAGCGGCCAAAAATATCGTAGGTGGTATAATCGTGCTTTACCATCTCTATCTCCCAGGCTTTGTAAAAGCTGAAGTAGTTTTTGATCCGTTCGATATTTTCGGGGATGGTAGGATCAAGCACCGGGGCTTTAGGATCATCGCGCCCAGGGATCTTCGGCGCCAGCAGACTGGTTTTTTCATCATGCCGGGCGCATAGGGGCCGGATCCACAGGCCGGGGCGCATGCCCAGCTTTTTTATCTCTACCGACATGGCATGCATGTCTTTAAACTTATCGTTCGGTTTACTGTAATCCTCGTTCCAGCCGCCATCGCCGGGTAATAGTGGCGAGTATTCGGCCCAGCCTGCATCAATTACCGAGAAGGGGCGGTTATTGGTATCCGTAGCCAGTTCGGCCATTATCGCTGTCGTTTCGCGGATGAGTTTGGGGTTGTTATTACCGTAGGCATAATACCAGTCGTTAATACCATAAACCGGCAGTTTGGGCAGTCGCGGCTTATCGCACATCATTTTGCAGAAGCGACGGGCGGTTGCAAAGGCATTTTCCGATGCCGTCCCCTCCATCGTTACAATATCGGCCGCGTGCAGCTTGCGCCCGCCCAGTTGAACGCCGTTACCGCCTGAACGGGTATCCAAAATCAGCTCCAGGCTATCCGGGCCGGCTGTCCACCAGCAAATGGTATTGCAGCCGGTTTTCACGCCAAAGCAGGCAGTATGGCTGCCATCGTTTATTAAAACATACCACGGGTTTTTCGCAACGCCGTCCAGATTTTTCCAGGCCATATCGCCGTAGGTGCGCTCAAAGTGATCGCCCATTGTTTTGGCCGATGTTGCCGTATCATGCTTCCATTTTAGCCTGATGGCGCCCAATGCCGTCTCCGCCGATTGGATAGATACAGCGGTAGCATTACCACCGCCAGACAGGCTTACCGATATATCTTTATACACAAAGCTATTATTGCCCGATGCTTTAAGCTGCACCCAATCGCCGCCCGCCTGCGCCCAAACATCGTTGGGCTGACCGATAAGGGCAGCATTGCCGTTAGCATAAGTAACCCGCCTGAATAATACGGTCGCGGCCGCCGCGGCAGATAGTTTTACAAAGTTTCGCCTGTCCATAGGTATATTGATTATGGGTGGTTAAGTTAAGCATTATTACAAACAGGCTACCTGCAAATGTGTGCTTCCACTTGGTTTTATAGCTAATTTTTGCTATATTGTAGTCAGCCCGCCCGTGCCATATCAGCCCAATGTACGATCTTTGCTTAGCGGCTTTTTTAGGGAACCCTAAATTCCAAAATTAAATTTTGCAAAACAGATCATCCGCAAACAGCAAAAACACCCTGTTCTTTGATAGCTACAACAGCAAAAATTACTTCATGTTGCCTGGAAAAGGTTTTTACATCACTATAAATAAAAAAAGCATCCGGTTACACCAAAACGCGCCCTGCTTTAAAACTTAATTCCTGAAGATTTTTTTATGATAAGATTCTACAGACGATTAAAAAAGATCACTTCAACCACACCAGCCATCCGAAATAAACGACCATGCAAATGGCGCTCAAAAAATTCATACGCATGGCATTGGCAAAGCTGGCATTACGCCGCGATTGGATGACCCGGATAAACCAGTAGAGAAAAAACAGCGCTATCGGCGCGGTACATTTTAAAAACAGCTCGAAATATTGGGGGGTGTGAGTAGGTAACCAGTATTGATAGATAAGCCACAGGCCGGTAACAAAAAGCGCCCCCGAGAACAGGAAGGTACCTTTATAACCCAGCAAAATGCTTAGCGTGCGGTCGCCGCGGCTGCGGTCTTCCTTATGTTGATAAATTTGCGTAAGCGGGTACGATGCGCCGATGAGGCACGAGCATATGGCGCCGGCTATCAGCAAATGCTGGTTCCAGCCAACCCAAAGGTTATCGCCGGTAAGGCCAAAATGGGTGCTCCAGTAAATAAAGCCGCCCTGGAAAAAGAACACAACCAAAAAGCTGATGAACGGGTATTTTTTTAACCGGGTAGATGGGTGGCTGTATAGCTTAGACATAATGCCGTAGATGAGCACCGCGAAGGCGAAGAGCCAATCGACATAAGTGCCCAAAATAAAGGCGACCATCTCCATAAAAAGCGAGAAGTAATACAGGCTGTGATCTACCTTTGGGGGATGCTTCAGCAGGGCGATGCTTTCCTCATCGCGATCGAAGTAACTGTTATAGCCGTTGCTGGCCGGAAACGCCAGGAAATGCCAGATAAAAAAAATCAGCAGGGCTTTACTTATTTGGATATCATGAGTCTGACTGATAGCGAACAGGTACACCGGGAATAAAAACAACGAAAACACAAAACGCAGGTGGGCAATAGCCGAGCGGGTAGGTATCAGTTGTTTTATTTTCATCGCACTAATGTAAAATACTTAACTAATAATATTAACGTTTTAGATTTTTTATTAATATCACCCCTCATGAAGAAGTTTATCCTATTGGCTATTGCAGCAGCTTTTGCAAACCTTGCCCCCGCGCAAACCAAACATAAGGTTACCGCGTCTACCATTACCTTTAAGATCAAAAATATGGGCATCAATACCGGCGGCAATATCAGCGGCTTGGTAGCCGATATCAATTTTAGCAAAGACAGGCCCGAAGCCAGCAGCATCGAGGCTTCTGTTGATGCCGGCACACTGAATACCGACAACGATATGCGCGACAAGCATATTAAGAGCGAAGATTACTTCGACGCGGCCAAATACCCTAAGATCACCATGAAATCAACCTCGATAAAACATCGCAGCGGAAACAACTTTGTGGGCACTTTCAACGTAACTATTAAAGATAAAACAAAATCGATAGATGTGCCTTTTACTTATGTGGTTAACGGTAACACCGCCGAGTTTAAGGGCAGCCTTAAAATTCAGCGTACCGATTTTGGCATCGGCAGCAGCGGCCTGGTTTTAGCCAACGAAGCCACTATAGATATAGACGTACAAACAACACCCAGTTAATACATGAGCACCTGCATCAGCGCCATAGGTATAGCCAACCCGGCACACCGGTTTAAGCAAAGTAAAATATACCAGTTTATGGCCGATGCATCGGGCCTGGATGAGAATAACCGGGGCAGGTTAAAAGGCATTTATGATAACTCGGGGATCGGGTACCGCTACTCTGTCATCCCCGATTACGGCGCTGATAGCCCGGAAGATCACAGCTTCTTCCCCAAATCGGCCGACCTGGAGCCATTTGTATCCACCCAGCAGCGGATGGCTATTTATCAGCAGGAAGCCGTTAAGATAGCCGCTGATGCCGCGCGAAATTGCTTAAAAGGTTTTCCGGATGATATCACGCAGCAGATCACCCACTTGATTACGGTTAGCTGCACCGGCATGTATGCCCCCGGGCTGGATATCGACCTGGTGGAACATCTGGGTTTAAAAACCAATACCCAGCGCACCTGCATTACTTTTATGGGTTGCTACGGCGCCATTAACGGATTAAAAACGGCCGATTACATTTGCCGCGCTGACCCAAAGGCCAAAGTACTGGTGGTAAGCGTTGAGCTTTGCACCCTCCATTTTCAAAAAGAAAATACGCTTGATAACTGGGTGGCTAATTCCATCTTCAGCGATGGGGCCGCGGCCGTTTTGTTAGAAGGAACAGAACATCGCCTGAAACCCGGTCCTTGTCTTGAGCTGAAACATTTTTACGCCGAATTTATGCCCAATGCCCGTAACGATATGGGCTGGTACGTAGGCAATACCGGTTTTGAGATGCGGCTAAGCAGTAAGGTATCTAAGCTGATCAAAAACAATTTGGGTGGCGTATTCGAACGCCTGAAGAAAAGCATCAACCCCGGCGGCCATGTGCATTTTGATGCCTACGCCATGCACCCCGGCGGCCGGAAGATCCTGGAATCGATAGAAGAGGCGCTGGACCTGCCAGAAGAAAGCAATACATTCTCGTACGAGGTGCTGCAAAAGTACGGCAATATGTCGTCGGCTACGGTGTTGTTTGTACTGCACAGGGTTTTGCAAAACACCGTTAAAAGTAATCAACAGATCCTAAGCTTTGCCTTTGGCCCGGGTTTAACGGCCGAGGGCATGGTGATGGCCTCGCACGCGGCATGACGGCGGATGTGCTTATCATTGGTGGTGGTTTGGCCGGTTTGTGCAATGCCATCCAGCTTAACCGGGCCGGCTTGCAGGTAACGGTAATCGAAAAAAAACATTACCCCTTCCATCGCGTTTGCGGCGAGTATATCAGTAACGAGGTATTACCTTTTTTGAGGAAATTGGGCATCGATATCGACAGTCTGAACCCAGCGCGTATTAACAGGTTAGAAATTACCTCGGCAGGTGGCAAGCGCTTCGGCTGCGGGTTAGATCTGGGGGGATTTGGTGTTAGTCGCTATACTTTAGATAACCATCTGTACCGGCAAGCCCAACTGGCCGGCGTAAAATTTATGCTGGATACCCGGGTAGCGGATGTGCGCTTTACCGATGATCATTTCGAGGTAGTGATTCCCGGGCAAACGCTGATAGCCCGGCTGGTGATTGGATCTTACGGCAAGCGTTCCAATCTCGATCAAAAACTGAAGCGGCCATTTTTTTACAAACGCAGCCCCTATCTGGCGGTGAAGTTCCACATCAAAGCCGATCTGCCTGATGACCTGATCCAACTGAATAATTACAAAGATGGCTACTGCGGCGTAAGCAAGGTTGACGGCGACCGCTATTGCATGTGCTATCTTGCCAAAAGCGATGACCTGCGCAAATATGGGTCGCTGCCCGCGCTGGAGGAAAACGTGATCCGCAAAAACCCTTATCTAAATGAAATATTCAGTAATGCCGAATTTCTGCTGGATAAACCGGAAGTCATCAACGAGATCTCGTTCGAGAAAAAAGCGCCGGTTGAGCAGCACATCCTGATGAGCGGAGATACCGCCGGCATGATAGCCCCGCTTTGCGGCAACGGCATGGCGATGGCCATCCATTCAAGCAAGTTACTTTCGGAAAGTATCATTAAATATTATCAGTCTGAAAAATTTACCGCAGCGCAACGGGTGCAACTGGAGCAGGCCTACACCCATGCCTGGAATAAGGAGTTTGCCAGCCGCCTATGGGCCGGCCGGCAAATGCAGCGCCTGTTCGGACGTGATAGTGTTACGGGCCTGACCATCGATATGCTGAACACGATGCCCGCGGTAGCTAATTTACTTATCCGCACCTCCCACGGCAAACCATTTGCCTGATTTTCGCTTTAATATAAAAGCATGGTCTATTTAAAAACACGTTCAGGCAAAGCGGAAGTGATGGACGATCTTGATCTCCCATCAGCCGAGATAGACCCGGTGCTGGCCGGCCTTGCTAAAATGAACCGTTGGTTTGGCGCGCACAAAACCGTCATAAAAACCTTGCAAAAATTTCCAGATTTAGCCTATAATCACGTCAGCGACTGGGGTTGCGGCGGCGGCGATATGCTGGTTGCCTTACGCAAATGGTCGGATAGGCACCATTTATCTTTATACCTTACCGGGGTAGACGCGGCCAAATCCGCCGTACGATATGCTAAAAGGCATTCGCTGGGCTGTCGCATTAATTATATACAGGCCAGCGTATTGAGTGATGATTTGCACGCCAGGCAGTTCGATATCGTGACATCAGGCTTATTCAGCCATCACTTTGCCGACCGGGAATGGGTGCTACTCATCCGCAAAATGTACACTTGCTCGCGCCGGGGCGTTATCCTAACCGACCTGCACCGGCACTGGCTACTGTATTATGCCGTAACGGCCATTACACGGCTCATCACCAAAAATAAAATGGCGCGGGTAGATGGCCCCTTATCGGTAAAGCGGAGTTTTAAAAGGAAGGAAATTGTTAGCTTATTAAAGGCAGCGCAAATTGATAACTATAATTTAACATGGGTTTGGCCCTTCAGATGGTTGTTAATTATTCGTAAACACTAAATTAGCGTTATGAAACTGCGCGTGCTCATCTTTTTAACTGCTTTTTCGGTAGCCATTACGGTATCGTCGGTTAATTTTTACTTTCAGCATAGGTGGTACGATGTAACTATCACTTTTTTTGTATCGTTCTCCATCAGCTTTATTGTTTTTTATTATCTGATAGAAAAATACGTTTACTCGAAGATCAAACTCATCTATAAACTCATCCACAACTTAAAGCTGGGCCGCGATCTGCGCGATGCGCTGGGCGAACAGCATATCATCAGCGCCGACCCGATAAACGATGTGGAGCAAGAGGTAAAGGAGTGGGCCCGCCAAAAAAAATCGGAAATAGACGAATTGCGCAAACAGGAAAAGTTTCGCAGGGAGTTTTTAACCAATATCTCGCACGAGTTTAAAACACCGCTGTTTGCGATACAGGGTTATATCGAAGCGATACAGGATGACGAGTTTGAAGACCTGGATATGGCAGCCCAGTTTTTAGAGAAAGCCGCAAAAAACGTAGACCGGCTAAGCTACCTGATCAAGGATCTGGACGAGATATCCAAGCTGGAATCAGGCGAGATACCGATCAACTATACCAGGTTTAAGATAAACGACCTGATCAAAGAAGTACTCGATTCACTGGAAATGAAGGCAAAACAGCACGATATTAAGTTTATTTATAAACAGAAGTACGACGAGAACGTAATGGTTAATGCCGACAGGGATAAAATTCACCAGGTAATTATAAACCTGGTCGACAATTCGCTTAAGTATGGCAAAACCGGCGGCAGCACATCGGTAAGCCTGTTTAACCTGCACGACCAGGTACTGATAGAGATTACCGACGATGGCATCGGGATAGAAGAAAAGTATTTACCACGCCTGTTCGAACGTTTTTTCCGTACCGAGCAAAGCCGTTCGCGCCAGGTTGGCGGCTCTGGTTTGGGTTTAGCTATTGTTAAGCACATTATCGAGGCTCACCAGCAAACTATCAACGTGCGCAGTACTGCGGGTTTGGGTTCTACTTTTGGCTTTACGCTGCAAAAAGCCAAGCAATCACCATTTCCGGCCATCCCCGGTATTAAATAGTTAACATTAATTTAACATTGCTTCCGTAACTTTGTCCCACAATTCAATAAAATGTCATTAAACAGTATCTTCCAATACTTTGTCCCAAAAGATAAAAAAGTATTTTTCCCTTTGTTTGAACAAGCCGCGCACAACGTAGTAGCCATGGCTACTATACTGGTAGAAGCCGTAAATACCAACGATAATGCTGCCCGCGAGGACATGTTTAAACAAATAGACACCCTTGAGAATAAGGGCGACGAGTTAACCCACCAGATCTATCTTGAACTGGGTAAAAACTTTATCACTCCGTTCGACCGTGAAGATATTCACTCGCTGGCTACGGCTATTGATGACGTGGCCGATTATATCCAGGGCTCAGCGAACCGTATGCTGCTGTATAATATTGATGAGTATACCGAATCGATAAAAAAACTATCTGAGCTGATATTGCAGGGTGGCGTTGAACTGGAAAAAGCCGTGCGCGAATTAAAGGACCTGAAAAACGTACGTAACATTGCCGATAGCTGTATCCGTATTAACAGTGTGGAAAACCAGGCCGATTACGTGTTCGACCGCGCTGTTGCCGATTTGTTTTTATACGAGAAGGATGCCCTGCGCCTGATCAAATACAAGGAAATACTTGCCGCATTGGAAACGGCTACCGATATGTGCGAGGACGCTGCCAATGTAATGGAATCAATTTTAGTTAAAAACGCCTAATTATACCTGATAAACAAATTACATGGTAACCACGCTACTTGTTGTTGTTGTAATACTTGCAGTTGTCTTCGATTTCATCAACGGCTTTCACGATGCGGCTAACTCTATTGCCACCGTGGTATCAACCAAGGTATTAACCCCCTTCCAGGCGGTGCTTTGGGCTGCGGCCTTTAACTTTCTGGCCTACTTTTTAATAAAGGACCATAAGGTAGCCAACACCATTGCCAAAACCGTGCACGAGCATTTTATTACCATGCACGTAATACTGGCCGGTCTTGTTGCCGCCATCACCTGGAACCTTATCACCTGGTGGTTCGGTATCCCCTCAAGCTCATCGCATACCCTTATCGGCGGTTTTGCCGGCGCGGGTATGACTAACGCCCTGTATATGGGCTCGGCCGCTATTACCGCGGTAAATATCAAATCGATACTTACCATAGCCGCCTACATATTTTTGGCGCCTTTTATTGGTTTGCTTATCGCCTATATCATTACCATTATTATCCTGCATATCTGCAAAAATGCGAGGCCGTCCGTTGCCGAGCGCTGGTTTAAAGTTTTACAACTGATATCATCGGGCGCGCTAAGCTTTGCCCATGGCGGTAACGATGCGCAAAAGGTAATGGGTATTATCTACGTAGCCATGTTTACATCGGGAATTATCCAAAACGGCGCGCCAATGCCCGAGTGGATCCCGCTGCTGTGCTATTCGGCTATCGCTTTAGGTACTATGTCGGGCGGTTGGAAGATCGTAAAGACCATGGGTACCAAAATTACCAAAGTAACCCCGCTTGAAGGTGTTAGCGCCGAAACCGCGGGCGCCATCACCCTGTTTATTACCGAGCGTTTTGGTATCCCGGTTTCAACCACGCACACCATCACCGGCTCTATTATTGGTGTAGGCTTAACCAAGCGTGTATCGGCTGTGCGCTGGGGTGTTACCATTAACCTGGTTTGGGCCTGGATCATCACTATCCCAATTTCGGCCCTGCTGGCTGCTGCGGTATTTACCCTGATGCATTTTATAGGATAATACACCCATAAAGATATTTGTAAAAGGGGCTGGCATTTTGTTAGCCCCTTTTGTTTAATTTTAGGGCATGAAAAAAGCCACATTGTTTTTGGCGTTGATATTCGCGGTATTGAGTAATACCTACGCCCAATCTAAACTAATCCCCTCAAACCTTGATATTGGCAATGCACTGAAGCAGGCGCTGGAGCAAGGCACCGGCAAAAGCAGCGACAAACTATCGACCGTTGATGGATTTTTTAAAGATGCCGAGGTAAAGATCCTTTTCCCGCCCGAAGCGCAGAAGGCCGAAAAAACCTTACGCTCATTAGGCTTAAACCAACTTTGCGATAACGTGATCCTATCGCTTAACCGTGCTGCCGAAAGCGCCGCTAAAGAGGCTAAGCCTATTTTTATTGACGCCATCAAACAAATGACCCTACAGGATGTAAGCAACATTCTGTTAGGCAAGCAGGATGCCGCTACAGAATATTTTAAGCGCACCACCACCGTGCAACTATCGGCCAAATTTAAGCCGGTTGTGCAAGTAAACCTGGACCAGGCCGGTGCTACCAAATACTACACCGCGGCAGCTACCAGCTTTAATAAAGTGCCCTTTGTAAAAAAGATCAACCCTGATATCAGCGATTATGTTACGCAGAAAGCCATCGACGGTTTGTTTCTGCAAATAGCTAAAGAGGAGTTAAACATCCGCCAAAACTTATCGGCACGTACTACGCCGTTAATGAAGACGGTATTCTCGTTCGCGGAGAAGTTTAAGAAGCAATAGGGGGAGAATAGCTCGCCGGGCGATCTTACTCACCCGGTTGTTGCTTCGCTCGACCACCCTCTCTTTCCTTTGGAAAAAGAGGGGATGGGTTTGTCAGATACTACTCCTGCCCTCTTTTCGCGCAGCGAAGAGAGGGTCGACCAGCGCAGCATAGTCGGGGTGAGTAGCTTTACGCTCAAGCCATTCGTGTCTAAGAATTAAAATGATACAGAAAAACCACCTCGCCCGTATAAGCGGGTTTTTTCTCGCCATCTATCTCCATAGTTACGCCGATGGTGGCTTTGGTGATGCCGCGTAGATTAACAATAGCGTTCAGTTTGGCTATCAGCCTTACCTTGCTGTTAACCGGCACCGCCTGCGCAAAGCGGATATTCTCGATACTGTAATTGATCTGCATTTTCAGGTTGCGCACATCGGCAATCTGGTTCCAGAAATAGGGCAGCAGCGATACGGTAAGGTATCCATGCGCTATCGTAGCCTTGAACGGGCTTTCGGTAGCGGCCCGTTCGGGGTCGGTATGTATCCATTGATGATCTATGGTAGCCTCAGCAAATTGCTGAATTTGCTGTTGGGTGATGGTATGCCATGGCGATGTGCCCAGCACCTGGCCTAAATGCGCTTCAAACTCGGCGTAGTTGTGTATAACGATCATAAGGGTATAACAGTAAAAGGGTATAATTGTGCCGCAAAGTAAGGATTTTGTTAGGTGATATGAAATGAGTATGTTTAATCGGATACGGAAGTGTGCCTTACGGTAGTTTATCGCTAATTAAATGCGATAATAAACTCTATCCCGGTAATTACAAGTATTGAAAAGATAACGCCCCCGAAAAAAATAATAGCTTTTTTCAGCGACATGCTATCCCTGGTCTTTCTCCATAAAAAAAAATTCAAAGAAGCATATACCATACATATGATAATTGTTATGGCTTTTAAAAGAGTTAGTATTATATAGATGATATTTTTACTCATTCAACCTCAATTTAACCGTCTTGCGCTCGTTTGTAACGAGCGCTTAAAATGGTTAAGCGTCTGCGACGCGCGATGCATATCTCACTCCAGCGTAAACGCCACCGGCAAATTCATCACCACAGCCACATTACTACCCTTATATTGCCCGGCTACCCAATCTTCAGGAATCAGTTTCACTACCCGCAGGGCTTCCTCATCGCAGCCGTAACCAAGCGAACCCACCACCCGGTAATCATGAACGTGGCCTTTTTCATCGATAGTGAAGCCGATGACTACACGGCCGCTTACGCGTTTTTTAACAGCTTCGGCGGGGTAACGCAGGTTGTACAATAGCGAGCGGAACAGGATATCGCTACCCAGGTAGATGGGCGGGCGCTCCATCAGGGTGGCAATGGTATCACGGCCCTTCAGTACGCGGTAAACATGCACGCTATCATCGTGTGTAGGCTGGTGAAAGGTAAGCTGGTTGTTGTCGAAATCGAACTTGTTCATCAGCTTCCACAGTTTGCCGTAATACTTCCATTCGCCGGTTTTGCGGCCATTGGTGTACTGGCCCTCCGCAATTACGTAATCCTTAAGGTTATACTCGTGCCAGGTGCCATCCTTCAGGTTGTTTTTATAAAAACCGGTGGTTAATATTTTGCCCGACGAGCGCACCGACAGGCTATACTTCCCCTGTTTAACGTTGGGGTTAGCCTTCAGTACTTCGTACTTTTCGCGGTAGTTCAGGCTATCCTTAGTAACACTTTTGGTTTGCGCGAAGCCTGCCAATGCCAGCAGCAGGGCGCAAAATATCAACGGGTGCTTTTTCATGGTTTAATATTGGGAATATGAAGATACAAAAATCTGAACATTGCTGATAAAACAAACGCCGTAGACTCACCCGGTCGGGCGAAGCGCAGACCGGGTGAGTAACATCGCTGCAATGCAATAATGCATATCAACTCAATTGCGCCCCTTGTATTAAATCGCCATCCGCAAACATCCCGCAACATTAACCATTGGTAAATATATCGCAACCGCAACGTCATCTGTTAACTAATAAAACATCCATTTTTTATTTCCTGATCACGATATTTGGTTCTTACACTATCGCTTAAAAAAGCAACACTAAGCAGATACTTATTTTAGAATTAAGTAAAAAACACAGCTTACCATATCTATAATTAATGAGTGCCCCGACGGAAACTGTAACCGCGCATATCCCGCCTGCCGCCACTGCCCACACCGCGACGGTTTGCGGGGCTAATTGCCCCGTGGCCCCGGTAAAACAGGCTGATATGGGCACTCAGATAGCCGACTTTTTTACGGGCTTATTCGATACCAAAAACTGGCCGCCACGCTGGCATTGCGGCTCCTGGTCCGATTTTCATGGATGGCTCTATATCGTGTCCGACCTGCTGATCTGGGCGGCATATTTCGCCATCCCCATTTTGCTGGCCCGCATTGTTACCAAGCGTAAAGATCTTCCCTTCCCCAGGATCATCTGGCTGTTTGTGGCCTTTATTATCCTGTGCGGATCGACCCATCTAATTGATGCCATTATTTTTTGGTGGCCGGCCTACCGCCTTAGCGCGCTGGTAAGGTTTGCTACGGCGGTTGTTTCGGTATTTACGCTGTATGCCACGTATAAAATTATGCCGCTGGTGCTGTCGCTGCGCTCGGTTGAGGAACTGGAGCGCGAGATAGCCGAGCGCAAGCAGGTAGAAGCCAAGCTGGCCGAAAATGAATTTTTGCTGAGCGAGGCCGGCCGAATTGGCCGTATGGGCGGCTGGGAGTTTGACGTGATCAATCAAAAGTCAACCTGGTCGCCAACGGTGTACGATATTTATGGTGTGCCGCATGATTATGATATGGATGCGGCCGAACCATTCTCGTACTACACTCCGGCATCGGCCGGGTTATTAAAGGATGCCTTAGCCGAGGCTTATGAAAACGGCGCCGGTTGGGACCTGGAACTGCAAATGACCACCGCGCAGGGCCAAAACATCTGGGTGCGCTCATGCGGCGAGTGTTTTTATGATGAAGCCGGTAAGCTGAGTAAGCTGCGCGGGCTTTTTATGGATATTAACCGGTATAAGATTAACGAACTGGCGCTGAATACATCGCATGAGTTGCTGTTCCGCAGCCACCAGCAACTGAAAACGTTTACGCATATCCTGTCGCACAATATCCGCAACCATGCCAGCAATATCTCGTTGCTGAACAGCCTGGTAAATGTAGAGGCCATGGACGAGGACAACCGTGAATTGTTCGACAAGATCAGCAAGGTGTCGCACGGCTTAAACGAAACACTGAACGACCTGTCGGTGGCCATTAAGATCCGCGAAGATAAGATGGAGTCGGAAACGCTGTCGTTCCGCGATATTACGGCTAACGTGTTCGAGATACTGGAGTCGGAGATCTTGATGAACGCCGCGAAGGTGAAGTTTAACTTTAGCGTGAAGACCATCGAGTACCCGAAACTATACCTGGAAAGTATTGTGATGAACCTGTTATCAAACGCCATAAAATACAGGAAGCCGGATGTAGCCCCCGAGGTATTATTAAAAACCTATACCAACGAGAGCGGCCGTACGGTTTTAGAATGCCGCGACAACGGACAGGGCATTAACCTGAAACTACATGGCGACCGCCTGTTTGGCCTGTACAAAACCTTTCACGAGCATAAGGAGGCCCACGGTGTGGGGCTGTTCCTGGTAAAAACCCAGGTCGAATCGCAAGGGGGGGGCATTGTGGTAGAAAGCGAACCGGGCAAGGGCACTACCTTTAAAATTGTATTTTAACTGTTACATTTATAATAATTGGTGTAAAAGCTACACCAAAAATTAACTTTGTTTACCATGAAAAAATTTGACATCGCCTGTGTGATAGACGATGATGATATCTACACCTTTACCGTGAAGCGCATCATTGCCAATTCTCAAATTGCCGACAAGACCTTGTTTTTCCCTAACGGGAAACTGGCGATAGATTTTTTTAACGAATACGTACATCAAACCGATAGCCTGCCCGATCTGATCTTACTGGATATCAACATGCCCGTGCTTGATGGCTGGCAGTTTATGGATGAGTTTGTAAAGATCCATCCGCTGATAGCCAAAAAGGTGACCATATATATTGTTAGCTCATCTATAGATGAGGCCGATTTTGCCAAGGCCCGCTCTTACGAACAGATCTCGGATTTTATTGTGAAGCCCATCAATGTAGCCAAGTTGCAAAAAATGGTAGAGGTGCTTAACGCCGAAGCATAAAGATCGTCAACTTAGTAATCAAGGAGGGGCTTTGTTTGGGCAGGAAACCCCTCCCTGCACGCTTCCCTTTGGGCAATGTCATTAAGTTAAGGATGATCAGCCGAATAAAACCCCCTCTAAATCTCCCCCGGTAGGGGAGACTTAGGCTGCACAAGCGTAAAATTCTTAAAGTCCTCCCCTTTGGGGAGGATTTAGGTGGGGCTTAAACCCGTCGCTACAATGGGGCCTGCATTTTATTTACCGCATTCTTTTAAACAAAAGCCGCTCATTGTATCTTTAACTTTGTATGCTGCCACTGTTAACTGCCAAAGATATCCGCAAGGCCGATGCCTATACCATTAAGCACGAACCAATTTCATCTATCGATTTGATGGAGCGGGCGGCTAAGGCTTTTGTGGGCTGGTTCATTAATCACTTCCCCGATAAAAAACAGGCAATTACCGTTTACTGCGGCACCGGTAACAATGGCGGCGATGGGTTGGCCATCGCGCGGATGCTTAATGAACATCATTACAAAAAGATCTGTGTGGTAGTGGCCCGGTTCGGTAAAAAGTCCACGGCCGATTTTGATGGAAATTTTGAGCGGTTAATTACGGCGGGGATACCATATACCGGGATAAACCCGGGCGATAAGCTACCCGATGATAAAGGTCAAATCATTATTGACGCGCTGCTGGGTAGCGGGTTGAATAAACCACTTGCCGGTGATTACGCCCGATTAGTAAATCATCTGAACGATTTAAACAAAACCGTAGTAGCGGTAGATGTCCCCACCGGCCTGTTTACCGACGGCGACATGCCCGCTGATGCACTGGTGCTGAAAGCCGGCCTGGTGATCACCTTTCAGCAACCCAAACTCAGCTTCCTGCTACCCGAATCGGGCCCGCATATTAATTGCTGGGAAGCGGTAAATATCGGCCTGAGCGGCGAGTTTATCCAATCGTTAAACTCGCCATACCAGTTTATCGAAGAAAAGGATATCCGCCAGCTATTGCGCCCACGGCCGCGATTTAGCAATAAAGGTACCTTCGGCCATGCGCTGATCATTGCCGGTCAGCCCGAAACAATGGGGGCTGCTTTGCTCAGCGCATCCGGATGCGCGCATGCCGGGGCCGGCTTAACAACCGCATGCATACCTCAGAGTGGTTTGGTGGCCCTTAATACTTCGCAGCCCGAAGTGATGGCCATTATGCGCGATGGGAAGAAAACGCCGGAGATGGCCTGGGATAAATTTAGCGCTATTGGTATTGGCCCGGGTTTAGGCAAGGATAAACAAGCCCTGCAATTGCTGGGCAATACCTTAAAGAACTATCAAAAGCCTATGGTGATAGATGCGGATGCCCTAAACCTGTTATCCGCAAACCCTAAGCTTTGGAAAAAGATACCGGCCGGCAGCATCCTCACCCCACACATGAAGGAGTTTGACCGCCTGTTTGGCGGGCACATCAGTTGGTGGAGCCGCATCCAAACCGCCATTGTCAGGGCGGCGGAATACAACATCAATATCCTGCTTAAAAACAACTATACCATCATCGCTACGCCTGGTGGCAGGGTTTACTTTAACCCCACCGGTAACCCCGCCATGGCCACCGGCGGCATGGGCGATGTGTTGACGGGCATCCTCGCTTCGCTGCTGGCACAACAACACCCGCCTGAACAGGCCTGCATCATCGGTGCCTATATCCACGGCAAAGCCGGGGATGAATTGGCATTGCCCAGCCGAATGACGGTGGTGATGCCGGGTAAACTGGCGCAGCAACTGCCGGTTACCATTGCGCGGCTGACTCTATAATCAGCATATTTTTAATAAATATTATAAATTAGTTGGATGAATAGCGCTATCCTTAAAACTTCGCTGAAAATTGGTTTGTTGACCGCTTTGGCTGTTTTGCTGTATGAAGCATCGAATGTGCTGCTGTTCTATAAATTTATCAGGCTCGACTATTATATCGCCATCATCGCTTTGGCTGCTTTGGTAACGGGCGTTGTCATTGCCCGCAGACAGGCCCCCACGATAACCAATCAACCGGATACCGACCCTTTCGGCCAGCTTACCAATAAGGAGATGCAGATATTTTTGCTGATGGCCGATGGCAAAACCAATAAGGAAATAGCCGCCGCGAACTTTGTAGAGATCAGCACCATTAAAACGCACATCAACCATATTTACGCCAAATTGCAGGTAAGTAGCCGTAAACAAGCGCTGGCACTTTATCAAAACCAGGGCGCATCAGCAAAATCAACCCTTTATCCACCCCCGGTAGCATAATTTTTTAGCTGTTAAAACCCAAACTTTACCCCCATGAACAATAAGTACCCTATTAAACAAGCGCTGGTGACGGGTATCGTTATCGGCGTATTTTCTATCACGGCATTCAGCATTGTTGATGGCCTTAACCATAGCAAAGGCTGGGGCTATAACCCGGCCAGCATTCGCGGTATTATCGGCCTGGTTGTTTTGGTGATATTGGGCGCAGGCATATACTCGGCCATGCAGGCTGTAAAACGCGGCAATAACGGAACATTAACCTATAAACAGGCTTTCTTGTCGGGTTTGTTTACGGGTATAGTAACCGGCGTCATCACCGCAATTTGCGGTGCGGTTTATTGCACACTCATCAACCCCGGCTATGCCGCCTACATGGTGGCCGAAGGCAAAAAGGCGCTGGAAGCACAAGGGGCCTTAACTGATAATGCCGTAACGGCCCTGCAACAGCAATTCAGCACCGGCGGACAGGTAGTGCAGGCGCTCATCGGTCAAACGGTTTGCGGCGCTGTTATCTCGGCTATTATGAGCATATTTACACGCACAAAAAAATAATACCCCATGCTTAAAAAAGGAGAACATATTGAAGGTACCCCTGCAGAACTACAGGTCCTGTTAGACCAGGATGCCGAAGCGAACACGTTTTTCGAAAGCCTGTCCAAATCGTACCGACAGGGCTATTGCGATTGGGTAGGCTCGGCCAAGCAGGAGGATACCCGCAAGGTACGCGCCGGCAAGGCGTTGATTATGCTGCAAAATAAGCAGAAGACGTTGAAGACCTGACCGCTGATTTTAAGGTGATTTTTTGATTTCGCTGATACTTTAATCAGTAATAATAATTTTTTCCCCCGAGGCCTGTGTCATCACAAGCCTTTTGCATTTCCGCGTTAGGGATTGCAGTGGAAAGCCCACAGCCGCTAAAGGGAAGCGGGTTGGCCACGGCGAGGACTTGGAACGGATAGCCCGGCCGCAGGCAACGCCCTAAATATCCGGAACCGGCCAGTTGAAATAATCGCTGTAGCCTATTGGATACCAAATACCCCTTGCTGCTGGCGGAGCCCCTATATTAAGTAAAACATGCCCTGCTTCTAAAGTTGAAACATCCACATTTTCTATTAGCTTTTTTAATTGGTGCAACAAGTTTGCCTGAAAATACCTTTTGTTGTAACAGGTGGATAGCATCGTCAAAATTGTATGCAGTTAGGCCACATCCCATCGCCAGTCCTATCGGCAATTCGCTGTAGGTTTTGTATTCAAACTCAAACCAGTACCTTGTCAGTTCCATCACCTTGCTGCAATTTCCTATTCAATTTGTACAACCAATATAACAAAACTATACCTTTGATTATATTTTGATATACAGAACTATGAAAGAAATATCGGTACAGGACCTGAAACAGAAATTAGATAGCGGCGAAGACTTCCAGCTGGTGGATGTGCGCGAAGATTTTGAGTACGAAATGTCGAACCTGGGCGGCACGCTGATCCCGCTGGGCGGCATATTGATCGAGACCGAAAAGATAGCTACAGACAAACCCGTAGTGGTAATGTGCCGCAGCGGCAAGCGCAGCGCAGTGGCCATTATGCAGTTAGAATCGCAGGGCTTTGTCAATTTATATAACCTGCAGGGTGGCATTACCGCCTGGGCGCAGGAAATTGACCCGTCATTACAAGTTTATTAAGCCATGGCACTTAAATTGTTTTTAAATGTGCTGTACACCATCGGCATATTTGTGTGCGCGGCTATTGTTTACTGGGCATTCCCGTTGCAACGGTACGAGTTTGTGATAGGTGGCGTGTTTGTTGCCGGCCTGTTCATTATTTTGAAGATAAAGCTGCTAAAGGAGTTGAGAACGCCTAAAAAGTAACCTCGAAATCAACCTGTATGCGACCCAGTTGCTTTAGATCTGTTTCCAAGTATCAAAGGGGAGAAGACGGCAAGCGCACTTCTATAATATTGTTGGATAAACAGATTTAAAGTCAATGGCCAAGCAAAGCGAAGATTTTGTACCACAAGCTATCAATTATGTAAAAAGCATAAGTAAGGAAAGGGTAGTTTATCTTAAACATGATTGGACTAACTATTTTGAGTGGGGCTTTGCTGTGATTTTTACCGCTATAATTATCGATGCTGCTATTGAATCATTTTCAGTAGTAGGATATCCTTTTGTTGCCTTCTCAGCTATTTTCAGTTTATTATTATTAACTAATTTATATTATCAAAACAAATTAGTTAAAGTAGATGGCGTTGGTTTATTGTGGAATAAGGAGGATGGGATGAAAACACTACGTGAGTTTTATGATGATTTGACTTTTGATGCCAGCGTTGAAAATATAATAAGAGACATTAAATTAAACGAAGGATTTAAAAATGGCCGGGATATCGTTGTTTTATTAGATGATAAAACTGTCTATTTTCATAAGTCTACTTTCGGAAGAGGTAATTCCCCATCCTCTTTTTTTGGTATAATCAATTATCTCAAATGCAAAAAAATCGCTGAGCGCTTCCAAGACATCCAACAAAATTACAAACAAGAATTACCCTCATGAGCACCCTCACCCCATTCCACATAGCCATACCTGCTTACGACCTGGAAGCCTCGCGCCGTTTTTACCGCGAGGTGCTGGGTTGCAGCGAGGGCCGCAGCGATACGCACTGGACCGACTTTAACCTGTACGGCCATCAACTGGTGATCCACTACAAACCCAGGCCCGAAAACGAACCCGTGCACCACCACAACCCGGTTGACGGCCATGATGTGCCCATCCCCCATTACGGCGTGGTGTTAACCTGGGAAGTATGGCACGAGCTGGAAGCCAAACTACGGTCGCTTGATATTAAATTTGTGATAGAACCCGGCATTCGCTTTAAAGGCAAGCCGGGCGAACAGGCCACCATGTTCTTCTTCGATCCATCGGGCAACGCGCTGGAATTTAAGGCGTTTAGGGATATAGGGCAGTTGTTTGCGGTATAAACCCTGTCTCTTTTAAAGTTCCCTCCCTTGGGAGGGAATTATTAGCAGATATCCCCACACAAATAGTATTAACCCTACTTAAACCCTCTGCTATTTCATAGCTTTGAGTAATAAGCTTTACCCATAGCTATGAAAAAACTGTCTTGCAAAATATTAGCGTTACTCATCACCTTAACCATCCCTGCACTCACTCACGCCCAATCCCCGGTGCAAATGGTGTACAAAACCATCGATACCACTAAACTCACCCTCAATATCTACTATCCGCCAAACTATAAAAAGGGAGAAGTAAGGCCAGCTATTGTGCTGTTCTTCGGCGGCGGATGGATAAACGGAACCGTGAAGCAGATGGAACCACAGGCCAAACACTTTACCGAAACCGATGGCATGATCGCCATCACCGCCGATTATCGGGTGGCCAGCCGACAAAAGACTACACCATTTGATGCTGTACGCGATGCCAAATCGGCCATCAGGTTTGTGCGCAGTAGAGCTGCCGAATTAGGCATCGACCCTATGCATTTAGCAGCCGGAGGTGGCTCGACAGGGGGGCATATCGCCGCCGCGGCCGATCTGACCGAACTGGAGGAACCGAACGAAGATAAAACCGTAAGCGCCCGCCCCGATGCGCTGGTGCTATTTAACCCGGTGTTTAACAACGGCCCCGATAATTACGGCTACGAGCGCATTGGCAACCGCTACCTGGAGATCTCGCCCTTCCATAACATTAAAAAAGGAGCTGCCCCCACCATCGCTTTCTTCGGTACAAAGGATAAATACGTACCCGTTGGTACCGCCGAAATGTATAAACAGGTAATGGAAGCCAACGGCAGCCGCTGCGACTTGTTTTTTTATGAAGACCAAAATCACGGCTTTTTTAACTACAAAGCCGGTACCGATAACAAATACTTTAACCTCACGATGCAGGAGGCGGATAAGTTTCTGAAATCATTAGGGTACGTAATGAAGCCTTAATCGCGCAATACATTTTCGCGCACCAAAAACAGGGGTAGCGATCCCTGGTTCAGTACGCGGTTGTGAAAGTCGCGGATATTAAACTTACCGCCTTGCTTTTGCTGTAACTCCTGCTTCCATTGCATAATTTGCACCGCGCCATATTTGTAGGTGATGCATTGCGCGGGCCAGCGCTTTACTCTGGCTATCTCGCGCATGGCAATATCATCCTGGTTTTTGATATTCTTCTTCCAGAAGGCAAGGGCCTGCTCGTCGGTCCAGCCGTAGTAGTTGAGGCCGATATCCATAGGCACCCGCACCGAACGCACGATATCCCACTCCCATTTACCCAGTTCGGCATAAGGAGTTTGATACACGCCAAGATCTTTGCCCAATTCTTCAGCGTAGGCACCCCAGCCCTCAGCAAAGCCGATATAATCGAACAGGGCCTGTATCTTCGATTTCTTTACCGCGGCATCTATCCGGGTTTGGTAATGATGCCCGGGCACGGCTTCGTGAATAAACAGCCAGTCGAACTGCCGGCGGTTATACGGTTTATCGAACAGGTTATAATAAAAGGTATTGCTGTTATAATAGCCCGGCGTTTGGGCCAGCGCCTCTGCCGAGCCGCGCTCAATTTTTAGGGCGGGGATCTGGTGAGGCGTAAACACCTTATCCATATTACCGTTGATGATGCGCTCCACCCGCTCAAACGAGTCCTGCACGGCTTTGGCATCGGTAATAAAAAAGCCCGGGCTGTTCAGGTATTTGTAAAAAGCATCCTCGCCCATTCCGCTTTGCTTTTGGATGGCTTGGATATGCTGCTGTACCCGTTTCACTTCGGCCAGGCCAAACTGATAGATCTGGTCGGGCGTAATATCGGCGCTTAGCCATCGGCGTAATAAGTAAGTGTACCAGGCTTTACCGTTGGGGACGCTTAGGATACCCTTGTCTGATATTTCGGCAGGTTTATTGGCTGCCCATTGTTTTTCTAAAGACAATCGCTCCAGGTTCATCCCGGTTTCAAAGGCGATAAGCTGGTAATCCAGTTTTTGGCCCGGGGATAATTGGTTTACATTGTACGCTTTTAGGCCGGTTTTGATACCCTCGAAAAAGGTGATCTGCTTTTGAATATTGGCTGCCGGTTGTATCTTTTTGAAACCTTCCACATAACTCAGCTCCAGTTGCGGCAGGCGGAGTGCCTGGTAACCATCGGCAAATTTATCGGCAAACTGGCTAAATGTGGCTTGCTGTGCCATGCCAGCGAAAGGCAGCAGGCAGATAGCTACGATGTAGAAAAAGGTCTTCATATCTTTTTAGAATAGATGCAGCCAAGCTTGTTACGATGACTTAAAGATACGAAGCCGAAATATGCGAAAATCACCCTTTTGGGGTGATTTTCGCTAAACTTTATCGGTTCACCATATTCATACCTGCCGCGGTATAACGGGGGCCGGTATTAGGATATTTTTTCAGCAGGTTATCCAGGTCGTTCAAATCGGTTTCCGTTAATACCACATTTACCGATTGCGCATTTTCCATCAGGTATTTGCGCTTTTTGGTGCCGGGGATAGGGATAATCCCATCGCCCTGTGCCAATACCCAGGCCAGCGCTAACTGTGCCGGTGTGCAACCCTTATCGTGCGCCAGGGCGGCAAAAGCTGCTGCCAATTTGGTATTGTTTTCATAATAATCGCCGCTGAAGCGGGGGATGGTATGCCTGAAGTCGTTCGACTTTAAAGTGTTCGGATCATCAGGCAAAGTGGCGCTAAATAAACCACGCGACAGCGGACTAAATGGCACAAAGCCAATACCCAGCTCCTTACAGGTGGGGATGATCTCTGCTTCCGGGTCGCGCGTTAGCAATGAATATTCGCTTTGCAAAGCGGCAATTGGGTGTACTTTAACCGCCTTGTGAAGGGTCGCTGCCGATGCTTCGGATAAACCAAGGTAGCGTACCTTGCCTTCTTTAACCAATTGGGCCATGGCGCCTACCATTTCTTCAACGGGCACGTTCGGATCGATACGATGGGCGTAATACAGGTCTATCACGTCTACGTTCAGGCGCTTCAGGCTGCCCTCTACCGCTTTGCGCATGTAAGCCGGCGAAGCATCAAACCCACGTGGCGTGGTTGCCGTTTCGGGCACAAAGCCAAATTTGGTGGCGATAAAGATCTTATCGCGGTTTGGCGCCAATACCCTGGCTATCAACTCTTCGTTAATATACGGGCCATAAATATCGGCCGTATCCCAAAAGTTAATACCCAGTTCAATAGCCAGGTTCAGAACCTCTATCGATTCGGCATCATCCGGCACGCCATAGCCGTGCGACATGCCCATGCAGCCTAAGCCAATGGCCGATAATTTTTCACCGGTGTTTCCTAATTCTCTGTATTTCATTGGTAGTTCATGGTTGATGGTTCATAGATCATAGTTATCTGCATTAAGAATAACGCACGCTCCGGCTATGATCCATGAACTATTAACCATGAACCCGCGTAGCGGTTTTACTCTACAATAGCAAATTGCGATAAACTGACAAACTGCTGTATACGGCCGGCAACTTCTTCTTTGCTCAGGTTCTTCAGTTTTTCGGTGCCAAACTTCTCCACGCAGAACGAGGCCAGCGCCGAGCCATAAATAATGGCATTCTTCATGTTATTAAAGTTGATGGTGCCCACCTTTGCCAGGTAACCAATAAAGCCCCCAGCGAAGGTATCGCCTGCGCCGGTCGGGTCGAACACATCGGCCAGTGGAAGGGCCGGTGCCGAGAAGATCAGGTCTTCGCTGAACAGCAGCGCGCCGTGCTCGCCTTTTTTAATGATGAGGTATTTAGGGCCCATCGTCAATATTTTACGCGCAGCCTTAACCAACGAATACTCTCCTGATAGCTGGCGTGCTTCGGCATCGTTAATGGTTAGTACGTCAACCAGTTTAATGGTTTCCAATAAGTCGTCCATGGCAATGTCCATCCAAAAGTTCATGGTGTCCATTACAATTAGCTTAGGGCGATTTTTAAGGCGTTTGATAACGGTTTGCTGTATCTGCGGGGTCAGGTTGCCCAGCATCAGGTATTCGCAATCCTGGTAGCTATCGGGGATGATCGGGTCGAAATCGGCCAGTACGTTCAGTTCGGTTACCAGCGTATCGCGGCTATTCATATCGTTATGGTACTTGCCGCTCCAAAAAAACGATTTCTCGCCTTTTTTCACCTGTAAGCCCTCGGTATCGATATTGTGCTTGTTAAAATCGGCGATCTCCTCCTGCGGAAAATCATCGCCAACAACAGCCACAATTTTTGTCTTATCGTAAAAGTACGATGCAGCCAAACCGGCGTAAGTAGCGGCGCCGCCAACAATTTTATCTGTTTTACCAAAGGGGGTCTCGATAGCGTCAAATGCCACAGTACCAATCACTAACAAACTCATGTAAAATATTTTTAAATTTTTTTGATGCAAATATTGTGAAATTACATCAATAATCATACTTTTGCACTCTCCAAACCGGAAAATACTCCTGAGTAGCTCAGCCGGTTAGAGCATCTGACTGTTAATCAGAGGGTCGCTGGTTCGAGCCCAGCCTCAGGAGCAGGAAATCAAAGGGTTGCACAAACAAAAAAGTGTAACCCTTTTTTATTTCATAACACTTTCAATGCACGACTATTTCTTTTTATAACTGAAAAGCACGCAGCCCCCCGGAGCAACCAAATAAAAAAGAGGCCGTATCATAAATCAAATGATGCGGTCTTTATTTTTTTAGCCTAATAGCTGAATTTGGTATTGAGTTTCTATGGAATTTTTTGAGGGGGAGGGGGTAGCTTTCTTGGGCGAACCTGAGTGGTAAAACGACTCATTTAAGCCGCTTTTTTCCTTAGATTTTGTGCGATTGCAACTAAACCCCATTCTATTTCTACTTTTTCCTTGCCGCGGAGCATAAACCGTTTAAAGCCATGGTTCTGCTTAATATTACCAAATACAGGTTCTACATCAAAGCAGCGTTTCTTTCGCCGTTGTATGCCTTCTTCACTGTTTAACAGCTCGTGCGCCTTTTGTTTCAGGCGGTTCAGGTTTTCATTGATTTCAATGATCCGATTCCCTTTTGATTTATGGCAAATACCGTTCAGCGGACAGTTAGCGCAGTTAACTGCCTGGTATCTTTTTACCGTTTGTTCAAACTCCGTGCTTGTTTTTCTTTTACTTGTTCCGATGAAATTCATTTGCTGGCCCATCGGGCAGATGTAACAATCTTTCTCCTGGTTGTAAAAAAGCTTATTTGCTGCAAAAGGGTGCTTGTTGTTGTGATTCTCATTTTGTTCCTTATCGAACATCCCATACTTTACAAAGGCGATTGTTCCTTTTTGTTCCAACCGCGTGTAGTTCTCCTCGGAGCCATATCCGGCATCGGCTGTAAGCACTTGCGGTGCTTTGCCAAAGCTGACTTCATGCTGCGCTAAATGAGCACTTAATGTATTGGTGTCTGTGGTGTTGGAGTGAATGGTGTAATTGACAATGAACTGGTTGGATGTGGATATCTGAACATTATACCCCGGTTTTAACTGGCCGTTTTTCATGTGGTCTTCCTTCATCCGCATGAATGTGGCATCCGTATCGGTCTTGGAATAGCTGTTGCGTTCACCCAGCAGAGCTTCCTGCTGCTCATAGCGGGCAATGGCCTGCGGGTAATGTTTGCTGATATACCGCAGCTTGCTTTTGACCTGTTTGGAAACATCCTCACGCGAGGAAAGCTTCTCATTGAGTTTATCTACTGCGGCATTGACCTTTTCACTGTCAATAACAGTAAAGTCAGGCGGATCAGGCAGCCTGTCTTCTTCTTTTGCTACGCTTTGGGCATAGTCCCATATCTCTGACAGCTGCTTTTTCATCTTTTCCTTATTGGTCTGAATCGCTTTCTTCCAGACAAAGGTATACCGGTTTGCATTCGCCTCTATCTTTGTCCCGTCCGTATTCACTTCTTCAATACTGAGCAGGCCTTCCTCTGCCAAAAGTTTCACCACATCTTCGAACACATCACGCAGCGCATGCTTCAAACGTACGCCCCGGAAACGGTTGATCGTATTATGATCAGGATAGTTCATCGAACTCAGCCACATCAGGTAAACGCTTTCCCGGCAGGCTGCTGCCAGCTTTCGGCTGGAGTAGGTGTTGGTTACATACCCATATACCAGCACCTTTAACAACATTTGCGGGTGATAGCTTGAACTCCCGCGGATATGATAAGCTTTCAGCAATGGTTCCAGATAGAGCCTGTCGATCACATCGTTAACTACACGCACCGGGTGCGATGCCGGAACTAATTCGTCAAGTGTTGGAGGAATAGCCATCAACTGCCGTTGCTGGTAGGGCTTGAATACAGGTCTTTTAGAGGACATACTACGCTACTTTCGATACATAAATATATGAAAATCAGATTATTATATCAAATAAATACCCCTCTTTATTCCAATAAATTATGCACAAATAAAAAAGAGGCCATACCATGATTTATGATACAGCCTCTTTTTATGTTTCGGGATATTTTATAATCCGCTGTCTTTTTTCACTTCTACGGCATCTTGTACCGCTTGCGGCAAGGCTGATAACAGGTTATAACCAGTAGCTTGCTCAATAGAGCGAACGGTTACGATGTACTTGGTCCAGTCCTTATCAATGCTGTTGATGTTTGGCGTGTTCACGGCAATTATACGGGTGCTGGCGCTAACACGGGCCACATCGCCATCACCGGTTGGGATGATCACCGCTACCTTCCATACGTTTGATGGTACGGTAACATGGCCACTATTAATGGTATTGGCCGCGCCGTTGCTGCCGGTACCGCCGGTGCCATAGCTGCCCATAATAATATAAACCTCGTTACCCTGTAAAGTTTGCAGGCGCAAGTACGATTCCAGGTTGTTCCAGGTTTGCTGGTTATTTTGCGGGGCCTGCGGGATCATATTCGTCATCAGGAAGGTTGCGCCGTTAGCTGCCACCGAGCTGGTCCTGTCGGCCGACGGGCAGTTGTGGCCTCTATCAAAGCCCGAACCTGAGTAGCTGTTGCTTTGCACCGCGTAATCACCGGCAGGCAGGCCGCTCCAGGCCGCAAAATTATCCAGTCGGCCGGTAGCGTTGGTGGTATTGCTTGCGTCAAGGTGCCAGCTTACCCAGTTTGGTTCGCCGCGTGTAGCGTTGTATGATTCTACGTAGTAGCCCTGATCTATTAAATAGTTATCGCCGGTTACTACGGTAGTCGTCGCGTTTGATGGGTTGCCGAACAGCATATTACTGTTATCGCCGCTTGTTGGCGGGGCATCAGTGCCAATTACCACAGGGCGTGCGCCGGCCGGGGTTGATGTACCGCTGCCGGTATCGCCATCGCCGCCGGTATCTGGCGTGCCTACAATAAAGCCCGGGTCGCCGGTACCTTTAAACACTACGTCATCAATGTTAATGCGGGTAGTACCGGTTTTAGTGATCTTGAAGCGCACCTTGGTAGTTACCGTAACTTTAAACGAGTCGGTAACCAGCGTGGTCGACGTTTCGTTGATGGTGCTGCCTAACTGTGTATAGGTGGTACCACCGTCGGTCGACATTTGCAGTTGCCAGGTAGAGGTAGCGTCGGTGCCGTATTTAGCGTGGCTGATCTTGATGAGTGTAAGACCGCTGATATCAAAATTCATACCGATGCTGCCGGTACGCAGGCGCACCGATTTAGCGCCATCCTTAACATCGGGGGCGGTATTGCCTACCAGGGCATCGTTAAAATCCCACAGACCGGTAGCCAGGTTAATGTTACCATCGGCATAGGCCGCTTTAACGCCACTTTCAAAATCTTCGGTAATAACGTAAGCTTTTGGCTGGGCAGGTGGGGTAACCGGGGTAGTTTTAGTAGTGTCGGTTGGGTTAGTTATGCCATTATCGCTTTTGCGGCAACTCGCGGCAAGTAAAGCAATAAGGGCAGCGGGGTAAATGAGTAATTTGTTGATCTTCATATGTTCGTATTTCTGAGGGTACAAATTTGCAGATTGTTTATTAACTTATCGTTAATCGAAACAATGTTTTTAGAAAAAATCAGCTACATACAAGAAATGGAATTGTTTTAATGGGCGTGATTTTTTAGAAAATTGAAAATCAGCGGGTTTATGGTGATGTTGTCTGAATAAGAGTTTTTCTGGATTAAAGGATTTACAGGATCCTGCAAATTCTAAAATTTTGTAAATTCTGATCTATATTTGCAGCGTCCGGGATAAAAACCCGGCCCCACAGCATGATCAAGGAAACTGAAATAGTGTGCGCCCCCGAGGTGCACGATAACCAGGCCGCCATTACCAAACAGGCATCGCTGCAGATCAATATCCCCGTAAACCGTATAAAAGGCATTAAGGTACTGAAGCGATCGATAGACGCGCGGGGCCGCAAGGTAATTTACCGTATGCAGGTGCGGGTATTTGTTGATGAACAGCCCCAGCCTGAGCATTACACCGTTAACTACCCCAATATAAAGGAGGCAAAGCCGGTGATCATCGTAGGTGCCGGACCGGCGGGTTTATTTGCCGCCCTGCAATGTATAGAACAAGGCTTTAAACCGATCGTTATCGAGCGTGGTAAAGACGTAAAGCAGCGCCGCCGCGACCTGGCCGATATCAATAAACAAGGCGTGGTAAACCCCGAATCGAACTATTGTTTTGGCGAGGGTGGCGCGGGGACTTATTCGGATGGAAAGCTGTACACCCGGTCGACCAAGCGCGGCGATGTGAACGCTGTTTTAAAAGCCTTTGTAGCACATGGCGCGCCCGAAGATATTTTGGTGGATGCCCGCCCGCATATCGGCACCAACAAGCTGCCGCAGATCATCACCGCCATGCGCGAAACCATTTTGAATGCGGGTGGCGAGGTACTGTTCGATACCAAAGTAATAGCTTTAATTATTGAGTTCGATCAGATAAAAGGCGTAAAAACATCCGCAGGAGAAACACTAAAAGCCAACGCCGTGATACTCGCTACCGGCCACTCCGCCCGTGATATGTTTGAGATGCTGCACAGCCAAAATATCCTGATAGAAGCCAAGCCATTCGCTTTGGGTGTACGTATTGAGCATCCGCAGGAGATCATCGACCGCGCCCAATACCATTGCGATGTGCGCGGCGAATACCTGCCCCCATCCTACTATAGCCTGGTAGAACAGGTTGATGAGCGCGGCGTGTTCTCGTTCTGCATGTGCCCGGGCGGTATCATCGCCCCCTGCGCTACCGAACCTAACGAAATTGTAGTAAACGGCTGGAGCCCCAGCAAGCGTAATAACCCCTACGCCAATTCGGGCACGGTGGTACAAATTAATTTAGAGGATATTCCCGGCGATAATGCCGATCCGTTTAAGCTGCTCAATTTTCAGAAGCAGGTAGAGCAAGCCGCATTCGCAGCAGGCGGCGGCCTGCTGGTAGCCCCGGCCCAGCGCATGGTTGATTTTGTGGAGGGACGCCTATCGGCCGATCTGCCAAAAAATTCGTACCTGCCCGGCACTAAAAGCGTGGCTTTAAAGGATGTGTTGCCCCAACTGGTGCACAACCGCCTGCGCAAGGCGTTGCCTGTATTCGGCAAAAAGATGAAGGGTTATTATACCAACGAGGCGATATTGGTCGGTGTAGAATCGCGCACTTCATCGCCCGTAAAAATACCCCGCGACCGGGAAACCCTGCAGCATCCGCAGATTACCGGCTTGTTCCCTTGTGGCGAAGGGGCGGGTTATGCAGGCGGGATTATCTCGGCTGCCATTGATGGGATAAATTGCGCGGTGGCAGCGATGAAACTTTTGGGGTGATGGAGTGTTTGATTTTAATGCTAATGAGCGCGGGATTGTGCGATTCCCTCCCACCGGGAGGGTGTAGGGAGGGGTTTATACGTTATTACATTGCGACGAAACCCCTCCCTGCCACCACACAGCCAGCCGCACCCCTCCCCAAGGAGGGAATTATCTATTAAGATAAACATAAGACTTATGAAAACAGCAGATAAACTCATACAAGAATTTGAAAAAGTATTTTCCGGCCAGCCCTGGTACGGTCCATCAATATACGAGATACTGGACCGCGTAACATTCGATTCTGCTTACGAAAAACCATCGCCGGCTGCGCATAACGCGGCCGAGATCATCCTGCATATGCTTAGCTGGACCGAAGAGGTAATGGACCGCCTGAACGGCATGACGGCAGGCACCCCATCCAGCGGCGACTGGCCCGAACCCGGCGCGCCCGACGAACAGAAGTGGAAGCTTTGGATCAGCGACCTGAAATTGGCCAACGCCAACCTGATCCGCACCATCCGTGATCTGCCCGAAGAACAATGGGATGAACTCATAGATGACCGCCGCGGCGAGGAACCCGTTACCACCCACGCCGAACTGGTTTACAGCTTCATCCAGCACCAGATCTATCACGCCGGGCAAATAGCCATCCTGGTAAAGATTGTTAATGGCTGAGCATGCTGGCAATTTAACCACAAAGGGCACGAAGATTTTCACAAAGGACACAAAGCCTTTATTTCTTAAATTAGGTTATAAAATCTTTGTGAACTTTGTGCCGACAAATTTGCTATTTCTTTGTGGCCTTTGTGGTTAAATTGCCTCCAAATCCAGAGATCTATCAAATAAAGTAACCTATGAAAAATACCCCAAACACCGCTCTCTTAGTAATGGATATGCAGATAGGCATCGTTAGTCGCCTGGCCGATCCGAAGCCTGTATTGGCCAATGTAACCAAAGCCATTGCTCATGCCCGCAAAGCCGGCGTCCCCGTTATTTACGTTACCTTAAAATTCAGGCCGGGCATGCCCGAAGTAAGCAGCAACAACACGGTTTTTGCATCGTTTAAAGCGCAAGGCGCGCCGATGGATACCGAAGCTTTCGCACAGGTGCACCCCGATCTGGCCCCGCAGGATGGCGACATCATCATCAAAAAGCTTCGCTACAGCGCGTTCCCGGGGAATGATCTGGATATGATCCTGCGCGCGCAGCAAATCACCCATCTGGTGCTTACCGGCATTTCCACCAGCGGCGTGGTGTTATCCACTTTACGCGAAGCTGCCGATAAGGATTACCAGCTAACCGTACTTTCTGATGGCTGCGCCGACCATGATGAGGAGGTGCACCGGGTGCTGAACACTAAGGTGTTTCCGCGGCAGGCGCAGGTGATGAGTGTGGAGGAGTGGGTGGGGTAGCTCCAGCTTCGTCATTGAGGTACGAACGAAGCAATGACATTCATTTTGTCCTCAATCCCCCACCATTATCACATGCCCATCGCAATCGCTTATTAAAAACTCGCGGCCATAGCTGCGGTGGATGATATCCTGTATGATGTTGGCGCCGGCGGCTTTTACCTCGGCGTAAAACAATTCTATTTCGGGCACCCAGATCACAAAGTCGGTTACTTCGCTGCCGGGTACCTTGTTGGTGTGTACGGCCGCATTGCCGTTTATTTTGCCGAAGTGGATCTGGAAGCCGTCGCGCTCCACCATGGCATATACGGGTGGATCGAGGAAGTAACCGATCAGGCGGAAGCCTAATACATTGATATAGTATTCGGCGGTTTTAACCACATCGGGTACGCGCAGTTGCGGGGCTATGCCTATAAGTTGTGCTTTGGTGGACATGGGGTTAATAATTGAGCGGTTTTCTGCTGGTATGCCTGATGCGTAATATCTTTATTTCAGATTTTTTTATTCGATATGATACCCGGTATTCATTAAATTCAAATGCACGAAAACTGCCGTCATTGCCATTTTTATATTTATCGATAGGATATATATTATAGTTCTCCGGTAAATTTTCTATCCTTGATACGATGCCATCCTCTACTTCTATGGCATAGTCAATAAATCCTTGTCCCGATATAAAATCCAGCGCCTTTTCTAACTGAGATAACGCCGCCTTAGACCAATTAACCCTCACCGGAGCGTTTTCTTCTGTTTGCGAGATAATTCTTCACCTCATCGTGTGTCAAATACTCGCCTGCATCCATCTGCGCTTCCGCTTCGTCTAAATCTTTATTATACTGCCTTAAAAAATCAGGTTCAGCTAATTCGTTAACGTTAGTTGATTTATAATTATAATGCCCGTTTTTAAGAAAGTCTAAAAGCGCTTTTTCTTCGTGCTCGTTATATGTAAACACCTGTATGGTCATATACAAATTTAACTATTAATAATATCAATTACAATCCGTTCCGTTGCTCCACTTTATCACCCCACTGCCATAATCCATCTCCTGACAAATCATCCACAACCACCTGTTTACATTTGTGTTGATATAGCTAATATATGAGCACAAAAAACATCCGCCTCAGCGTGTTAGATCAATCGCCTGTACGCAAGGGCGCTACCGCCGTACAGGCCGTTAACGAAACTATCCGGCTGGCTAAGCTTACCGAACAACTGGGCTACCACCGCTACTGGGTGGCCGAACACCATAATACCGGCATCCTGGCTGGCTCAGCCCCCGAAGTATTGCTGGCCCACCTGGCCGCACATACAAAAACCATGCGTATCGGCTCGGGCGGCATTATGCTGCCCAACCACAGCGCGCTTAAAGTGGCCGAGAACTTCCGCATGCTGGAGGCCCTGGCTCCCGGTCGCATAGATCTGGGCATGGGCCGCGCGCCGGGCACCGACCGCATTACCGCCTCGATGCTGAACCCAGGTAACCAATTCCGCGAGCAGGATTTTATTGAGCAACTGATGGACCTGCAACATTACCTGCACGATACCGCCGATCCCGGCACCATTCAGCAGAAGATCCGCGCCATCCCGCAGGTGGATACTGTGCCTGCACAATGGCTGCTGAGCAGCAGCGGGCAAAGTGGCCTGTTTGCCGCGCACTTTGGCATGGGTTTTTCGTACGCGCATTTTATTAACCCGGTGGGCGGTCCGCAGGCCGTGAAGATCTACCGCGAAAGGTTCCAGCCCTCGCAGGACCTGGCGCAGCCCGAGGTGAACATGGCCATCTTTGTATTCTGCTCCGAAGACCCGGAGAAGGTGGCGCAGCACAAGGCTGTGATGGATGCCCGCTTCCTGCAGTTTGAAAAAGGCGTGATCACACCCTTAAGCTATGCCGATGTTAAGGATGCCGTTTACACCGATGCCGAGCAGGACCGCCTGCGTTATAACCGCCAGCGCGTAGTAGCCGGCAACCCCGAAATGGTGAAGACACGCCTAAGCCAATTGGCCGAAAGCTACGATACAGACGAAATAATGGCCGTAACCATCTGCGAGGATTTTAACGACCGGCTGAAGAGTTACGAATTACTGGCCGGTTTATTCGGGCTTGAACCTCGTTTATAGGGTCGATCCTTATTGCTGTCGCCAACGTCTCCGTGGTTGTAGCAAAGCGAACTCGCCAAACTATTTTAGCAGATGGCAATCACCTTGTTATACTTTTAGGGTACATTGTCCGTTCCTAAGGCGAGGGATTTCTTTTTGCGAAGAATAAAAGCCCCGCAACCACTAACCCAAATCTGACACATGAACACAACCCAAACCGTATTAGCCGTTTTACTTTTAGGAGCCTGTCTGCAGGTTGATGCCCAGAAATTACCCGGTGTGCAACAAAAGAGCGTTTATGCGCCGTCGGATATTAAAATTGACGGGAAAAACACGGAATGGAACGATAAGTTCCAGGCGTACAATAAGGTAACGCAATTATACTACACCTTGTCTAACGATAATACCAGTCTTTATCTTACCATTTATACACCTGATATCTTCACTATTGAAAAAGTGTTTGCCGGCGGCATTTCCTTCTCGGTGAAGGAAAAAAGCAGCAAATCCGATCCGATAGTTATTACCTACCCTACGGTTGGCCGCTCCATGGGTACGGATATGATCAGGAATATAAAGGAGATAGACGATAATAAATACGATAAAGATTTTGTAAACAGTAAATTCAGTGTTGCCTCATTAGGGATCTTTCTGAAAAAGCCAGGCTCGCTTATTGATACCATACTATCGTTTAACAACAATTTGGGAATAAGGGTAGCGGGTTTATTTAACGAACACAAGGCGCTTACCTGCGAGTTAAAAGTCCCCCTTGCCGCTTTAGGGCAAAATATCAATATAGATGCCATTGCTTATGAAGTGCGGCTACCCGGGGCAAAGGTGCCGGCCGGAGCAGGGAACAGACAACTTGTTGCCGGGATAAACTTAGGTGGTGGCTCAGCACCTCCTCCGCCCAGCGACGCGGCTTTATTAGAGATGTTTAGTCCAACTTATTTTTCGGGTACTTATATTATGGCCAGGAAATAGTAAACGGGGGCATTTGTGGTAGCGGAGAGCGTGCGGGAGCTATTCACCACGTCATTGCGAGGTACGGAGCAATCTCTACGCAGGCAGGTCTGTACATAAAATTAACGCCAGTCTGCTCTTAGCCGCAGGGGCCAAGTTCCTTTTGTCTTGATACAAAAGGAACCAAAAAATCAAGTCAAAAAAATGCTTCTGCCCGCCCTGCATTGGCAAACATCGCCGGAGGCGGTTGCCAATGACATTCCCGCCAACGCTGGCCCGCTTTTTTGACAGGCCTGCGCTTTTAACAGGGCTTGGCCGGAACGGCCTTGGGATTACAGTTTCCTTATCGCTACCGCATACGTCCGCTTGTGGGCCGCTGGAGATAGGCATATTAAGCCTTTGCTATGGCTTTCAAGTTGTTTATAATCTCATTAATTTCCTCTTTGCTAATACTTTCAATAGACTGATTTTCCAATTCATGTATTATACGGTTTGATTCTGTTTTGGAAATGTTCTTAATCTCTCTAATTATAGATATAGCATTGGAATGCTGATCCTTATGCTGTAGTTTAGAGATTATATCCTTCACTAGCTTGGCTATGTGACTTTTAGAACCCGTTTCAGCTATCACTTTTAGGAAATCAATATTATTTGAAAAGTCAAAAATTCTTTCACCATCCAAAACCTTATCTATTGCCAATGATTGCAACTTTTTACTAAGTTTAAGTATACTCGCTTTGTTTTTTGCTGAAATAAGCGCGGATAAACTGTCCTTTGTTTTATCATTAGAACTAATAGTTTCTAAAAAATTAATCATTGCTTCTTTATGACCATCATTATTTTCAATTAAATTTAAGATCTCAATAAGTTTTCCATCTTTTTGTTCATCTGTCACACTATTCGCCGTCTCTGTAAATACCGCTTCTAGAAGTTTAAAACTATTGTCGGTGTAGCTAGAATCTTTAATAATTACACCAAATAAAGGCTTTATATCATGCTTTGAGTTAATTAGCTCAATTAGCTTATTATTAAGTTGCTCTTGATATATCATAACAGCAACCACTTGGTTTAAAAAAGGGAGAATATCAATTTGCCCCAATGAAAGCCTATATATGTTAAAATAAAATCTTAACAAAAGGTCTATATCGCTTTGAGCCGATATTGTTTCAGAAACATAATTATGCATTGTATCATATTGCCGATGATTGGGATAAGTAGGATTATGTATAGCTCTACTCGAACTGATAAGATTTGAAATTGACCGCAGTTCATTAGATGAAGATAGATCAGTATTTAAGACCGAAAGAAGGCTATTAATATTTTCAATAACTGTTGTAATTTCCGGTACATCTTTATTGGTAAAATCAGGATAAAGCTGGTTTACTTGATTTAGAGCCGACTTTGTAATTTTTTCCGATGGCTGATGGTGTTCTAATATGAATTTGAGATCGCTAAAATAGGTATCCTCATTACTTAGCGTTGTTAAATTTTGTATTATAAATTCATATAAATTATCGTTGACTAATGATGCGATTTTTTCAGATGACCAATTTCTATCTAAATACCCAGGCGAAATTTCATAAGCTTTCTTAAAGTTATCGGCTAATCTCATTAATGTCTTTTCATCCTGATATATTTTTATCGCGGACTCAAGTGCATCCAACCACTTTTGCAATGGCTTCTCTATTTCAAATTTGCCATCTAACATTAATAAAAAATTCCCCGTTATATATGAACGCCCTTGTTCTTGAATGTTAACAGCGTATGTTAAAATATCGCTTAAATCTTTCTTGAGTTCAAAAATTTCATTTAAAGATGACTTGATAATCTCTTCAATACGCATATTAATAGTTCTGCTTAATAACTTCTCACTCTCAAGAAACATTAATATATCTAAGCTATTTATGAACACGTTACCTATTAAATTCCTCTCCTTATAAGTATCTAATTGTTGAATTAGATAATCAGTTACGATTGAAAGTTTTTCGGTATCCCCATTAATAAATTTATTTATTTCGTCTATTTCAAGATTATTAATGTAGCCTTCTATCTCGCTTGGTAATGCATTAAAAACAATAGAGTTGGATAGAATTTGGCTAATGATTTTAATATCTACTGTTTCGGAAATCACACTCGTTTTTCTAAGGAAATTCCCTAAACTTTTATTCCATATACCTGGGTGTAGGTTATTAAAAATTCCTTCGTCCATATTTATCAAATATGGATTTTTAGATAATAAAGTATAATATCTCGGAAATTCCTCTCTTGCAATTAGAAGTTTGCAGATTAAAGTTTCATATTGTTTCGTAAAGGTATCATCGGGGTAACATTCTAGTTCCGCTGACAAATTGTTAAACATTTGGATAATTCTCCGAGGATTTGAAGCATATTCCTTTGATACTAAATCCAATGTATAATCGGAAAAATTTAGTGCGAATTTTTTGTTTACTTCTTTTGCAAATACATAGATTTCTGCTGTCTGATATGGTTTTATTTTTAGTGTTGTATTGAAAAACTTCCTTAAAAACTCATCCGCTTCACGGTCGTCTGCTTTGAAAGCTTCACGTAAATGCCTCTTAAGTGAAGTTTCATCTACCGGTAAAATGAACAATACTTTTCCGTTACTTTCAAGGAAGCCCTTAATTGTACTAAGGAGTTCGGTCGCATAGTGCTTTTCGCATCGATCTATATTGTCAATAACAATAACAAGTTTATCTATATCGGTGGTGCTCTTTTCAACAATATAGTCGAACGCTCTTGAAAATTGTTCTGGAGAAAACATCAAGGGGCGCTCTTCATTATATTTTGTATGTATTAACGATTGGACAAAACTTAGAGCTTTTGTTAATAGATCTTTATCGATTATTTTCTTTAGAGAAAGAAATACTGCAGAACTAAATATATATAAAGTTAATAATGAGACCAATGATAATACGTTAGCCTTGACCCATGGTACTGCGATATAACAAACTATTAAAATAATTGGAATGGTTACACCTATTACCTTAAGCCATCTAGGTATCGTTATCTTAAATTCTTCTATTTGTTGTACGTGATTGGCGTACAGGTTATACTCTCTTTTATTAAGTTCTACATTTAACTCCTTTGAAAGAGAAATTATAAAACTTCTTCGAAAAGCGTCTTCGGAATATTTCCAAGCATCGAATAGTGCAAATTTGGTTTTGAAGGTTTGGCTTCCTTCCAAGCTCTCTTTAGTTGTTTTTATTATGGAAGACTTTCCACTTCCCCACTCGCCAAAAAGGCCAATAGTAAACGGGCTACCTTTAGGGGTATTTATAATCATTTTACTTAAAGTATCTGCGTATACTTTTGTATTTAAAAAATCAGTGCTTTTAAGTAATTGTATTTCTTGGTCGACTATAAAATTTCTTTTCATTCCGGATAGGTTAGGTAAATTGTACTGCTATTAATTTGATAGACTTCTACAAAGCTAACAAACTATAAAGTATGTATTTAATGATATTTAACTCAATATCTCTTTAAACAAATTTAATAAAGAGCAAATCCCCTCTTTAACATAGGATATGATTGTCTTGCGTACTTTCCACCACATCTCGCGTTAGGGATGGCAGCGGATACCGGCCCCGAGCCTAAGGCCTGCAGGCGTATGAGCGTACAGCCCGGCCGCAGGCAACGCCATAATGCCTGAACCGGGATTTAACGGATTCAGCAGATTACAGAATTTTTGTAATCGTGATAATTTTATTAATCGGTTTAATCCTTGTTCAGACAATTCTGGCTTAAACCCTTTCCTGCTATCGCTCCTTCGACAAGCTCAGGATGACAACCGCACCCCTCTAGGGGAGGGAACTATAATTCATAGGCCGATATGCCTAAAACCATCTCCTTGCCATGCTACCACCCCCAGCCACTACCCTCAACCCCATCCTGTTCCCTTACCGACAGTGCAACCAAACCCCATTTTGTTTGCTGCAGGGACGTTTTGTCGTGTAACAAATCTACGACAATAGGCGGCGGGCAGCCCGTGCAACGCTATTTTCAATAATTTAGTACAAAAAACCCTTAACAAAATGAAGAAACTATTACTTTTTTGTTTTGCCTTGTTAGTGGTGCAGTTATCGCGTGCGCAGCAAACCTACCCGGTTAACGGCGCATGGGATATCCGCCCCGGGCAATACGCGTTCACCAACGCCACTATTGTGGTGAGCGCCGACCAAACCATAACCGGCGGTACCCTGCTGGTGAAAGACAGAGTGATTGAAGCGGTTGGCGCCGGCGTGGCCGTTCCCAAAGGCTATATCACGGTCGATCTGAAAGGAAAATTCATCTATCCATCACTGGTTGATGCTTATACCACCTACGGTACCCCCGAGGCTGCACGCGCGCAATTTGGCGCAGGCGGTGCCGGTGGCTTTGCCGCGGGTATCCGTACATCGGTAATGACCAGCAGCAAACCCGGCGCTTATGGCTGGAACGAGGCCATTAAACCCGAAATGAACGTTAAAGCCGTTTTCCATGCCGACGGTACCAAAGCCGGCGACCTGAAACGCTACGGCTTCGGCGCCGTGCAATCGATCATTCGCGATGGTATTGCCCGCGGTACTTCGGCCGCCGTTACGCTGGGCGACGAGCGCGACAACTTTGTGATGCTGAATGATAATGCTGCCGCGCACTACTCGTTTAGCAAAGGCACTGCCGCCACCAACTATCCATCGTCACTGATGGGCAGTGTGGCCCTGCTGCGTCAAACCTATTATGATGCAACCTGGTACAAAACACAAAAAGAAGAATACAATATCTCTTTAGACGAGTTTAACAAAACCCAAAGCCTGCCGCAAATTTTTGAGGTGAGCGACCCGGCCAGCGTGTTACGTGCCGCTAAAATCGGCAAGGAGTTCGGTAAGCAATACATCTACAAAACAGAGGGTAAGGAATACCAGCGCATCGATGCCATGAAGGCCCTGAACAGCACCTTCATCATCCCGCTTACTTTCCCTTCACCTTATGATATTGAAGACCCTATCGATGCCCGCAGCATCAGCTTCGAGCAATTGAAAGATTGGGAGTTAGCACCAACCAATCCTGCCGCTATGGAAAAGGCCGGTATTAAATTTGCCATTACGTCGTTCGGTGCCTCAAGCGCCCGCGATTTTTGGGGCAACCTGCGCAAAGCGATGGATTTTGGCCTGACCGAAAAAACCGCTTTAAACGCGTTAACTACCGTCCCTGCCGAAATGCTGGGTATCGGCGATAGGGTAGGGACACTGGCCAAAGGTAAACTGGCCAACTTTATTATCACATCGGCCAACCTGTTTAAGGCTGACAACGTGATCTACGAAAACTGGGTGGAAGGCCGCCAGTTTGTGGTGAGCAAAATTGATGCTTCGGCCGATATCCATGGTAAATATTCGGTAGCCGGCGATGGTTTTGCCAGCACTACCTTAACCATTGCAGGTACTGGTACCAGCTATAATGCTACTATCGACCGTGCCGGTGCCGACAGCGCCCGTGCTACAGGTACATTTACCCGTGCCGGCGATATCGTTAGCCTTTATTTCGATTTCCGCAGCAAGCCCAGCGGAACTATCCGCATGTCGGGTTATATTTCTTCGCTAAATCCTGTGGTATTGAAAGGTACCGCTATTATGCCTGATGGTACCAGCAGCAACTGGACTGCTACTTATACCGGTGCTGCCCCTGCTGGTGGTGCCGGCGGTCGTGGTGGATTTGGTGGTGGCGGTTTTGCCGGTGGTGGTCGCCCGGGTGGCGCGCCTGGTGCTGGCGGTGCGGCCGACGCGGCTAAAACCGATACCAAAGTAGGCCCGGTAATTTATCCGTTTGTAGCTTATGGTAACGCCGAAGTTCCAAAGGCCGAAACTACCCTGTTTAAAAACGGTACTGTTTGGACCAACGAAAAAGAAGGGATCCTGAAGAATACCGACGTACTGATCGAGAACGGCAAGATCAAAGCCATCGGCAAAAACCTTACTGCCCCTGCAGGCGCTAAAGTGGTTGACGCTACCAATAAGCACATTACTGCCGGTATTATCGACGAACACTCGCATATTGCCGCAACAGGCGGTATTAACGAGGGCGCCCAGGCTGTTTCTGCCGAAGTGCGGATCCAGGACGTATTAGATTCAGAAGATATCAATATCTACCGCCAGCTGGCTGGTGGTGTTACCACTTCGCACATCCTGCATGGTTCGGCAAACCCAATCGGCGGCCAAACCCAGTTGATGAAACACCGCTGGGGTGTACTGCCATCAGAAATGATGTTCGAGGGCGCCGACGGCTTTATCAAATTTGCCTTAGGTGAAAACGTTAAGGGCAGTAACAACAATGGTATCAATACCAACCCGCGCTTCCCGCAAACACGTATGGGTGTAGAGGAGGTTTATATCGATGAGTTTACCCGCGCCAAAGAATACCTGGCTGCTAAAGCCGTTAAAGGCGCAAATGTACGCCGCGACCTGGAGCTGGATGCTATCGGCGAGATCCTGAACAACAAGCGCTTCATCACCTGCCACTCTTATGTGCAGTCGGAAATCAACATGCTGATGCATGTTTCAGATTCGATGGGCTTCCATATCAATACCTTTACCCACATTTTAGAGGGTTACAAAGTGGCCGATAAAATGAAAGCGCACGGTATTGCCGGTTCTACCTTTAGCGACTGGTGGGCTTACAAAAACGAGGTGGCCGAAGCCATCCCATACAACGGTAAGCTAATGCACGAGGTTGGTTTGGTAACAGGATTCAACTCGGATGATGAGGAGATGGCCCGCCGCCTGAACCAGGAAGCCGGTAAAGCCGTAACCTACGGTAAAATGAGTGAAGAGGATGCGCTGAAGCTGGTTACCCTTAACCCTGCCAAAATGCTGCATATCGACAATAAAGTAGGTAGCTTAAAAGTAGGTAAGGATGCCGACGTGGTTGTATGGTCAAGCGATCCGCTATCTATCTATGCCGTTTGCGAAAAAACTTATGTTGATGGTATCCCATACTGGGATCTTTCTAAAGATGCCGAGAACCAAAAAGCCATGAAAGCCGAAAGCGGCCGCCTGATCCAAAAAATGATCGAAGCTAAAAGCGGTGGCGCTGCTACACAAGCACGTGGTGCAGGTAATGCCGGCCGTCGCCCACGTTACGAGTGCGAAACTTTAGAGGAAGACCAGTTTGTGGTAGCCGACGATGCTTACGTGCAGGACGCTAAGGAGCGCGCGGCACAGCACGCGGCACAACGTAACCAAAACAAATAATCCTTATTTGAAATGATCATCATGAAAAGAACCATATTAAGTTTAGGGGGATTATTGCTTGGCACAGCCCTCACTTACGCGCAGGCCACCATATCGCCTGCAAAACCGCAAGGCAAGCCCATTGTTATCACCGGCGCCACCATCCACGTGGGTAACGGCAAGGTGATCAGCAGCGGCTACATTGCCTTTGATAAAGGAAAAATTACCGCCATTGGCGAAGGCTCGGCCCCATCAATCTCGGGCGCCGATGTTATCGACGCTAAAGGCAAACAGGTTTACCCCGGCTTTATTTGCCCGGTAACTACCTTGGGCTTGGTAGAAATTGAAGAAGGTGCCCGCGGTACCGTAGACGAATCGGAAACCGGCGACCTGAACCCGCACGTGCGCTCGCTGGTAGCGTTCAACACCGATTCTAAAGTTATCCCAACCGTACGTTCAAACGGTATCCTGCTGGCACAGCCAACCCCAACCGGTGGGCAGATCAGCGGCGAATCGTCGGTTGTGCAACTGGATGCCTGGAACTGGGAAGACGCGGCCTATAAAAAGGATATCGCCATCCACATGACCTGGCCAAGCAGCGGCGGCAGGCGTGGTGGTTTTGGCGGTGGCCGCCGTGGCGCTGCCCCAACAGCCGGTCCGCAGGAAACCCCTGCCGAGCGTGCACAACGCGCTTTAGATGCCATTACCAACCTGTTTAACCAGGCCAAAGCTTATGCCGAGATAGCTAAGCCCGAGGTAACCAATATCCGCTTCGCGGCTATGAAAGGTTTGTTCGACGGCAGCAAAAAACTATTCGTAAACGCCGACGGCGCTAAAGAGATCGTTCAGGCGGTAAACTTTGCCAAAGAGTTTAAACTGCAACTGGTAATTGTTGGCGGCAAACAATCGTACCTGGTGGCCGATGTTTTAAAAGACAACAATGTTCCGGTAATCATCCGCGAAACCCAAACCGTACCCGAGCGCGACGAGGACGATGTTTACCTGCCATACAAATTGCCGCACCTGTTGCAGGATGCCGGTGTGATGTATGGCTTAACCGGTATTGCCTTTTGGCGCCAGCGTAACCTGCCGTTTGAGGCTGGCCAGGCCGTAAGCTATGGCTTAAGCAAAGAGCAGGCCTTATCAATGATCACCCTGAACAACGCCAAGATCCTGGGTATTGACAAAACCACCGGCTCGTTAGAGACCGGCAAGGATGCCAACCTGTTCATTTCAGGCGGCGATGCATTGGATATGATCACCCTTGACGTACAGAAAGCCTTTATACAGGGCCGCGACATTAACCTTGATAACCTGCATAAACAGCTTTACCGCAAGTTTGCAGGCAAATACGGTTTAGAGCCGAAACTATAAGATTAATTATTTGTGATTTTTTGAAAAGCGCCCTGGAAACGGGCGCTTTTTTTGTTTGAGATGGTTGATGGGCCATTCGCTTTCTGCAGCCATGTGCACTCCAAGCTTCACACTAAAAAAGAGATTGTCATTTCGAACCCTTGGCGGGAGGGAAATAGTGAGGCAAGGGTGAGAAATCTTATACGTGCGACAAACATATCGTATAAGATTTCTCCTCACACCAACACACTACCCTCCACGTGTTCGTCGAAATGACAAGGTGTTTAATCACCGGCTACATCCGCTATTAATTATTTGTACTTTTAGCATAAACAAAACACCCCACCACAATGAAAAAAGTTACCGGCATTGGCGGCATATTTTTTAAATGCGCCGACCCTAAGCAAATGAAAGAATGGTATGCCAAAAACCTGGGCTTCCCCGTTACCGATTATGGCACCATGTTTAAAACCCGCGATATAGATAACCCCGATAAGGAAGAATACACCCTTTGGAGTCCTTTTAAACAGGAGACCAATTACTTCGAGCCATCTACAAGGGATTTCATGATCAACTACCGGGTAGAGAACATTGAAGTGCTGGTAGAAGAACTGAAAACCGCCGGGGTAACCGTTTTAGACGAAATTGCCACTTACGATTACGGCAAATTTGTGCACATCCTCGATCCGGAGGGTAACAAACTGGAGTTATTTGAACCTGCCGCAGAGTAGTTTCTGTAAAACATATAAAAAAACAGCCGGGCCTTAATAAATGGCCCGGCTGTTTTGTATAGGAGCTGCGCTACCTCAAATAGCTTTCGATTTATTCATCAATATCAGCGCTACCGCCAGCGATTCCAGTATACCCACCAGCAGGGCGCCAAACATGCGGCCCGAAAAGTCGACAAAGTTATCGCCCGCGGCCACATAATTGAGGTAAAGTATAGCGCCGAAGACGGCCACCACGCCGCCAACTACCAGTGTTTTAAAACATTGTATCAATCCCTCTAAAAAGCTGATGACACCGCCCATTTCGTTATATTTATAAGCGCGCACGCCAAAGTACAGGCCCACAAAGGGTATCAGTACCGATAAATATTCGTACGGCGCAATCTGGTTCGCGCCGGTAGTATTATATCCCATCCAGTGCATGGCGAACAGCCATAAACCGCTTAATATGCCTATCACAAGGCCGGTAATAAATGCATTTCTCATCGCTATAATGTTTGGTTAAAATTAGGTTGCTGCACTAACCATTGGGTCAGTATATCATAAAGCGCGATAAGCGCCCGTTTGTTTTTATGTATACGCTGTTTTTTGGTAGAAAGGTTGCGTATCTTCTTTGCAATTTGTCATTTCGAACCCTTGGCGTGTGGCAAGGGCGGGGCAAGGGTGAGAAATCTTATACGTGCGATTGGCTGCACGTATAGGAGATTTCTCCTCACCCCAACCCACGGGCTTCCCGGGGTTCGTTCGAAATGACAAGCTGTTAATGCATACATATCCACACCTGCATTGTTAACAATTTTTTAACACCAAAAGCTTTTTATTGAAATAAATTCTGTTTACGTTTGAATTTTTTGTTGATGTAGCTTCTAATAATTTTTTACCTGAAGCACATGTTACGCGTAGACAGCAGCAAACCTTGCCAAATTATTTATGCCGTTGCCCGGCACGAATACCTGTCGTACGTGATTGAGCCTCACATTGTTCAGCTAAATCCCAACGGCGAATTTTCTCTTACCCACCAGCGTTTATTCAGTAATACGGCTAAGGAGTTTATCCAGTTTTTGGATGATACCGATCTTAAACTAATTAAGATACTGGAAGACCTGGAGCAGGGCAACATCATTAAAAAATACTACAAAAAGCCGGTGCGCCCGTTCGAGTTTTTCGGCAAGATATTTAACGATCAGTTGTTCGATACCATCCGCCCAAAAATGGAGAAGAAGATGGCCGAAGCGCTGAACCTGCTACCCGGTAAGGAAATTTACCAGATGAGCAAGGAGGGCTACCCGGCCGGCAAACAGCTGCAAATAGCTACCGAAGCGGCCACCGTATTGTTCCATTTCCGGCGCGATGCAGAGGAGATCCGTTACTTCCCCACCATTAAATACCAGGGCCTGCGCATCGAATTCATGTTCAAGAACGCTGAGATCATTTGCAATCACCCCGCCTGGATGATGCTGGATGATACCCTGTACTATTTTGATAAAGAGATAGAGGGCAAAAAGCTGGTGCCGTTTTTAAACAAGCGCTACATCGCCGTTCCGCGTGCGTCGGAGGCATCGTACTTCGAGCGCTTTGTGGCCCCGCTGATCGAGAAGCATTCGGTTTATGCCGAAGGCTTTACCATTAATACCGAAAAGTATGATGCGGTACCCATCCTGAAACCCATCTACGTGCCGGGCGGCACATCGCAAATACACCTTTGCTTTAGGTATGCCGGTTATATTTTTCCTTATGGCGATGGCCGGCATGTATCGGTGCGGATGGATAAGAATGGCGATGAGTATATCTTCCACCGTATTAAACGTTCGGTAGCCTGGGAAAAAGGTAAGCTGCATGAACTGGAAAGCCTGGGCCTGAAAACGGTATCATCACTATTTCAAAACTTAGAGGTTGATAATACTGATGCAGATGCCGATCAGTCATTCTCGGTTTTTGAATGGCTGAACCAACACCACGACCAGTTGCAAAGCAGTGGCTACGAGATAGACCAGCCCGACGGGCAAAAGCGCTACCTGTTTGGCAGCAGCAAAATAGACCTTGAGATTACCGAGCGTAACGACTGGTTTGATATTTACGCGGTAGTGCATTTCGGGCCGTATAAAATTCCGTTTATGGAATTGCGCAACCATATCCTTAATCATAAAAAGGAGTTTGTACTGCCATCGGGCGAGATTGCAGTGATCCCCGAAAAATGGTTCTCGCAATATGGCAACCTGCTGCATTTTACCGAAGGCACGCAGGATTTGAAGCTGCGTAAGCATCACCTTGGCCTTATTACCGAGTTGGCCGAGGGCGAAATGGCCGGCGTAACCATGAACCGCAAGCTGCAAAAACTGAACGATTTTGAAGAGGTGAGCAATGTGCCCATGCCCGTTAACTTTTCGGGAAGCTTGCGGCCATACCAGCAGGCGGGTTATAACTGGTTCCATTTTTTAAAGGAATACCATTTTGGCGGCTGCCTGGCCGATGATATGGGTTTGGGTAAAACCATACAAACACTTGCCCTGCTGCAAAAAAATAAAGAAGATACGGAAGCAGCGGGCGGAAAAACCACCTCGTTGCTGATCATGCCCACATCGCTCATCTATAACTGGATGAACGAGGCCAAAAAGTTCACCCCGCAGTTAAAGATGATGGTGCACACCGGTGCGTTCCGCTATAAAACGCCCGAAGTTTTTGGCAATTACGATGTGGTGGTAACCACCTATGGCATCAGCCGCATTGATATCGAAATGTTCAAAGCTTTCTTTTTTGATTACGTGATCCTTGACGAAAGCCAGAATATTAAGAACCCATCCAGCAAATCGTACCAGGCGGTTAAGCAGTTAAAATCGCGCTTTAAGCTGATATTGAGCGGCACGCCGGTAGAAAATTCGGTGAACGACCTGTGGACGCAAATGTCGTTCATTAACCCGGGCCTGCTGGGCAGTCAGCAGTTTTTCCTTAACGAATTTGTAACGCCGATAGAGAAGAAAAAGGACGAGGAAAAGGCGCGCAAGTTGCAAGCCATCATCAAACCTTTTGTACTGCGCCGTACCAAGGAGCAGGTAGCTACCGAATTGCCGCCAAAGACCGAACACCTGTTCTACTGCCAGATGAGCGACGAACAGGCGTCGGTATACGAAAAGGTAAAATCAGAATATCGTAACGAATTACTGAAAAGCCTGGAGGATGGCACCTTCGCTCAAACACAAATGCAGGTATTGCAGGGGCTGATCAAGCTAAGGCAAATAGCCAATCACCCCAGTATGATTGATGAGGAATACGAAGGCGACAGCGGCAAATTTGAGAACGTTACCCACACCCTTACCAACGTGCTGGATGGCGGCCATAAGGTGCTCATCTTCTCGCAATTTGTAAAGCAGTTGCAGATCTACCGCCGCTATTTCGACGAGGAGAAGATCGCTTATACCTATCTTGATGGCAGCACCCAAAACCGTGGCGAAATAGTAAAGCGTTTCCAGGAGGATGAAAAGACGAAGGTATTCCTCATCAGCATAAAGGCAGGTGGCGTGGGCCTTAACCTTACCGAGGCGGATTATGTTTTCATCCTTGACCCATGGTGGAACCCGGCGGTAGAGCAGCAGGCTATAGACCGTACGCACCGCATTGGGCAAACCAAAAATGTGTTTATCTATAAGTTCATCACCAAGGATACGGTAGAGGAAAAGATCCTGGCCCTGCAGCAGCGCAAACTAAGCGTTGCCCGTGCGCTCATCACCACCGAAGAAAGTTTTATCAAGACGCTTACGGCCGAAGATATCAGGGATATATTGGCATAGGTGGAGTTGCCACCGTGTTACAAATTGTCATCTCGATAAGCAGGGGTTGGGAATGGGTCGTAGGGCGAAGAGAGATCTTGTACATGGGACAGGTTGCGTGTTTAAGATCCCTCCTCACTCCCGCGCACAGCACAGCCCCGGTTCGTCGAGATGACAAATGGGCAATATGCCATTCTTTGATCAGGGCGATACTTTTTGCACATCAGTTATAAAAGTAGCATTAGATGGACCGGGACCGAGAAAAGTGCATAAGGGTGTCGCGCACGATTTGCCCGGGCTAATATTATCTTTCGAGGTATTAAAACTAATGGTATCGCCCTGCTGTATGCCCTTCTGCACCACGTAGCAATAATTATCTACCCTGATCGCATTATTGTAAGTAGTACTGCCCGAAACCCAGGTAGCTCCGCCGCCTGTGCCGGTGGCACCCGCAATATCAACAACAATTGTTCCGCAGGCCATTACTACTACCTTGCCGGTAAATTGCCCTGTAGTGTTGCTGCCTCCTTTTTTGCAGGCCGGTGCCGATAATGCTATAAATAGCAACGTTGTGATAAATAAGCGTAAATACATATTTAAAGATATTGATTATAAGTATTACGCCAATAAAAAGGAAAACGCTACAACCCCCGGAACACATAAAAAAAGAGCGGTGCTGTTAAAAAGCACCGCTCTTTTTATTGCAAGTATGGTCAACTCATCTCTAATCAACCAATCACTAAGCTTTCTAAACTTAAGCTTCCTCAACCTCCATGGCCATCTGCTCATCAACCAGGATACGGCCGCAGTGCTCGCAAACGATGATCTTTTTGCGCTGACGGATATCAGACTGACGCTGGGGCGGGATCTGGTTAAAGCAACCCGAGCAAGAATCACGACGGATGGTTACTACAGCTAAACCGTTTTTAGCGTTAGAGCGCAGGCGCTCGTAAGCAAATAACAGGCGGTCTTCAATGTTAGCCTTAGCGGTATCAACCTGCCCCAATAACTCTTCTTCTTCCTTTTGAGTTTCGGCGGTAATGGTGCCTAATTCCTCTTTTTTAATATCAAGGTCTTTTTTGCGCTCTTCCAGGTCGGCCAGGGCTTTTTCATAAACCTGGTTTTTGCTGGTGATCTCGAAGCCAAACTCGCGGATTTTTTTCTCGCTCACCTGTATATCTAAGCCTTGTATCTCAATCTCTTTAGAGATAGCTTCGTATTCGCGGTTGTTTTTAACTTCGTTTAGCTGGGTCTCGTATTTTTTGATATTGGTTTGCGCGTCGCGGATGGTGTTTTTGCGCGTAACGATCTCGTCTTCCAGATCGTCCAACTCGTATTTTATTTTTTGGATACGGGTTTCTAAACCGGCCACATCATCTTCAAGGTCGGCAACTTCCATTGGCAGCTCACCACGCACCTGGCGGATCTTGTCTATTTTTGAGTGGATAGTTTGTAACTCGTATAAAGCCTTAAGCTTTTGTTCAACGGTTTGTTCCATTAAATATAGTATTTTACTGGGTTCGTATTAATTTCAGTTAAACGGACGGCAAAGTTAGTGAATTTTTTTTGAATTATTTCACACAATAAATCTTGCGTAAATTGCTCACTTTCAAAATGTCCCACATCGGCAATCAGCAGCTTTCCCTCGGCATCAAAAAACTCGTGGTATTTGTAGTCGGCTGTGATAAAAACATCGGCCCCGGCGGCGATGGCCTGCTTCAGTAAAAAGCCACCCGCCCCACCACAAACCGCTACTTTTTTCACGGGTTTTCCGGTAAACGCGGTATGCCGGATCACGCTGGCGTTCATCTTCCATTTTACATGCTGTAAAAAACCGCGCTCGTCCGTTGCATGTTCAACTTCGCCTATCATGCCTGCGCCTACTTCCTGGTGCTGGTTGGTGACCGGGTATAAGTCATATGCTACCTCCTCGTACGGATGTGCCAAAAACAGTGCCATCAGTATTTTACTTTCCAAATTGGCAGGGTAAATGGTCTCTATGCGGGTCTCGGGCTCGGTATGGCGTTCGCCGGGCTGGCCAACGTAAGGGTCGGTATGCTCGTTACCCTTAAATGTGCCGTTACCCTGCCCATTGAAGCTACAATCGCTATAATTACCAATGTGGCCCGCGCCGGCTTTAAACAGCGCCCCCCTTACCTGCCCGGCCTGGGCATGCGGCACAAAGGTCACCAGCTTTTTCAGCAGGCCACCTTTTGGCGCAAGGATATGACAATTCTTCAGGCCCAGCACCTCGCAAATGCGGGCGTTAACACCGGCCTTGATATGATCCAAATTGGTATGGATGGCATAAATGGCAATGTTATGTTTGATGGCTTTTTCCACTACCCGTTCTACATAAGTCTTCCCGTTAAACTTCTTCAATCCCTTAAAAACAATGGGGTGGTGCGAAATAATTACCTGGCAGTGGTGGGCAATGGCTTCATCAACCACGGCTTCGGTACAATCCAGCGATACCAGCGCCTGCTGCACCTCCATATCCGGGCGACCGACGATCAGTCCCGAGTTATCGTAATCCTCCTGGTAAGCCAACGGGGCCAGGCTTTCCAGGTAATTGGTTAGTTCGGATAGTTTCATAAATCTAAAGGTAAAATATATTTGTTATGGTGGCAATTTAACCACAAAGGACACTAAGGGAGAACCACAAAGGACACAAAGGCATAATTTGATAGCACTGATCATCTTTATATAAAAGATCACAAAGCCTTAGTGCTCTTTGTGTTTGCCATTACACCGATTCTTAGCGCCCTTTGTGGTTAAATTACCACTAAACCCCACACATTATGACTTTCCCTAAACAAAACAATCTTTATATTTGTAAGGTAAACTAACAAGTTTACTTAATTAAAAAATGAACGATCAAACCACCCGTCAACTGGCCAGCAACCTGCGTAATATCACTACCCGGTTAACCAAAAAACTGCGCAAGCAGTCGGCTACGGGCGAAAAGCTCTCGTTAACGGAGCGATCGACCATCGCCCTGCTCGATCAGTACCAACAATTAATGCCTACCGAGTTGGCCGCGATGGAGCATATCACTACGCAATCTATGTCGCAGGTGCTGAACCATTTGCTGGAGCTGGGACTGATCATCCGCACCGCGTCTGAAACAGATAAGCGCAAGGTGCTGATATCCTTATCGCCACTGGGTGTGGAAACCCTGAACCGGGTGCGGAACGAACGTGAGGAGTGGCTGAACAAAGCGCTAAACCAAGTTTGCACACCAGAAGAGCAAGAGTTACTGCAACAGGCGCTGGTGCTGCTTGGCAAACTGGTGGATGAGGCGTAAAGGCGGATGGGTCTGCGCATTCTATTACAGGTTTGCAAATAATCGTCCACCAAAAAGCAATACGTCATGCCGAACTTGTTTCGGCATCCCACTTGCAAGGTGAAGCTTGATATACCGGACCTGTGTGATGGGGTACTGAAACAAGTTCAGCATGACATGCTTGTTTTTCCGCTGAAGCCTCACCCTGCCCTCTCCAGAGGAGAGGGTTCCAAAGTCTCCCCCTTTGGGGGAGATTTAGAGGGGGCTTTCATCGGCATGTCATAAAAACCATTGGAGGCCGCCGGGATTATACTACTCAGCATGACACCCTGTTTAAAGGGGCGAACATAATTGAAAATGCCCTCTCTTGTGGAGAGGGCCGGGAGAGTGAGAGATATGAATATCAATACTTTTAAAGCTTTTAAAAGCTACAACTACCGCTTATATTTTTTCGGTCAGTCGGTTTCGCTGATCGGTACCTGGATGCAGAAGACCGCCGTAAGCTGGGTGGTGTACGAACTGACGCATTCTAAATTTATGCTGGGGATGACCTTATTTGCCAGTATGTTCCCATCGTTTTTGTTCTCGTTTTTAGGCGGCGTAGCGGCCGACAGGTATAACCGTTTCCGTTTACTGGTAGCCACGCAGGTAGCATCAATGTTGCAAGCCGTTATATTGACCGTGCTTGTATTTACCCGGCATTATAATGTTTGGGAGATCATTATTTTAAGTGTGATACTGGGTATCATTAACGCCTTTGATGTGCCGGCCCGCCAATCGCTGGTTTATGAAATGGTGGACGATAAGGCAGATCTGCCGAATGCCCTGGCGCTTAACTCATCCATGGTTAATTTGTCGAGATTGATCGGCCCGGGCATCGCGGGGCTGATCATCGAGAAACTGGGTGATGATGTTTGCTTTGGGCTGAACGCGGTAAGCTTTGTGGCGGTTATCGGTTCGCTGATGATGATGCGGTTACCCAAATACGAGGCCAGGCCGCACCCTAAAAATGTATTCGGCGAGTTAAAGGAGGGCTTCGATTATCTGAAGGCTACGCCATCTATATCGTTTGTAATGCTTATGCTGGCGGCCATCAGCTTATTTGTATTGCCCTACAGCACGCTGATCCCGGTTTATGCCAAGGATATTTTTAAGGGCACAGCCTCAACCTTTGGGGTGATAGACAGCGTGATCGGCCTGGGCGCGTTTTCGGGCGCCATCTTCCTCGCTTCGTTAAAGCCGGGGCGCGATCTGAAAAAAATACTCGCCATTAACACCTTAATCTTTGGTGCGGGCTTAGTGCTGTTCGCTCACGAGACCAATTATCCGCTGGCACTGGTGTTTGCCACCATCGGTGGCTTCGGGATGATGTCGCAGATCACCATCAGCAATACGCTTATCCAAACCTCCGTTGCGCCCGAAATGCGCGGCCGGGTGATCAGTTTTTACGCCATGGCATTCTTTGGGATGCAGCCGCTGGGCGGCTTGATCATCGGTAGTCTTTCGCAATGGATAGGTGTGCAGAACACCATCCTGGCCGAGGGCTGCTTTGCCCTGCTGATCGGCCTATTACACTGGCGCTTTTTGAAAAAGCAGAAAGTGCAGAAAAGGGGGCAGCAAACGCTGGAGCAACAACAGGTGGATGGGCATACTACCGTACCATCGGTAGGGCGGGGGGTGCCCCAGAGTGTTTAGGGGTTTTTATGTACTGGCTTCAGTCTGCGGCTGAAGCCAGTAATTATGCTTCGCTTTAATGCAAAACCCAAGGGAAAGTACCGATAATATCCATTATAAATGGTGGCGAAAACTTGTCAGCACCCTCAAAAACCGGGGTAGTAGTGAACAAATGATTTTCTGAACAAACACCTATATAAAGCTGGAAATCAAGATGTTGTGTGTTCATTTTTTGTTCAAAAAACGAGGGTTTTTGTTCATTTTTTCTTGAAACCGATAACTTGTCCCGCGAGATAGGAGTTTTTCAGCTTTAAAAACGTACTATACAATAATCTCCACGGAGAGGTTTAGCTCATCATTCAACAGTTCCTTCCTTCGCGGCAGCGCTAAGCTAAAGTATTACCTCGTTCCCGCCCACCTAAACTTACCCACCTTGTTATTCAATATATCAGCGGTAAAGATATTCCCCTTTCGGTCAATCGCCACATCATGATACCAGGTAACAGGCTGCCGCCCGTCCGGGCCAATTGATGCAAACACCCGGGCTACGGTATCGCACAGGATTACCGACGAACCATGATGCTTTAGACTAAGCCACGATGTCGGGTCATCAACAAATATCAATTGCCTGGCAACCCGGCTATAGGTTATTCCGCATATCCTGCCGAAGCCCTTATTCGCAATTTGCTTCAGGAATTTGCCATTAGGGCCAAAAACCTCGATTCGGTTATTCTCCCGGTCGGCCACGTAAACATTTCCGGCCCCGTCAAGGGTGATACCGTGCGGAATGTTGAACTGCCCATTGCTGCTACCTTTAGTACCCCATTGCAGTAAGTATTTTCCAGCACTCGAAAATTTCACCACCCGGCTATTTCCGTATCCATCGCTTACATAAAAAGAACCATCGGGCGCTACGGCTACATCGGTTGGCTGATCGAAGTGGCGGGCATCATTGCCGGGTATACCTGCCACACCCAGCCGCATCAGCAGTTTACCATCATGCGTAAATTTAAACACCTGGTGCAGGCCAACATCAGTAAGCCAAACGTTATCGGCGCTATCGACAGTCAATCCATGCGGCATTACGAATAAGTGATCGCCCCAACTACTGATAAGCTTCCCCGTCTTATTATCAAGCAATAAAACCGTTTTCTGCGCGATGGGCGTAGTTGGCTTAGCGCCGATCAGCGGCCAAACGCGGCTGCCGCGCCTAAATACAAATATGTTTTGCGATGTATCAACCCCAATACCGGCCGGGTTGCCCAAGTGCAGGGTATCAGGCAAAGCGGGCCAGTTTTTCACTTGTTGGTAGGGCGCTTTGTTAAACAAAGGCCTGGGCCGCTTGCACGAAGACAGTAAACATGAACAGGCAAGCAAACACACTACAGCTTTAAAATACATGCTATAAAAATAAGAAAACCGCAGGCGGTACTAAAACCTGCGGTGTTTACAAATGAATGATGATGAGGTATTAATAGCCCATGCCCATTTTAACCATCTGCATGCTTTCGAAGGCCATTTTCTTGTTGTACTCAAGGGCAAGGTCTTTATGGTTCACCAGGTCTACAATGGTACCGATAAGGCAGAACCCGCCGGTGAAAAGGTATAACAGCCCCATACCTACCTGCCCTAACACAAAGCGTTGCACACCGGCTACTACTACAAAGCCAAGCAGGGTAAACAGCAGGATATCCTGCGGGCTTTTGCGCTTGCCCGAATAGATGTTGTAGAAATACTTTTGCTGATTTTCATCTAAACCGGCAGTTGCTTGCTGCAAATAGCCTAACTCTTCGTGGGTAATACCGGGAAGCATCATGTAGGCATTATTGAAATTTTCCATTTTATTGATTGTTTTGGTGGTTGCTTGTGATTTATTTACGATGTAAAACTAAGGTAGTATTAAAAAATCACCTACACAATATTGGCAAACACTGGCTACATGTCGGCAAATGGGGTGTTTTTAGCGGTTAAATGGCGGGTAACCCATTTGTCATGCCGAACTTGTTTCGGCACCTGATTAGTCGCCGGCAGGCATTGCATATAAGGTACAGAAACAAGTCCGGCATGACGTTTTATCTATACTTTTCCCTATCTTCACTCATCAAATTCCATCATCATGAAAATTAAAGGCATACTGTTGCTGCTTATTGCCGCCGCTACGGCTATTCATTTTACACTGGCTCCGCCTCCCGGCACGGTAACCATTACCGGCAGCATCATCCACATTAATAATAAAATGCAGGTGGCCGATATGTCTGAAATGAAAAGCCTGGTACTGCCTAATGATGCCCGCACTTTTATTCCGGATAGCGCGGGGAATTTTACGGTATCCTTTAAGCTGGATAAGCCCAATTATTTTAGGATTGGCCGCAACATCCTGTACCTTTCGCCCGGCGATAACCTGAAGGTAGCGCTGGATTATAACGCGCCCGAAAAAGCGGTGATCACCGGCCCGGGCGCCGAAGCCAATAATTATTTAAGAGGCACACCCTTCCCGCATGGCGGCTCGTTCCTTAACGCGGGGAGCCGTATTAAAAAAACCACGCAGTTAACCATCGATACCATTTTGGCTATCGGTCGCGCACGTGAGCAGGAGCTGGCTAAAGTGCAGAATATCTCACCCAAATTCAGGGAATACGAACAGGCCCGTATCAAAGCCGATATAGTGAACAGCATTGGCAGCATGGCTGTTTATTATCCCATGATGCGCAAAATGAACCGCGATTCTGTCCCGGCATTCCAGGCTGCATTTAAAAAACAAACAGAGCCGATGATGGCGCAATACGGCAAAGGCTTCATCAACCCCGATTACCTGAAACTGGAAGTTTACGCCAGCGTGGTTGAGGATGTGATGGATAAAAACGATAATTCGGCCGCGGCTGCACAGATAAAGGATTGGCTAAAGGCATCGGAAGTAGCTTACCAGATCCAGCATATGGGTAGCAAGGCAGAAGTGATCGCCAAAAAAGCCCAGGTTGATGCTATCGCCAGTCCGGTTTATCGCTCGGCTGTGCAGGATACCTATAGCAACCTGATAAAATTTGGCAACGGCGATAAAGCGATTGATTTTACCGCCATGACCGCCGACGGCAAAAAGATAAAGCTGAGCGATATGCAGGGCAAGATCATTTTCGTAGACATTTGGGCCACCTGGTGCGGCCCCTGCATTGCCGAACTGCCTTACCTTGAAAAACTGAAAGAGAAATACAAAGACAATAAAGACCTGGTTTTTGTATCACTATCTATCGACGATAATCGCGCCGCCTGGAAAGAGAAACTTAAAAGTATGAACGCCGACGGTGTACAATGCATTACCGACCGCAGCAGTTTGAATGATTACTCGGTAATTGATATCCCACGCACCATCGTGATCAACAAGGATTTTAAGATAACCGCCATGAAGGGCAACCTGCCATCGGCCAAGCAAACCGGTAAGTTGCTGGATGATATGCTGGCAGGTGTGGTGAAATAGATCGCCCTGGCGGCGCTTTCCTTCGAACTGCACATGATAGGTCGAACAAAAGCGTCATGCCGAACTTGTTTCGGGATCTCATTTGCAAAGATTAAGCATGACGGGCTTGTATGATAGGATGCTGAAACAAGTTCGGCATGACATTATATTATTTAGCCTTACCCCTTTACTACCTCATGCTTCTTCACATAATCCGGGTCGATATCTACGCCGAGGCCCGGGCCTTGCGGTATCTGCACTACACCGTTCTCGCTTTTTAGCGATGATGTTTTGCACTCGAAAGGCAAGTCCTTGCTCAGGTCCTTAAACTCGTGGAAGCGGCCCGCGTTGGGGATTGCCGAAATGAAATGCGCCAGGTATACATAACCAAATCCATCGCCGGTGGTGTGCGGGGTGCATACCTTACCTGTAACCTGCGCCATGCGTGCCACCTTCATCGACCGGATCATGCCGCCGAAGTAAAACTGGTCTTGCTGTACTACCTTCAGCGCGTTGGTAGCTATCAGCCAGCGGAAGTTGTGGATACTGGGTTCCTGCTCGCCACCGGCAACGGGGATGTTCAGCGCAGCGGCAACCTGCCGGGTTTCCTCGTACCAATCAAACGGAACAGGCTCCTCGTAAAAATCGTACTTGTACTCCTCCATGATCTTGCCGATGGCGATGGCCTCCTTCACATCGTACGATCCGTTGGCATCGGCTGATATGACCATATCATCGCCAAAGGTTTTGCGCACCATAGGAATTAAGCGTGCAGAGCGGTTGGCCGGATATTCGGGGTGGCTCATGCGGCCACCCAGCTTAAATTTAATAGCCTTCGCCTTCGATTCGGACAGTTGCTTTTGCAGATGCTCTATAGTGAGTTCGGGTGTAATATCGCGCTCGCTATTGGCCTGGTAAACATTTATCTGTTTATGATGGATATCGCCGATCAATTGCCCGATGGATTTGTTAGCAATGCGCCCCATCATATCCAGTATGGCAAACTCCAGCGTGGCCAGCGGGTTCCAAAGGGCAATGCCCTGTAGTTTGTAATTGCTGTCGTACACGTAAACCTCGTTCAGCAAAGCTTCCAGGTTGCGGGCATCCTTGCCAATAAAGTAAGGCTGCACCCTATTCACAAAAACAGGGTACAGGTACTTCATCTGCAAGCTATTCCCTACCGACATGCCCACAGCCCCATCCTTTGAGCGTACCCGGCACAGGAATGTGTTTTTATACCGCAGCAGTTCGATGGTTTCGATAATTACCGGATCCTTAAACAACTCCTTTTTAAACACGGGCCGGTTCATCGCCTCATCCAGTTTGGTATAATCGGGCTCACCGATGATAGGATAATCAGCAGCCTGCGATGAAAAAGGCAGTGCAGCAGCCATGCCGCCCAAAGCAGCCGTAGCCAAAAATTTACGCCGGTTAGTATGCATACAAATGTTGTTTAACGGCCTGCGGACGGGGAGCCGGCAAGCCATGGTTTATCTTTTGGTTTGTAGCACCTAATATATCGAAAGCGGTTTGATTAAACTGTACTGTGGTGTACTGGTGTGCCTTTATATTTTACTTATAAAACGGTGGCTTCACCACTTTTGCTTTTATCTTATTATCGCGTATCAGGATGTAGATCTCGGTATCTTCCTTGGCAAACTCGTTCTTTACGTAACCCATGCCAATTGCCTTTTGCAGCGATGGTGATTGTGTACCCGATGTTACCCGGCCAATGTTATTACCGTCGGCATCCACAATTACGTAATCATGACGGGGGATGCCGCGGTCTATCATTTCAAAACCTACCAGCTTTTGCTTAACACCTTCGGTTTTTTGTTGCTGTAGATTGGTACTGTTCACAAAATCCTTGCTGAACTTGGTTACCCAACCCAAGCCGGCTTCCAGCGGCGATGTATTATCGTCGATATCGTTACCGTACAGGCAGAAACCCATCTCCAGGCGCAGGGTATCGCGTGCGCCTAAACCAATTGGTTTAATGCCAAAAGCTTCGCCGGCGGCAAATACCGCATTCCACAGCTTTTCGGCGTGTTCGTTATCTACATAAAGCTCAAAACCACCGGCACCGGTATAGCCTGTAGCCGATATCACCACATTATCGATCCCGGCGAATTTGCCTTTCTTGAAAGTGTAGTACTCCATCGAACCCAAGTCCGTATCGGTTAAACTTTGCAGCGCCTCGGCAGCTTTAGGACCTTGAACGGCCAACAGCGAGGTACGGTCGGAGATATCCTTCATATCCACGCCCATGGTATTGTGCTTACTGATCCAGTTCCAATCCTTCTCAATGTTCGACGCGTTGACTACCAGCATATAGGTTTTATCATCTATGCGATATACCAGCAGGTCGTCAACAATACCGCCATCTTCGTTAGGCAGGCACGAGTATTGCACCTTGCCGTCATAAAGCTTCGAAGCATCGTTGCTGGTTACACGTTGGATCAGGTCGATAGCTTTTTCGCCTTTCAGTATAAATTCGCCCATGTGGCTTACATCGAAAACGCCAACGCCTTTGCGTACGGTTTCGTGTTCGGCGTTGATGCCGGCGTACTGCACAGGCATGTTGTAACCTGCAAAAGGCACCATTTTGGCGCCCAGGGAAATATGCTTATCTGTTAAAGCGGTATTTTTCATGCAAAATTAAATTTGGTGCAATATTAAATAAAATTAACCATATCAGTCCCCTATCACTTTTTTGTAAAACATTACCAGCCGGGTGCTGATAGCGTGGATATCGTGCTGACTTTCTATCATGCGGCGGGCATTCAGGCCTATGGTACGGCAAAACTCCTCGTCGGATACGCAACGTTTTATCGCCTTAAAAAACTCCTCGCGGGTATCGGCAATCAATATATTGGCGCCATCATGATATTGGATGCCCTCGGCGCCAAGACTGGTGGAGATGATACACTTTTGCATGGCCATCCCCTCTACTATCTTCACCCGCATACCGCCACCTGATAACAGCGGCACGATCATGATGGCCTTACTGTTCACAAATTCCAGCGCGTCGTCAACCTCGCCCTGGATGTAAATTTTGCCCATCACCTCGTATTCGTCAAACTGCTCGGGGATATCGTTGCCGGCCACATAAAAGCGGGTGCGTAGTTCGCCATTTACCAGGTGATTATGAAAATTCTCTAAAAACCATTCTATCCCCTCGCGGTTGGGCATCCAGCTTAGCGAGCCTAAAAAGAACAGGCTGGGGAACTCGGTCTTCTGTGGCTCGGGACGGTATTTATCCATGTCTATCCCTACTGGGATCACTTCGATATACTGTTTCGCGCCATAATCCTCCATGGTTTTTTTATCCTGCCCGGTAAACACCGCGATGGCGTCGAAGCTGTTCAATATCTCCAGCTCATATTTTTTTATCCGGTTGGATATCATATTCAGGAAGAACCGTTTGATAGGGTCCTGCTTTTGCATGGCCAGGCGGTGCCATACCTGGTGCTCGATATTATGCGCGCGATAAACCAACTTAGCCTTGGTGTTTTTGCGTACGCTCTCCAGGTAGGGCGCTACAAATAAACCTTCAAACTGAATGATATCATAGGCCGTATTCCGCACCTCGCGTACCAGCAGGCGCTCGAAGGCCGCATCATGATAACGGTCGATAGCCGAGTGCTTGTTAAACAAGCGGTTAATGGCATCGCGGAATGATGTAGTGGTATCTATATTGTACGACCGGTAGTTGATCCGGGTCAGCAGCTCGTCCTGCTCCACCTCCTTATCGGTTTTTTTTTGATCGTTAAGCGAAACCAGTGATACCTCGTGCCCCTTGTCAACTAAGCCGCGTATCGTATTGCCTACCACAATGGGGTAGCCGCCGTTTTGAGGGAACGGGATGCGGTGGGTTAGTATCAATATTTTCACAAAAGAGCAGGAATGCGTTGGTTACAAACAAAAATAGCATCCTGCGGGCCGGAAACCAATTATATTTCAAAAATACTTAGCTGTGGGTCGGTAATGCGAAAGGTGCGGCGATGGTATGGCGTATAGCCCAGCTCTAAAACTTTGTTGCGGTGTTTAATGGTGGGGTAACCCTTATTGCTGTGCCAGTCGTACTCCGGATGTTCTTCGGCAATTTGCTTCATGTAGTCATCGCGGTAGGTTTTGGCCAGTATGGATGCCGCCGCTATGCTGAAGTATTTGCCGTCGCCCTCCACAATGCAGGCATGTGGTGTGGTTTGATATTTATTAAAGCGGTTACCGTCGATGATCAAAAACTCGGGCCGCAGGTTCAGCATGTCCAACGCCCTATGCATGGCCAGGAACGACGCATTAAGGATGTTGATCTTGTCTATCTCCAAATTATCAACCGATGCCACAGCCCAGGCCACCGCTTTGGCCTCTATTTCGGGGCGCAGCTGGTAACGGTCGGCTTCCGTCAGCTTTTTCGAATCGTTGAGTAAAGCGTGCTCAAAATCGTGCGAAAGGATCACAGCCGCGGCAAATACCGGCCCGGCCAGGCAACCTCGCCCGGCTTCATCGCAGCCGGCCTCAAGTAAGTCATGTTGATAACGGGGGAGTAGCATTTACGCAAAAATACTGCTGTTAATGTGCTGGTCAAAATAATTTGTGATATGTTATAGTGTGTTACACTTATTCATTTAATTTTAGGACAATGAAACCGGAGATAAAATATATTGAATTGAAGTCAGGATACAATGATGATGGCCCGGCATGGATAGGAAAAGTAGAGTTCTCAAAAACCGGCAGAACTATCTATTTTAATGGCCATGCTTTTAAAGGAAATGGACATGGGGATTGCTATGATGTACTAAGTGGGGAACGATATTGGATAAGCGGGTTAAAAAAAGATAGTACCAACAGGCATTGGGCAGGAAAAGGTAAAATCATGATAGATCGGTCTGTCATAAACGAATACCTGAAATATAAAGAATGGAACAGCCTTGATCCGAAATGCTTTGATATTGTTGATATAAAACCTACTGATAAGCAATATTTCACCAAAATCGAGAACGATATCTTAGAATGATATGCATCAAAATATCTTCAGCGTCAGTACCGTAATATCATCAATAGGCTTGCCTTTTACCACCAAATTCAGGTGATCCATCAGCATTTGGTTAAACCGGTCGGGCGAGTGGTGGCCGTTGGCGATGACAAACTCGGTCAGCTTTTCCTCGTTCCATTGCTTGCTTTGCTCCACCTCGTAATCCATCAGGCCATCGGTATAATTGATAATTAGCGAACCTGGCTCTACATCCACCTCGCCCTGATTAATAAATGGCAGTTCTTCAAAGGCGCCTATCATGGTGGTACCCAGTTTTAGCGACATGGCCTCGCCATCGGCATAAAGGATAGAACGGTTATGGCCGGCATTAATATAATTCATCTTTCGGGTTTGCTGGTTATACTTGGCCAGGAACAGGGTGATAAACTTCTCGCCCCGGGTATTCTTGATCACGATATCGTTCAGCCGCTCGATAATGCTGGTCAGGTCATCATCAACCATGGCCCAGGCACGCAAACTGGCCTGAAAGTTGGCCATCAGCAGCGCTGCCGAGATACCTTTGCCCGATACATCGGCAATACACCAGATCAGTTCATGATCGTTCAGCCGCATAAAATCGTAATAATCGCCGCCGATATTTTGGTGAGGCAGGTATTTAGCGCCGATCTCTACGGCCGTATCGCGGTGCAGCTTTACAGGGATCAGCATATTCTGCACTTCCGATGCCAATTCCATTTCGCGTTGAAAACGCTCGGCTTGCAGGCGCTGGCGAAACAGCTTCTTATTTTGCAGGGCTACAATAATGGCGTTTACCAACGTTTGGATAAAGGCCAGGTCGTTCTCCATCATCTCGGCGGTAGAATCGAAATCGCCGATGAGCATATAGGCCAGCGGCTTGGTTTTATCGTAAAACGGGATGTAGTAAGTATAATCCTTCAGCAGGCCCTGGTTATGTTCGGCAAGCGATGTGGGTTGGCGGAATTTTTTAAGGCTGACACAGGCTTTCAGCAGTACGGGCAGCGTTTCGAAATGGCCTCCGTATTTGGAGATGCAGATAAAGCTGCCCTCTTTTTCTATCAGCAGGCGAAAGCGGCCTACGTTCAGTAAGCCCTGCAGGATAGACTCCATCATTTGGATGAGCACCGGCGTGGGCGAATTTTTATTAACTGCCCTGGTGATCTCCAACAAAGAGTTCAACTCCGATTGCCGCTTGAGCAGCAACCCGATTAATTCATCTTCACCCTGATTTTGACCGGTATAATGCATTTAGGCGCTTTTCTTCGAAAAAAGCTTTTACTAAATTAATAATTAATTTCTACAATCGCGCACTTTGGGATTTAATATCGAACGCGTCCCGAAGCCCAACGGTAACCAGGTTAAAGGCGTAAACCATCAGCATAATGGCCAATCCCGGCGCAAGGGCCAGGTAGGCCAGGTCCATGATAATATAGCCGTAATGCTCGCGGATCATGCTGCCCCAGGTAGGCATTGGCGGCTGCGCGCCAAAACCAAGGAAACTTAGGCCTGCCTCCAGCAATATAGCCGATGCGAAGTTGGATGATGCTAACACCAGTATCGGCCCTGTGATGTTAGGCAGGATATGCCGGGTAATAATGCGATAATTGTTAAAGCCCATGGCCCGGGCAGCTTCGATATATTCCACCTGCTTCAGCGCCATTACCTGTCCGCGCACTAATCTTGCAACCTCTACCCACATACTTAAACCCACTGCTATAAAGATCTGCCAAAGCCCCTTACCCAACGCAAACGACAGGGCAATTACCAGCAACAATGCCGGCAGCGACCACAGGATATTCATCACCCAACTCAGCACCGCGTCTATCTTACCGCCATAATAGCCTGCCGATGCACCTACCGAGATGCCGATAATTAAACTAATGATCACCGCCATCAAACCTACCGATAGCGATACCCGGGCACCCAGTATCAACCTGCTTAACAGGTCGCGGCCGTACAGATCTGTACCCAGCAGGTAGGTTTTATGTACGATGTTATCTTCAAAAAAACTTTTATACAGCTTATTGTAGGTTTGCTGATTATTGGCCATTACCAACACTTGCCGGCCGGGTAGTTTTATACTTACCTGCCCTTTGCTATAAATTGGTTTTTGCCCATAATACACTTCAAATACGTTGTAGGCATGGCGTTCGGGCTTGTCTTCGGCACCAATATACTCGCCAACTATTACCGAATCTTTGCTGAAATTGCAAAAAGTGATTGGCAGGATAGTATAATAATTGGGCTGTCCCGACCATAGCTTTTGGAAAATGTTAACCGTATCTATCGGGTTGCTTTTGCGGATGCGCAATAACATGAACTTGCTGCCCGGGGTTTTCAGGCTCATCTGCAAAACCATGTCGTTAGCCTGCGGGGTGCTATCCGGCATAACGAGATACCCCAATATAGCGATAATTACCGAGATTATGATGAAAAAAAATCCACCCATGGCCAGCTTATTACGCCTGAACGAGCGCAACGCGCGTTGGGTGGGGGTTAGTTCGGCCATTAGCTAAGTGGAAAGTATTAAGTTAAAAGTAAAAAGTCCGTTGGCTAATATACGTATTAGCATTACCCCCGACTATCACACCGAAAAAAATTGAGTAATTAAGCTTTTAATTTCCCACCGGCATCTCGTTCAACTCACTTGGCGTCATTTTTTTGTATCCCGGCGGCGCGACGAAAATCCCGGCGGGCACCGGTTCGTAACGGATCTCCTTGAACGATGTTTCGGTCACCATACCATTTTGATTGATGCTGAAACGCAGCGGAGTACCAAACTCGGGCTTGAACATAGCCGTAAGGTAATTGGGGGGCACCTCAATATCATGGGTAAACCAGGCGCTGGTAGTATCGCCGCTGAATTTGTTTTTCATGATATACTGCTGAGCGGCATAACCGGCTATCTTTAAATCGGTGCGGCCCCTGGTAAACTCGTAAAGCGACATGTCGGGTAGTTCCTTTTTCTGCTCCTCTAAACTATACTGCACCTGGAAGCGCTTCATACCCGACTTCAGCAGGCAAAGCAAATACCCGGTTGGGTGGTAGGTGATCATCGTGGTCGATTCTTCGTCGGTGCCCTGTACGCTGGCTACCGAATCGCCTTTAAAGTAAGCGTGCGCGTGCTTAGGCAGGTAGGCGGCAAAGCTGGTCAGACTGTCGGGTAACTGGTACGATAGCTGGTAGGTAATTACGCCCTCCTTCTTTTTATCGCTGCAGGCGCTTAACATAACGGCGCAAACGGCCATCAACAAAAAAACTTTTTTCATGGTGATGCAAAAGTACGGTTTTGATGGGGTTAATGGTAATCGGGTAACGCATAGAAAGCGTTGGTCGGTGCGATTCGCCTCTTTTGAGAGACTATTATGTTGGCTCCTCTTTTTGTAAGTATAATTTTGTCATTTCTCTTTCGCGCCATCGCTCTTCCCCCATAGTTCGTCGAAATAACAAGTTGGTAAGATGCATATGCACGATTATCAATCCGCAACGCCAAACACTTATCCCTTTACGTTGTAATATAACCGCATAGCACAATCTCAGTTATTATAATATTTCGCATCTTGCAGTAATGGCGATCAAAAAACTCCCTTTAGGCAAACAACTGGCTTACGCGTCGGGGATGATCGGCTGGAGTATCATGACCAATATTGTTTTGGTGATGCTCACCTACTTTTACCTGCCGCCAAACAATTCGGGGCTTACGCCCTTGCTGCCGCAGTTGCTGCTGTTCGGGCTGATCAATGTACTTTCACTTATCCAGGTTTCGGGGCGCTTTGTAGATGCTTTGTTCGATCCCTTTATCGCCTCGCTGAGCGACAAAAGCGAGAACAAGGCCGGTCGCCGCATCCCGTTTATGAAATGGGCCATCCTGCCCTCGGTAGTTTTTTGCTGCCTGATTTTTTGCCCGGTTACCAAAGGCGAAAGCGTTTACAATGCCATGGGGCTAACCATCGCGCTGCTGCTCTTTTTCATGAGCCTTACCAGTTATATCATCCCCTACAATGCACTGCTTCCCGAGCTCACCAGTACATCGGTAGAAAAGGTGAAGCTGTCATCGTACCAACAGGTGGGTTTTGTTTTAGGGATGATCATTGCCGGACTGGTGAACAACTATGCCAGCTTTGTGCAAAACACCTTCCATTTTGCCGATGCTGATCTGGCCGTACAATACACCATTTGGGGCCTTTGCTGTTTTGCCGGGTTGATGATGCTGATCCCGGTGCTAACCATTAACGAAAGGCAGTATTCTGACAGCAAACCATCGCACCTGCCCCTGCTGCCTGCAATTAAAAAAACATTCAGCAACCGTAATTTCAAGTATTACCTCATATCCGATTTTTCCTACTACATGGCGCTCAGCATTATATCCAGCGGGTTGATGTATTTTGTTACCGTGCTCCTTAAACTGCACGAAACGCAGGGCGGCATTATGATGGGGGTAATGGTGCTAACCTCGCTGCTTTTTTACCCACTCATTATCTATCTTTCTAAAACAATCGGTAAGAAACCCATCGTAATGTTCTCGTTCGGCTTGTTGAGCTTGATCTTCGCGACGATATTCTTCTTAGGTAAATTCCCGGTATCGGCCAAGGTGCAATTATACGCACTGGCTTTGGCAGCATCATTTCCGCTAGCATCGCTGGGGATACTCCCCAACGCCATCCTTGCCGAAATTGCCGAACGCGAAGCCAAACTAACCGGCGAAAACCGCGAGGGCATGTTTTTCGCCGTAAAATACCTGTTTGTAAAACTGGGGCAAACACTTGGGATAGCGCTGTTTACCTTCCTCACCATTTACGGTAAAGACCCGGGGAATGATTACGGCTTGCGGATGAACGGCATCTGCGGTTTTGTGCTGTGCTTTTTGGCTTTGCTGATATTTGGGCGTTTTAAGGAGAGACGGGTGAGGGGATAATAGTGGCAATTTAACCACAAAGGACGCAAAGAAATAACAAGCCTATTAACACAAAGATCACAAAGCCTTAGGTTAGCCATAAAAGCTTATTTCTTTCTTTGTGAACTTTGTGAAAAAAACTTTGTGTCCTTTGTGGTTAAATAACCTCCAACGCCATCCCCAACACCTACCGCTCAATATTATTCGGCCTTGCATACGTCAGCTGCATTACATTGATGTTGCGCATGGCAAAGGCGGCTTCGCAATAGCAAAGGTAATAGTTCCACTTACGGATGAAGCGCTCGTCGAAACCCAGCGATCGCACGGTTGGCAGGTTGGCGTTGAAGCGGTCGTACCATAGCTTCAGGGTGCGGGCATAATCAAGGCCAATATCCTTCAGATCAACCATGGTCATATCGCCGCTGCGGTTGATGGCGGCGTTGATAGCCGCTACCGATGGCAGCAGCGAACCCGGGAAAATGTGCTTCTGGATCCAATCGACACCCTTGCGCAGGTTTTCGTACCGGCAATCTGGACTGGTAATTACCTGCAAAGCCAGGATGCCGTTTTTCTTCAGCAATTCGTGGCAGCGGCGAAAGTATTGGTCCAGGTAATCGTGCCCGACGGCTTCCAGCATCTCTACCGAAACGATCTTATCAAATTGGCCCTCCATGTGCCGATAATCCTTCATTAATATCTGTACACGGTCGCTTAAGCCGGCAGCTTCCACCCGTTCACGGGCCAGTTTCAATTGTTCTTCGGATATGGTAAGCGATGTTACCTTGCAGCCATAAGTTTTTGCCATGTAGATGGCATTGCCACCCCATCCGCTGCCAATCTCCAAAACATGGTCGGCAGGTTTTAAATGCAGCTGACGGCAAAGGCGTTCGTACTTGGCATATTGGGCCTCTTCCAGCGTAAGGCCATCCTTATAAAAGTAGGCGCTGGAATAGGTCATGGTTGGGTCCAGGAAGCTGGCGAAGAAATCGTTGTTCAGATCGTAATGCTCGGATATGTTTTTGCGCGATCCGTCAAGCGTATTAGCACGCTTACTATGGTATAACTTATTGAACCACTTCAGCAGGTTAAGGCCCAGCGCCTGCGCCTTACTGCCCGATACGCCCGGGGCGTTATCTAAATTCAGCAGCACCCATTTGATGACGTTGGTAATGTTATCGGTTTCCCAAAGGCCATCTACATACGCCTCGCCAAAGCCAATATCGCCATACAGTATTACACGCTTATAAAACTCGTTATCGGTAATGCTGATGCGGGCCGAAATGTTGCCCTCGCCGGTCCCCAGGGTAAAAGCCGCACCGTCTGCCAGGGTAAGATGAAGCGTGCCTTTGCTCATGCGGGCCAGGGCCTTCAATACAACATCCTGGTAGAGGCTGCTTTTTTTAACGAGGGTAAGTGTGTCGGACATGGCTAATTGGTAAACTTAATTTAACATATGTACGAGGATTGTTTGCGATAAAGTTTTCAGGTTGTACGTTTTAGTTACTACCATACGGGCGATAAACATCGCGCTGTAATTGTTTGTTTGCCTCCTTTTTATGGAAGGGCAGTTTTTTAAGCCAAAGTTTCAGCGCCTGCCAATGGATCAGTCCGATGACCTGTAGGGTGATAAGCGGAAAGCTGAAGAAGTATTGTAACAGCTTGCCATCGGTTAGTGGTACGCGGTTGCCATTCAGCGTGCTGATAAAAAAGCGGGTACCGTCATTTTTAAAATCATCAATACGGATATTCAGTTTCTCGCCCGGGATCTCCAGGTTAAAATCGAAATTGGTATCCATATCAATAAATGGCGATACGTAAAAATATTTGGTGGTATTGAGGTGGAAGTGATCACCGTTACGGGTATCGCCGCCCAGGAAATAAGGCTTCATCTCGCGGAAGGTATTGCACACTTCCACAATGGAGCAAACCACCTCATCCTGCTCGTTATAGCAAAAGTAAAACGATACCGGGTTAAACTGGTAGCCCAGGGTACACAAATTGGTGAGTAGCATAATGCGGCCATTGCCGATATCTACGCCGTTATGCTTTAGATAATCATTAATATGCTGCCTTACATTTTTAGAGGCATCGGGATTTTCCTTAGGCAGTTGCAGGTGGTCCTTATCCCGAAAGTTGAACAGGTTGAATTTGTTACGGCTCACCCAGCGCAGGCGATGACTAAGGGTATCTATCTCGTCCAGATCGAGATAAAACATAAACACGTTGTAGTGGAAGCTGTGTTTTTTAGGCTCCAGCCGGTGGTGCATTACCCGCGCCTTGTATAAGCATGAATTGATAGCCGATGCTGCCATAATACAAGATACGGAAATACCGGGGGTTTGGATGGGAGGAGCATCCCTTATAACCACTTGTCATTTCGAACGAACCGCAGGGGTTATGTGCGGGGGGGTGAGGAGAAATCTTATACGGCACGCTTATCGCATGTATAAGATTTCTCTTTCGCCCCATTCTCACTCATCCCCCCATGCTCTATCGAAATGACAAACTGTAGTTAAAGCTTGCTTATTTCTTCACCAGCTTAATCTGGTACAGGTGCGGCCATTTTTTGCCGGTAACAAACAGGCGCTTGCCTTGCGCGTCCCAGGCTATACCGTTAAATACCTTATCCTCGCTGTTAAAATCTGCGGGGCGGTCATTTAGCGGCCACAGGCTGGTCATATCGGCGTGTTGAAGCACGGCACCTGTTTTAGGGTCTATCACCAGGATATCGTTTGTGGTGTAAACGTTGGCGTACAGCTTGCCGTCTATCATCTCCAGTTCGTTTACCTGCGTTTTTTGCTCCTTGTTATCGCAAACATCAATATAGCCCTGCGCCTTATAGGTATCCTTATTCAGGTACCAAATGCGGTTGGTGCTGTCGTCAAGATACAGCTGTTTACCATCAAAGCACATGCCCCAGCCCTCTTTACCCACATTATTGGTGAAGGTATTCAGTAGTTTAAAGGTGTTTTTATCGTAAACGTAACCTATCTTTTCGGTATAGGTCATCATAATCAGTTTATCGCCAACAATGGAGATACCCTCGTTAAACACTTTGGGGTCGCCGTTTACCAGCTTTATTACTTTTCCGGTGTTCAGGTCAACCTTACGCAGGCTGCTTTGGCCAGCGCCTTCGCCAACGCGACCACCATCGCTTTCGTATAACACACCATCCTGATACAGCAGGCCTTCGGTATAGCTGGCGGTATCATGAGGGAACACCTTCTCTACCACAAAGCTTAGCTCTTCGGGCGCCTTGGCGGCGTATACCAAAAAGTTGGTAGCCACATCAATGCTTTTGCCGCCCTGGTACATTTTGGCTGTAACCGAACGCGATCCCATCTTCATGCTGTCGGTCTTCAGTATAAATGCAGCCGAATCCTTTACCGCGCCAACTCTAACAGAATCTAACAGGAACACTACCGAATCGGGCTTCATATCGCCGGGATAGTGCAGCTTCAGTTCCACCGGCTGACCAGCGTTGTAGCTTTTGCCCGTTTCCGGACTAACAGTTATGCCCTGGCCGCCTTTATCATTGTCTCTACAGCTATAGGCGAGGATGGCGATAAGGGAGAGGGATAGTATGGTTAGTTTTTTCATTTTTGTTTTGATGGTGATGATTTAACCACAAAGGACACTAAGAGTTTTCACAAAGCGCGCAAAGGGGGACGCTTCAAATATAATTGTATTATGGGATATACAAAATAAGTAGATTGTCATTATGCCCTACATCCCTCGTCATGCTGAGTTTTCTAATACCGACGGTCTATAAGGCTGTAATGACATTAAAAGATATTGTCATTGCGAGCGATAGCGCGGCAATCCCATAGGATGATCGGTTGTGCTTTTATTAATGTTGGTCTGCTCATAGCCGCAGGGGCCTACTACTTTTTTCTTGAAAAAAAAGTAGCAAAAATTCAAGACAGCAAAAATGCTTCCTTTTCCGCACAGGCCTTTGCCCAGCAAATCGTGCAGAATCACGGGCTGAACCTTGATGCCCCGCTTCGCACCCGCAAGTCCACGCTTCAGCACCAAGCTAATGCCCCTTCCGCCCACAGGCCACCATGTTCTGCCCGCTTTCACCCGGAAGCTCTTTTGCTGTCGGAAAAACAAACATGTCATGGGTAACGATAGCGAAGGATCCCAAACTATGCCTGCTCGTTCTGCTAATCGGGGATGCTTCGCTATCGCTCAGCATGACGGTATGAATAATGGTGGTTAAATCTCTCCCATCCCCGGCCAAAAGGCATCCTCAATATGATTGAGCCGATGACTGCCATCCGCGCGGAACAGGATAGCTACGATATCAAAACGGGCATCGTGCTGGTGGTTCATGATATAAATGTATTCATCGGCAGCCTGGGCCATTAGCTTTTGCTTGCGGGCATTTACAAAATCCTCGGGTTCGCCAAAACCGGTGCCGGTGCGGGTTTTTACTTCGATGAAGATCAACGTACGGTCTTTATAAGCGATCAGGTCAACCTCAGCCTTGCCGTGTGTCCAGTTTTCGTCTAGTATCTCGTAGCCATTGTTTTCAAGGTAGGCTTTCGCCAGTTCTTCGCCCCGGCGACCGAGTTCGTTATGGGTAGCCATTATTTGGAAATGACGGTGCCGAAGAAATCGGTGATCTTCTTCTCTACTTTTTTCATGAACGCGTACTGGCTCATCAGTATCTCCTGATTGGTCGGGTCTTCGCAGGTTTGCAGGTCGGTCAGCAATTTGTTCAATATTTTGCCCACCTTTTGCTTCTTCAGGTGGAAAATACCGCCCAACACCGCGCCGCGCAGGTTATCCTCTTCGCTCGGGGTGAAGATCTTGTGCATATCCAGCCAGTTTTCGCTCAGGCTATAGCGGGTAGCCAGCATGCTGACGGTGATATCAACCACGTCTTTATCGGGATAATGGATAAAATACTGCTCATCGGGCAGCCGGCCGTTATCTACCTCCTCGCGATAAACATCTACAAATTTTTTGCACACCGGCTGATCGAACTCTACATCATTCAGCTCGGCAATCATAAATGGGCCGATATAGGTATTGGTAATGCCGTCCCAATCAATCATGCGGTTGCCGTAAAGCAACAACAGACGGATGATCTCCTTTTCCTGCGGCTCGCCATCGGCTTCAGCCGGTTTCTGCTCGGGCTCGGTTGCAATGGGCGCATCATCAAAAGGCGTTAGTTCAGGCTGATGCTGGCTATCTTTTTTATGCTTCGCCTGCCGCATTTTGTTCAGTTCGGTCAGCAGGGCGCGCTCGTCTATCTGCATCAGGCTGCTACACTCTTTAATAAAGATGGATGCCTTGATGGAATCGGGGATCTTAGCGATACTTTCCACCACCTCGCGGATAACACCGGCCTTTAGTATCGGGTCCTTTCCGGCCTCTTTCAGCAGGATGCTGGTTTTATACAGGATGAAATCCTTGCGGTTATCATCAATATATTTTTTAAAAGCGCTACTGCCCAGCAGGCGTACATAAGTATCGGGGTCGTGCCCATCAGGGAATAATACCACCTTTACGTTCAGGCCTTCTTCCAGTATCAGGTCCAACCCGCGCAGCGATGCTTTGATGCCCGCCGCGTCGCCATCGTACAAAATGGTGATGTTCTTGGTGAGGCGACCGATCAGCCTGATCTGCTCTACCGTCAACGATGTGCCTGATGATGCCACCACATTCTCAATCCCGGCCTGGAATACCGATATCACGTCGGCATAGCCCTCTACCAGGTAGCAGTTATCCTCGTCGCGAATGGCTTTTTTGGCCAGGTTAAGGCCGTACAGTACGTTAGATTTATGGTAGATCTCGCTCTCGGGCGAGTTCACATATTTGGGTACGTTCTTATCCGTTTTCAGGGTACGGCCACCGAAGGCGATCAGCCGGCCCGTCATGCTGTGGATGGGGAACATCACCCGGCCGCGGTAACGGTCGTACAGGCTGCCGTTATCACGTTTTACAGACAGGCCGCTCTCTACCATGTACTGTTCCTGATAGCCGTCTTTAATGGCCTGGGCTGAGAAAGCTTCCCATTGATCGGGCGAGTAGCCTAACTCAAATTTGCGAATGGTCTCGTTAGTGAAACCGCGCTCACGGAAGTAGCTCAGGCCAATGCTTTGCCCCTCGTCGGTATCCCACAAGCTATCCTGGAAAAACTTACCGGCATAGGCCGATACGATCATCAGACTTTCGCGGTGGTTCTCTTCTTCCTTATCTTCGGGTTTGGTTTCGGTTTCCTCTACTTCTATCCCGTATTTTTTAGCCAGCCACTTCAGCGCTTCGGGGTAGCTGAACTTTTCCAGCTCCATTAGGAAGGTAACGGCCGAGCCACCTTTGCCCGACGAAAAATCCTTAAAAATACCCTTGGCCGGCGATACCGTAAACGATGGCGTACGCTCGTTAGCGAAAGGCGACAGGCCGATATAATTAGCCCCGCGCTTTTTTAACTGCACAAATTCGCCTATAACCTCCACAATATCTGTGGCTTCCATTATGCGGTCTACGGTGGCTCTGGTAATCATGTGTTAACTGCAAATGTAGGCTAAATTAACAATGGGTTATTCTATTGGGCAGAACATAATTTATCAACGCTAATTCACAATTAATGGCGTTTTATAAACTATTGGCTTTTATTTGTTAAATTTGTTTATGGTACGTACAATCCTGAAAACCGAACGTAATAGCATTACTTTACAGTTGCCTGATGATCTTGTGGGCAAAACGGTGGAGGTAATTGCCTTTGAGGTTGATGATATTATTCCCGAACCAACCAGTAAATTAAAGCCATCGCAATTGCGTGGCTTCTTATCCAAGGATATCGCCGAAAAAATGCAGGAGCAGATTAAAAAAGACCGTGATGCATGGAATTCCTGATTGATAGCAATGTGTTGATAGATTACGTTGCCGAACGGTTTAAGGGATTTTCTTAAACCTATTTTTCTTCTTTATTAAATGCTTTGCTTAGCTTAAGCAGTTTATCTAACATATTTTCAGAATCCGATTTCTCTATTTTCATCTTTTCAATCTCAATTGTGGTCTCACTTTTTTTGATTGTCGAATTCCTATCAGTTTTATACAAACTTTCAATAGTCTTGTTAATAGTTTCTTTATTACCAAATACCACAGCCATTTTTAGAGCAATTAACTTTGATTCGATATTTGTTCTCTCATTATTAAAATACTTAATCTCGTCTGTATTTCTTTTATATAAATTGAGAAAGAAAAAAGAAAATATTTCAATAAAAAGTACTATTGATAATCTCGGGATCATGTGTATAAAAAATCTTATTCCAGAATTTGTTGTTTCGTCAAACAAATAGGCGGGAGCTTCGTCTCCGTAAATCACAAGTATTAACATCGTAATCGCCAACACTGTCAATGCAAGTCCTATCATTAAGTTAGTAGTCCCGCTTCGAGAAATTTTATTAATCTGTTGAGAAATACTCATTTGCAACTCATAAGTATGTTCTTCAATCAATTGTAATTTAATTTCATCTTCTGATAATTCATCATCGTCAAAATCATCTAAATCAATTGGCGCAAAGGGTTCGGGATCGGGATTTTCAAGCACTTCTTTTACCAGTGCTTTTATTTGCTCCTTAGCTTTTGCCGTTATATCAATTCCTGATGCTTTACTTTTTTCATCCTCTTTTGAATTTTTCGTACCTTCTTCTACATATTTTGCAATCTTGGGGAATAAAATACCCCCTAATAATGCACCAAAAAAAACTATACCTACTATTAAATATTTGGCAGTATCACTTGTGTCATTTAATGTTTTTTCATTAAAAAAAGAATTGAGTATAGTTAGTACGACTCCTAACAAAGAAATAATAATAATTACATAGTTATCTAAATGTTTTATTTGAAATTTCATGGTGATAAAGGCTTTTAGCACCTAAATATAAAACATAATTATCATTTTCATCGCTTTCTCCCTCTCAAATTATCCTACTAAAACAGTAGATATTAATGGGATATGTTTTAATTTTTTCGCATCTTTGGTGTTCAAAAATTATTAGTTTATTATTATTTAAAACAAAAATGAAAGTCGCAGTAGTAGGTGCTACCGGATTGGTAGGCACTAAAATGTTGCAGGTTCTGGCAGAACGCAACTTCCCCGTAACAGAATTGATCCTCGTTGCATCCGAAAAAAGTATTGGTAAAGAAGTTACTTTTAAGGGTAAGCAATACAAGATAGTTTCTGCCGCGGATGCGATAAAACAGAAGCCCGATGTGGCCATCTTCTCGGCCGGGGGCAACACTTCGTTAGAGCAGGCTCCGTTATTTGCCGAGGCCGGCATCACCGTTATCGATAACTCATCGGCCTGGCGTATGGACCCTACCAAAAAACTGATTGTGCCCGAAGTTAATGCCGATGTATTAACTGCCGAAGATAAGATCATCGCCAACCCTAACTGCTCTACCATCCAGATGGTAGTGGCCCTGAAACCCCTGCACGATAAATACCAGATCAAGCGCGTGGTGGTATCTACCTATCAATCGGTAACAGGTACCGGCGTTAAAGCGGTTGAGCAATTAATGAACGAACGCAAAGGCGTGGATGGCGCTATGGCTTATCCATACAAAATAGATCTGAACGTATTACCTCACATCGACGTGTTTACCGAGAACGGTTATACCAAAGAGGAGATGAAGATGATCAAAGAGACCAAAAAAATTATGGGCGACGACAGCATCCGTGTTACGGCTACTACCGTGCGGATCCCGGTAATGGGCGGTCACTCTGAATCGCTGAATGTGGAGTTCGCCAACGATTTTGACCTGGCTGAAGTTCGCGAGTTATTAAGCAATGCCCCCGGCGTTGTAGTGACCGACGACGTTGCCAACCTGAAATACCCGATGCCGCTTGACGCGCACGATAAGGACGATGTTTTTGTCGGCCGTATCCGCCGCGATGAAAGCCAGCCGAACACGCTGAACTGCTGGGTAGTGTCTGATAACCTGCGCAAAGGCGCGGCTACTAATGCTGTACAGATCGCGGAATACCTGGCATCTAAGAATTTGATCGGGCAGGCTGTGGAGGCGTAACCCTCCTAACCCCCTAAAGGGGGAATAGAATTGAAATTTTGATAGGGATAGCCGGTTGGTTATCCCTATTTTTATTTGATTATGGTTCGGAATAATTAATATTCCTGTATAAGTACATCTGTAGGGATGCTTAATACCTCATGTAATTTACGGATCATACCGATACTTAATTTTCTTTTTTTGTTCAATATTTCGCTAACACGACTTTTTAAACCAATTACATTTGCCAGGTCGTTTTGGTTATAATTAAGCTGTTCCATCCGAAACTTAATCGCCTCGATCGGATCGGGGTAATCGATCGGGAACGTGATGCTTTCGTAATTGTCTATTAAAACTCCCAACACTTCCAGTTCATCACCTTCTTTTGTTCCCGGTAATGCATCAAATATAACCTCAAGCCTGCCCAAGGCCTGTTGATAGTCTTCGGCTGTTTTTATCAATTTAATTTCCATATCGTTATATTTTATTCGCGTCTATTTTATCATATTCAGCGTGCGTACCGATAAATCTTATCCATATCATTTGATAAACATAATTGATACGAACAATTAACCGGTAATTGTTCCCTTTGATATTAAAAACAACCCGATTATCTTGTAATATACTCGCGCTTGGATATTCCTCTTTAATTTCATTTGAGTTTTTCCACGTGGCTTTACTTGCTTCCTGATACCATGCTTTTAATTGTTGCTCGCAATCCGCATGTTCTTCCCAAAACTCACGCAAAGTGCCTCTTGTTATAACTCTCATATATATTAACAAATATAATAAAAAAGTTCCCATATTGGGAAATATACGGTAATTATCTTTAATTCTTTACTATTCATATCTATCCCGTAACATTGCACTATGGATATCATTGTTACCCCTGTAGCCTACGTAAAAAACTCCCGCACCGAGCCTGTGGACGATAACTGGGAACCCATCACTGCCGAGATCGTCCTGGCCGACCATATCCCTACCGAGGCGCTGGAAAGTATATCCGATTTTTCGCACCTGGAAATTATCTATCATTTCGACCAGGTTACCGGCGATGATATTGTTTTTGCCGGCCGGCCACGTGGTAACCCTAAATATCCTTATACCGGCATTTTCGGGCAGCGGAAAAAGGACAGGCCAAATACTATTGGACTTTGCACTGTTGAGCTTTTGGAACATAAAGATCGCACGCTGATAGTAAAATATCTTGATGCGATAGACGGCACCCCCGTGCTGGATATCAAACCGGTATTTAAAGAGTTTCAGCCCAAAGGCCAAATTAAGCAACCCGCCTGGGTTGCCGACCTGATGCGCAATTACTGGTAGGGTCTTAAGTCCTGAGATATTAGTCTTAAGTCATCCTATTAATTAAACTTAAGATTGTCGACTGAGGCCTTACTATTCCTGGCTTTCCAAAAGGGCAACTATTTATTCACTTTATTCGTATTAAGTATATCAGGCTGCTTTATAACTTTTTTTTATAATGTTTGCCTATATTTGATAACCTGAAGGTATGATATCATTCGCGCATCGCGTTTTTATGGAAGTAGCCGCCAACATGAGCTTTAGTAAAGCGGCACAAGTACTGTTTGTAACCCAACCAGCCATCAGCAAGCACATTAAGGGGCTGGAAGATCAATATAAAGTAGCCTTTTTCGAACGTAAGGGTAACAGCATTATGCTTACCGAGCCCGGCAAAAAACTAAACGAATACCTGCTGCAGGCTACCGAGATAGAACGCAAGATAGAATACGACCTGTCCATACTCAGCAACGTAAGCAATGCCGCCGGGCATCTGCGCCTGGGCGCCAGTACCACTATAGCGCTATATATCCTGCCATCCATTCTTTCGGGATTTCAAAAAGAGTATGCCAATGTGGATGTGCAACTGGTAAACCGAAACTCGGAATATATCCTGAACGCCCTGTTGAACCACGAGGTAGATATCGGCATTATCGAAGTTGATAATAAACTCACCACGGTAAGTTACCGGCCCTTTATGAGCGACGAGGTGATCCCTGTATGTTCAGCTAAAAGTCCGCTGGCCGGTAAATCGCTTACCTTAAAGCAACTTACCAAAACGCCGGTAGCCCTGCGCGAGCGTGGGTCGGGCACGCTAAATGCTTTGCTTAAATCATTGGCTACACATCATATTAAACCCGCTGATTTATCCGTAAAGATCCGCCTGGGCGGTACCGAGGCATTGAAAAACTTTTTGTTGGCTGATGACTGCCTTGGCTTTATGCCACGCCCATCTATTGTACGCCAACTGGCCGAGGGTGACCTGGTAGAAGTACCCGTAGAAGGCCTTAAGATCACCCGCGATTTCTTCTTCATCCGCCGCAAAGGCACCGAAGATTATGGCCTTACCAGTAATTTTATTTCGCACGCGCTGAGGTACGTGTAAAAAAACTTTGTCATTGCGAGCGATAGCGCGGCAATCTCGTCGTTTGCTGGGACAGTAAGTAATTAATGCCGGTCTGCTCTTAGCCGCAGGGGCCATTTACTTTCCCTTGATGGAAAGTAACCAAAGATCAAGACAGCAAAAATGCCTCCTTTGCCGCACATGGCCTATGCCCTGCAAAACGAGCAGAACCACGGCTACGCTTATTTGCCCCGCTATCGCACACGCTTACCCACGCTTCTGCAAAACGCTGATGCCTTTCCTCCGCACGTGCCACCATCGTTCTGCCCGCTTTCGCCCGGAAGCTGTTTTGTTGTCGAAAAAACAAAAAAAGGCCCTTAACCATTACGGCTAAGGACCTCCCATTTATTAAACTAAAATCGCGTATAAGGTTTAGTTCTCTTAAACGCTTCGATCACTATTGTACAATGTGATCAAGTGCGGGGATATTAGTTTCAGAACCCGCGTAACCTTTATTTTGATTAATATGCCCGTTAATATTCAGGTTGATCTCGCTTTGTGGTATTGGCCACAATACGTGATAAGGCGAAATAGTAAACGTATTACCCGAGTTGGTTACTACACCACGGTTATAAAAATCATTCTTTTCGATAACACGGTCGTAAAAGAAGTTGCTGGTAGAGAACGTAACCGTGTTGTAAACCTTACCGGTGTACGATGGGATGCCGGTTTGCGCATAAATGAACGCTATACGGGCAAGCTCGGCATGGCGTGGCTCTTCAAAGAATAGCTCGCGTGCACGCTCGTCAAGTACAGTGCTCATGGTTACTTTACTGGCATCGGTTAATAATTGTGCCTGAGCACGGGCGCGTACCACGTTCAGGTCGGCCATGGCTTGCGCGGCTTGCCCCTTCCACATGTAAGCTTCGGCACGCAGCAGGTAAGTTTCAGCTACACGGAACACATACCAGTCGGTATTGGTACCGCGCGGCGGGCTCCACCATTTGTCCGATGTCGCGTTTAGGATATCAACACCACCCGGGTTAATGAATATTTTGTAGTGCGGCCAGCCAAACCATGCGCGGATGGTATCACGCGGGCCATTCAGGAACACGCTGGCAACAGTAGCGGCAGTGTATTGCTGCAGTTTTTTACCATACCAGGTAGGGTCGGAAGTTTTAATGGCCGAGTTGTTATAAACAAGGTCGGTCATGTTTACCCAGTTACCCGGCGCGTGGCGCAAGTCGGTGGCATCAGTCCAAATGTATTGGGTGCTGTATGGGGTACCACGTACACGGCCAATACCACGTCCGTAGTAATAAGTTAATGGGAACTCGGCGGTAACCGCGTCTACAACACCCGGTTTTTTGTTGGTTGGGGTAAGGATAGTACCATTATGCCACATCGGCACGCAGTTACGCATCACCTGCGAACCGTTAGCGGTAGCGCCTTCCAGTGTTTCACGGTCAATTACGTTGTATAAAGCCTCTGTATTGCTGCCCAGCGATTTATTTTCGGGCCTGTGCAAATCCCAGATCACGTTGTGGGCGGCATTGCTTGCCACAATACCAAAACGGTTGGTCATCAGCTTATAAGTACCACCGTTAATAATTGCCGATGCTGAAGTGATGGCATCATCAAACAAACCTAATGCCAGGTTAATTTTGGTCAGCAGGTGATAAGCGGCACCTTTAGTTACCTCGCCTTTATCTACGTTATCGGTAAGGTTGGCGGTGGCAAATTCCAGGTCGGTTTTCATTTGTTTTAAGATAACCGCGCGTTGGGTTGAAAAATAACCCACATTAACCGATTGCTCTTCGCTTAACACGCAAGGTACATCGCCAAACTCGTTACATAAGCGGTAGTAACGCAACGCACGGTGAAAATAAGCCGCGCTAAGTATAGCGTTACGTGCTGCCGTTGTAGGCCATTTTACATTATCAATACGGCTGATAACGGTATTGGCATAATGTATACCATTCCACCAAATTTCCCAGTAGCGGCCTATCTTGTTATAGTCGTCGCTGTTTAAGTTGGCAGTTGGGGTGATACGCACGTTCAGATCCTGCGCGGGCGTGGTTTTATCGGTAGTACCTTCAACGGCTACGTCCGAGAAGATATCCTCGGTAAGCATCGGCGCCGAATCGCCAAAAAACTCGATACGCTCGTTTTGGTTCATATATTCCACCGCCGATTTAAATGCCGCCGGAGTAGTAAGCGTTACGTCAGGCGTAAACTTCGATGGTGCTTCGGGCACCAGGTCGCTCCTTTTTGTACAACCATCGGTAATAATAACAGCCGCTAATGTTAGCACTGCTATGATACTTTTGTTTATCTTTTTCATATTCACAATTCTTTAATTCGGTTAAAAAGTCACGTTTATACCAGCCGTTACGATACGTGGTGTAGGGCCCGAGTTTTGCGGATCCCAGAACTCCCAGCCTGTTAAAACGTAAGCATTGTTTGAGTTAACAAACACTCTTGCACTTTGCATACCTAAGCGCTGTACCAATTTCTTATCTAAAGTATAAGCCAGTGATACCGTATTAACCCTTACAAATGACGACTTGCGGAACACGTTGATAGTGGTACCACTTGAACCAGAGTTAAGACGGGCGTAATCGTTGATCGGGTTATCGGCAGTCCAGTAAGGCAGGATGTACGAACTTTGACGTGCGAAACCTACACTCCCGGGGTTGTTTTTAGCCTCGTTAAATGTAGATAGCTGTCCCATAGCCGATACCAGCAGGAATGAAAAATCAAAGTTTTTCAGGAAATTGAAATCGTTACGTAGCGACCAGTTGAACTGCGGCGTACGCGAGCCCAGGAACTGCTTATCAGCATCGGTAAATTTATAATCGCCGTCCACATCCTGTAACTTAAAGTCGCCCGGGCGTAAACCAGCACCTACGTATTTAGCCATTTCGGCAGTTTCATTAGCCTGCCATACGCCCAGTATGCGATAATCCCATACAGAGCTGATATCATGACCAATGAACCATCCATTGCCGGTATCATCGTTTTCTTTAGTAACAGTATTCCCACTTGCATCGGTAGTAGTAGCCGGGCCATACAGGTGAACGATCTTGTTACGGTTAACAAAGAAAGTTGCGCTTGATGTCCAGTTGAAATTACGGCTGTTGATGTTTTTGGTATTAACAGATACCTCGAAGCCTTTATTATTAACCTCGCCAATATTGGTTAACGAACCGGCGCCGGCGCCAAAGCCCTGTATAGTCAATAACGTACGGTTAACGATCAGGTCGGTAGTTTTACGGTTGTAAACATCAAAGCTACCGTTAATACGGTCGTGCAGGATAGACCAGTCTAAACCAAGGTTGATACCTGTGGTGCGCTCCCATTTAAGGTTAGGGTTTTGCAGCGAGCTGGCATATAACGATACGTTGTTGGTTACCGTACCCGATGAGCTTACGGTTGGATATTTGGCAGTGCTGATCAGGGCCAGGGCCAGCGATGGATCGGCAGTACCTGTTGCCAGGCGGTTACCGTTAACACCGTAGCTTACGCGCAATTTGGCATAGTTTAACCAGTCGAAAGTTTTGGTCTTCATAAACTTCTCGTCGCTTAGTACCCAGGCTACAGCTCCCGTAGGATAGGTAGAGCGTGGGAACTGTAAGCCAAATGGCGAAAAGCCATCGCGACGTACCGAAGCGGTCAGCATGTAACGGCCCATCAAAGTATAGTTTAAACGGCCCATTATCGCATCGGCATTGTAAACGCGGTCGTCGCTGCTTTCCACAGGCAATATACCCGCGCCAATGCTGTGGTACCCTAACACATCGCTTGGGGTAAGGCCCGAGTTAGATGTATTGGTATACCAGGTTTGGTATTTTTCTTTTTCCAATAATGCGGTTATATCAATATTGTGTATACCGCCAAAGGTTTTGTTCCAGGTTAATAAGTTATCCAGAATGTACTTATACCTGTTTTCCATACTGCGCGAAGCTTCACCACCGGCTAACTCATTAGGGTTGGCAACAGGGATAAAGTTAAAGTTACGGTACGATTCGATATCGGGTGCGAAGTTCAATTGGTACTGGATCCCGAGAGGCAACCTTAATTTAGCATAAAGGTTGGCAAACAAAGTATTTTGTATGGCTACGGTTTGGTTATAATAGGTAGCCAGGAAAGGGTTACGCTGGTTCAAACCGCTGTCATCGGTATCAATACGGCGCAGTGTAACGCCATCGGCCAGGTAAAAATCACCATAAGGCGATGAGTTGATGATCTGGGTCCAGTCGGCCTGGTTACCACCTTCATCCCTGCTGGCAAACTGCGTGCTCATGCCCACGGTCAGGAATTTTGCGGCTTTACCTTCCAGGTTAACACGGGCGCGATAGTTTTTATATTCGCCACCCTGTATCAGGTTTTGGTTTTTGGTATAATTGCCCGACAGATAGTAGCTGGTATTATCGTTACGACCTGATAAGCTGGCGGTATAATCCTGGCGTAAACCGGTACGGAAAACCAGTTTTGCCCAGTCGGTGGTTTTACCGGCATTGTAGTTAGCTATCTCGTTATTTTGCAAGCCTAAACGCTGTAACCAAACAGTAGTAGGGTCGCCGGTTGATGTACCCATGAATTGCGCCAGGGTAACACCATCGGGCAGGGCGTTAGGGTTGCTATAATAGTAATAAGGGTTGTTAACGTTTGATGCGCGTGCACCATCGGCCCGCCAGGCCAAAAAGCCTTCCGGTCCATAAAACTTCTGGTTCTTTTCTAATTGCTCAAAACCCACGTTCATGTTCAGGTTAATTTGCGGCGCGCCCAGCTTACCTTTTTTGGTAGTGATGGCCACCACACCCGCAGCCGAAGCCGAACCGTATACAGCCAGCGCACTCGCGTCGCGCAGTACGTCTACACGTTCAATATCGTTAGGGTTAATGTCGGCCATTTGTCCCTGGTAAACCACACCATCTAATACGATCAATGGCGATGAACTGGCTGTTAAGGTAGCTTTACCGCGTATCTGCAAATCGCCGGTGCCGCCACCTTTTGGCGATACGTTCAGCGCTACGGTGATACCGGCTACGTTACCTTTGATCAGGTCGGCAATGCTGGCGGGGTTTTCCACCTCCAGCTTTTCGGCCTTTACGCTGGTAATGGCGCCGGTAACATCTTTTTGCGCGCGGGTACCATAGCCAATAACCACCACATCCGATAATTGCTTACTGTCATCAGCCAGTACCGCGTTGATGGTGGTGCGGTTGCCTACCCGTTCTTCGATACTGGTATAACCTACGCTTGAAAACACCAGGGTGTTATTTGCTGCTGCCGATATGGTATAGTTACCATTAATATCGCTGGCGGCTGCTTTACCCGTTTCCTTAACCTTTACGGTTGCCCCGGGGATGGGCTGGTTTTTACTGTCCTTCACGGTACCCTTCACGTTTATTTGCGCAAAGGAGTACATGCAGGCAGTGAGTAAAACAGTAATAAGGAGAGTAATTTGTTTTTTCATAATTTAATTTTTGGTTGGTAATTAATTAAGATCAGGATCATGCGATCTGAAAATTGGCATACCGTGGGTACCGGACCTGGTCCATCGCCCGCGTTTGCAGGATAACCTGCAGGTTACGGAAAGGGGCTTTTCATGAAGTGCTTAAAGTGTTTTTGTTGTTTTTTAGTAATAACTGGTGAGGTAAATTTAAAGGCTTTTGAAGCTAAAAAACAAGAAAAAAATTCACATAAATAACTGATAATTAGACATTTATAAAATTTTTGATACGCTTGATGCGCATTGGCTAAATTTTTAAAAAATTGCCTGCACGGCTCAAAAATGCCATTTTATGCATATAAGCCTTAATTGGGCTGATACGCTTACCGCACAATAAAAAAAGCCCCTTGCAGGGCTTAAAAAAGGCTGAAAAGCGGGCCTTTTCATGCCATAAAAGGTTAATAAATTGCCAATAAAAATGAGCCGGGGAGTGCGAAAAATGCGTAAAATAGCGAGAATGAGAGAAAGTGTTATTATTACACTTCAATAACCAGGCGGCTCCAACCCTGCGTACTTCCCTTTCTACCCTCTTTTTTACGCTCGTTCATGGCCTTTTTTACCCGGATGGAATAGGACCAACAGGTGCTTTGCCTGATGTCCAGCTTTTCAGATAACTGGTGCGATGAGATGGTACCCTTGCTGGTATACATCAGGTACACCAGGTAAAAGGCTTTATTAATAGGTATGCGATTATTGTGAAAAATGGTTTTTTGCAGCGCAGATTCTTCATAAGTGCATTTGGTGCAGCGGCGGCTGTAAGGCATCCTGCCACCGCAATAATTGGTATTTGCGCAGCGTGCGCAGGTGTAGCCATTGCTCCACTTCAATTCCGACAGAAACTTGTAACAGGTTTCCTGATCCGGGTATTTGGCGCTGAATTCTTCAAAGCTTAATTCCTTTGATAGGGCCCTGTCGTCGGTAACCTTTTCAATATTAGTTTTCAGCTGAATATTATCTTTTTGAAGCAACAGGTTCATCCGGTGTATCTCTTCGGCCTGTTCTTCCAGCTTCTCGTTTTTGGCCAGTAATTCCTCGTTCTGCTCCTCAATAATATGCGCCTGCTTCATCAGTTCTTCCGATTTTTGGATCACTTCAGAAGTTCGTATTCGCACCTGGTGCTCCAGTTCCCGGTTAATGGAATCCTTCAGTTCAACGTTTATTTCCATTTGCCTGATGGTCTCTTCCTGCGCAGCATCCTTATCCTTACGCAGCAATCGCACCTGGTCGCCAATAGAAAAGGACAGGAATACCATCTCCAAAATAAAAGACAGACTTAAGCTGTAGTGCCCCAGCACCCGGTTTACCACGCCGATATTAAGGCCAAGCACCGTAGCCAGTTTTATGATCAGGCCCAGGAACAGGAAGGTATAGCCCAGCACAAAAAAACGGGCAGGCTTAAAGCCCCTGCTCCAAACGGTAATACCGGTAAAAAAGCAGATGGCCAGCGTTATCGAATCGACGAATTTATAAATGAACAGCCCCCTGTTAAAGAAAAAGCAATAAACAAAATAAACGGTACGTATAATTAATACAACGTTGATGAGCTTATACAAAAGCGGCGCCCGCATTTTTACCTGCAGCAGCTCCTTGGTAAACTCGAGCGCAAACGCACTGAGAAAGAACAGGGCCACCCCATAAGCGTATTCGTTCCAGTTTGACCAGGTTGGCCAAATGTATTGGAAGGCGATACCGTCCACGCTCATCTCGTAAAAGCCTACACTTAATATGTACATTACATAATAAAGGTATTGCAGCCGCTTCACCGCTATAAACATCAGCAGGTTGTGGAAGCAAAAGATGAGGATCATTCCGTAGAACAACCCATAGGTGATATACTCGGTAAGGGCGTAATGAATAAAGTAATCGACCGTACGGTATACGATGATCACGTTCACCTGTTCTTTAGAATGTACCCTGAAGTAATAGGTATACTCGCCCGGCCGGCGATCGTAAATGGTAAACTCAAAGTTTTTATGGCGATATAAACGGTCGATAAATTTATACCGGGCGCCGGCTTTGGTGGCCACGTATTTGCCGTTAGTATCCGGGATGTAGGCGATGATATCATCGGTAGTCTGGTCGAAAAACTCGATGAGGTTGGTTTTGTGAATAAGGGTGCTATCAAACCGCACCTTCACCTTATACCAATACCACGATTTGAGGTTATAATTCTGCGGATAGTAGCCCGGATTATTGGCGAATTTATTTTGGAAGCCGGGCGACAGGACCTGGTCGAGTGTAAAAGTGCCCTTTTTATCCTCCAGCAATTTGATCTCCTGCTGCCCAAACAAATGCTCGAACACGCTGCTATCTACCTGTAACACCTTTTGCGCCAGCAGTAGTTTTACCGGCAAAAGCATCAACACAAAAATTACAACAAGTTTTTTAAGTACACTTCCTGTCATTTTATTAAAAAGGGGTTAATAATCGCCACTAAACTAACCATTCCTGTCAAATTTTTCGCATGAGATTAAAGCGTATCAACTTTTGTGCATAAAAGCGCTCCTGCTCTTGTTTTTTACAGCTATCCCGATAATTATTTATATAAATGCACTTGTGTTTATTCCGTATTACGCACAATCATAACACATTAATTATCAATAATATATACAAAATTTCATTTGTGGGTTAGCATATTTTTTCGATAGTTTTGGCTTACATAACCAAAGTTACAGGTGAGGGTAACACAATCTTCACTCATTTAACCAGTTTATTAAACCAGGTAGGCCTGTTTGTTATACGGATGCACAAGCACACCCGGCCTGGAAATTGTGCAATTTTTAAACCGATTATTTTTATACCAAGCTATATATACATGAAGAGCCACACGCTTAAACCACTTCTGCTATCTGCCCTGTTGCTGCCAGCCATCTACGCCGGCGCGCAAACGCCTTTTAATGCCAAAAGTGTTGAGGTATACACCACTGCCCAAAACACCGATTACCGCATTACCAAAACCGAGACCATCAATTTTGAAAGCAAACCGCAACCGCTGGAAACAGAGCTATCGGTATTTGTAGACCCGGCACGTAAATTCCAAACCATGGTAGGTATTGGCGGCGCTTTGACCGATGCATCGGCCGAGACCTTTTATAAACTGCCCAAGAATAAGCAGAAAGAATTAATGACCGCCTACTACGACCCCAAGAATGGCATTGGTTATACCCTGGGCCGCACCAATATACAAAGCTGCGATTTTAGCAGCGATAGCTATGCTTACGTTGCCGATAACGATGCCTCGCTGAAAAGCTTCAACATCAGCCACGACCTGAAATACCGTGTGCCTTTTATTAAAGAAGCCATTAAGGCGGCGGGCGGCAAGCTGACCATGTTCGCCAGCCCATGGAGCCCACCCGCCTGGATGAAAAGCAATAACGATATGCTGCACGGCGGTAAACTGAAAGAGGCATACGCGCAGGCCTGGGCCAATATGTTCGTAAAGTTCATCGGTGCTTACAAAAAGCAGGGCATCCCGATCTGGGGCGTTACCGTGCAGAACGAGCCGATGGCTACGCAAAAATGGGAATCGTGCATATTTACGGCCGATGAGGAGCGCCTGTTTGTGAAGAACCACCTGGGGCCAACCTTCCATACACAAGGTTTGGCCAACACCAAAATTATTGCCTGGGACCATAACCGCGACATGGTTTACCAGCGCGCCAGCAATATGCTGGAAGACCCGGAAGCCGCTAAATATATTTGGGGCATTGGCTACCACTGGTACGAAACCTGGACCGGCAGCACCATGCGTTTTGATAACGTTAAACGTGTTAACGAGGCCTTCCCCAATAAGCACCTGATCTTTACGGAGGGCTGTGTAGAAAAATTCAATATAGACAAGGTGAACGATTGGGCGCTGGGCGAAAAGTACGGTTACTCGCTCATCAACGACTTTAACGCAGGCACCTGCGGCTGGACCGACTGGAACATCCTGCTTGATGAAAAGGGCGGCCCTAACCATGTGGGTAACTTCTGCTTTGCGCCGGTTATTGGCGATACGCAGACCGGCAAGCTGATCTATACCAATGCTTATTATTACCTGGGCCAGTTCTCTAAATTTGTTAAGCCCGGCTCGCGCCGCATAGCGGCTGCTTCAAGCAGGGATAAGCTGAGCAGCACCGCTTTTATTAATGCCGATGGCAAACTGGTAGTTGTGGTAATGAACAGCACCGACGATAAAGTGCCTTACTTTTTATGGATAAAAGGCAAGGCCGCCAAACTGACCAGTCTGCCACATTCCATAGCTACCCTTATCGTATCGTAATGATGAAAGCCCGTATCATTCTTGCATCGCTTTTACTGGCCGGACTAAATAGCCTGGCGCAAAAAAGCCCGGTTACGCTGTGGTTGACCAATGCCGATAAGTCGGCGATGTTTCAGCAGCAAAAGCAAACGCTGAAGTTCGAACTGAAGGACGCAAACGACCATCCATCCATCACTGTGGATGACGGCACCACCTATCAACCCATCGATGGTTTTGGCTTCGCCTTGACGGGTGGTAGTGCTATGCACATCATCCGCATGAGCAAACCGGCACGGGCGGCGCTGTTAAAAGAATTATTCGCTTATGATGATAACAACATTGGTGTAAGCTACCTGCGCTTAAGTATCGGCGCGTCGGATCTGAACGAGAAAGTTTTTTCGTACGATGATATGCCCGCGGGAGAGACCGACCCCAAACTGGCCCATTTTGACCTGGGGCCTGATAAAGCCGATGTGATACCGGTGCTGAAAGAGATACTGGCTATCAACCCTAAAATAAAGATACTGGGTTCGCCATGGTCGGCACCTGCGTGGATGAAAACCAATGGCGATACGCGTGGCGGCGCGCTAAAGCCCGAATATTATCAGGCCTATGCCGATTACCTGGTGAAGTATATTAAAGCCTATAAAACCTTAGGTATTACCATAGATGCCATCACCGTACAGAACGAACCGCTGAACCCCAAGAATAACCCCAGCATGATGATGCAGGCGCACGAACAGGCCGACTTCATCAAAAACAATTTAGGCCCGGCGTTCCAGTCGGCAGGGATAAAAAGCCGCATTATTCTGTACGATCATAACTGCGACCGCCCCGATTATGCCGATTCGATACTGACCGATAAAGCTGCCGCTAAATATGTGGATGGCTCGGGCTTTCACCTATATGGCGGAAAGATAGAAGTGATGACTGACCTGCACAACAAGTACCCCGAGAAGAACCTCTACTTCACCGAGCAGATGGTGATAGAGAAGGACGGCAGCCCATCAACCAAAGTGGCCGACCCGGTAAGGCGTTTATTTATTGGCGCTACCCGCAACTGGAGCCGCAATGTATTGGAATGGAACCTGGCCGCCGATATCAACAACCAACCCCATACCGACCGTGGCGGCTGCCCCATGTGCCAGGGCACGGTAACCATTGATAAAGACAGCTATACCCGCAACATCGCTTATTATGCCATGGCACACGCATCAAAATTTGTAAGGCCGGGGTCGATGCGTATCGCATCTAACAATATCGATAACCTGCCTAACGTGGCCTTCATTACGCCGCAGGGTAAAAAGGTGCTAATTGTGACCAATAGCGGCAAAACCGAGCAAAACTTTAACATTTACAGCAAAGGTAAAATGGTGACCACACAGCTTAAAGCAGGCGCGGTGGGTACTTATACCTGGCAATAACCTTACATCAACCTACAACATTATGCGCTTCAAATTATTTATTGGTCTTGTGATAAGTCTGGCTGTTAGCCGTTACGCGGGTGCGCAGGGCTTTTTAAAGGCACAGGGCAAATTAATTGTTAACGACAAGGGGCAGAAGGTCATATTGCGCGGCATGGGCCTTGGCGGCGATATGCTGCAGGAAGGCTACATGTTTAAAGTGGCCATGCTGAACCAGCAATATAAGATCCGCGCGGGTATTGAAGACCTGGTCGGCCCCGAAAAAACGGCAGAGTTTTATAATACCTGGCTGGCCAATAATACCCGCAAAATAGATGTGGATAGTATGGCGCGCTGGGGTTTCAACTCCATCCGCCTGCCCATGCACTTTAACCTCTATACGCTGCCGGTGGCCGATGAACCCGTAGCCGGTAAGAACACCTGGCTAAAAAAAGGTTTCGAAATGACCGATAGCCTGCTAAAATGGTGCAAGGCTAACCACATGTACCTGATCCTTGACTTGCACGCTACTCCCGGCGGCCAGGGTAACGATTTGCCCATAGCCGACCGTCACCCCGATCAGCCTACGCTTTGGGAAAGCCGCGCCAACCAGGAAAAAATGATAGCCCTGTGGGCAAAGCTGGCCGAGCGTTATAAAGACGAACCCAACATTGGCGGTTACGATATCATTAACGAACCCAATATGGGCTTTGACGACCCAAAGGATGTGCGCGGTACTAACGAGAAAACCAACGCCCCGTTAAAAAAGCTGATGATGGAAATTACCGCCGCCATCCGCACGGTAGATAAAAAGCATATTGTTATTATTGAAGGTAACGGCTTCGGCAACAATTATAACGGCGTGCTGCCTGCCTGGGATAATAATATGGTGCTCAGTTTCCATAAATACGGCAACTTTAATACCGAAAAGCAGATAGCCAACTTTATGTCCCTGCGCGATAAATATAATGTGCCGCTATGGCTGGGCGAATCGGGCGAGAACTCCAACACCTGGTATACCGAATGCATCGGTATGGTAGAGCGTAACGATATCGGCTGGAGCTGGTGGCCATTGAAAAAAATGGGCGGCAACAACCCGTTGGAAATAAAAGTACCCGACGGTTACCAAAAACTGCTTGACTACTGGAGCAAAAAGGGCCCCAAACCATCCGCTGCCGAAGCACAGGTAGTGCTTGACCAATGGCTGCAAAACCTGAAGCTGGAGAACAACATCATCCACCGCGATGTGATAGATGCCATGTTCAGGCAGGTACGCACAGCAGATACCAAACCATACAAGGCTAATATCATTACCAATAACACCACTATCCTTGCCGCCGATTACGACCTTGGCCGCCAGCGCTCGGCCTATTACGATACCGATACAGCCAGTTACCATTACACACCCGGCGTAAACACGGCCGGTAACCGTGGTTACGCCTACCGTAATGATGGGGTAGATATCCGCAGCGACAAAGATGGCCCATACATCAGCAATATAGAGGATGGCGAATGGCTGCAATATACCCTCCATGTGAAAGCCAAAGGCGTTTACACCCTGCGTTTGGCCGTTAGCAGCAATGTGGCCGACGGTAAGCTATCGATTAAGAACGGAGATAAAGCTTTAGGTGAGAACCTTGTGCCAAACACCGGCGGCACCCAAAACTGGCAAACGTTGGAATTGAAAGGGATCAGCCTAAATGCCGGCACAAACAAGTTGCGGGTTTACGCAGATAAAGGTGGCTGGTTGTTCAGGAATATGGAGTTTGTGAAGTGATTAAATTGATTTCACACTAACAAATCTGTGAAATCCTTTTAAAGTCAGTGTAATCACCCAACAATAACACAAAGCCCCCGGTTTTTGCCGGGGGCTTTCTCATATCCTTTTCAATCGGGGCGTTTGTTAGAATATCAGCAGATCTTTGAATTTACAGTGTGGCGCTCTTCTCTACAAGTACGTTGCGCGCTTTCATAGATGTGGTAGTGGTTGGGCCGGGCGAACCGGATGCGCCTTCCATTTGGTAATCGATAATAATATTCATGGGCTTACCCACAAAGTTTGCACCGGTTTGCGTGCTTTTCAGCACCCCGTCAATCCAATATTCGATGCTTACATCGGTGGCGTTTGTCTTGGTCATATAAACCGAATAAGTATGCCAGCTCGATGGGCTTGATATCGCCGTCCCTACGCTCGACCAGCCGCCGCTGGCGTTTTTATAGGTGTTGGTCCAGCAGGTGCTGCTGCCTTTAAACTCCATAAAGTCGCTTTCGGGCGGCCAGCTGCTGGCTCCGGTTGCCCAAAACGCGGGCCAGGTACCGGTTGCGGATGGATTTTGGAACTCGCCCTTAAAATGCCACTTGGGCCACGATGCATCAACCGTAGCGATAGCCTTGGCGTATACCGTACCCGAATAATAATGGATAGTCAGGTAAGGGTCTTTACTGCTGTTGCCTACGCCGCTGGTGGGTGTACTGCTCAGGGTAAGCACCCCGCCCGAAACGGAGATGTTTTGTGTGCGCATGCGGGCAGAACCATTATGGTCCGATCCCCAGGGATAAAGGTTGTTCCAATAAGTGCTGAATGAGCTGAACGAGGTAGTTGGGATTACATTCACCCAGCTCACCGCGTCGGTTTTCAGGTTGGCCGCGCCGTCGGTTACAGGTTCGGTACTTATTGTTTGTTCTTTTTTGCATGCGGCAAGGCAGGCAAGCAGGCCTAAGCCAGCCATAATAAAGGTTAATTTTTTCATAAAAGATTTCTTAAAAATTTAATTGATTAATTATTTGATATTCTTTTATTAATTGGCAGAACAAATAACGGTGGGTAACGAAATGCACGGTGGGGGCAAATCCGCAATTTTAGAGGGGTGTATTTTCGCGCAGCCATATGTTAATCGGGCATAGCAAACTGCCTTAAACAGAGATATGAATTGGCAATTTGCTTCCTAACTTTATCAACCATCGCCAATAATTATGAAAATAAAACTGATACCATACAGCGCCATTGCCCTGCTAACTGCCGCGACCGCACAAGCGCAAACCAGCAAGCCTGCCGACAGCGCCGAATACAACCTTTCTGTTCCCGCCGCCAAAACGCTGAACAGCTCGCTGCCCAACGCCAGTTTCGGGCCCTGGATCAATTACCGCACCCGCAATATCCCTCAGTTGATCAACTATAAGCCAGCGGCAATAGCCACCGATGCTTTTGGTGGCCGCATGGATAAAAAAGGCGCAAAGACGGGCTTTTATCACACGCAAAAAATAGACGGCCGCTGGTGGCTGGTAAACCCCGACGGGCATTTGTTTATCCACGAAGGTGTTTGTTCGGTAACGCCCGGGGCAAGCGAGCGCAATAAGGAGGCATTGAAAAAGAAATTCGGCGATAATGCCGGCTGGGCCAAAAGCATGGTGCAATCCTTAACCGAATATGGCTTTAATGGAGCGGGCGCATGGTCGGCGGTTGATGAGATCCGCAAGGCCAACCAGCAGGCGGCGAAGCCTTTAGCTTATAACGTCATCATTAATTTCATGAGCACCTACGGCGAAAAGCGGGGCGGCACCCACCGTGTACCCGGCCACCAGGGCTATCCCGGCAATGCCATCTTTGTGTTCGATCCCGGTTTTATAACCTGGTGCGATGAAAGGGCGAAGGACCTTGTAGTTTATAAAGACGATAAAAACCTGCTGGGTTATTTCTCTGATAACGAGATGCCTTTATCGCGCAGTAATTTGGCGGGTTATCTCTCATTAGATCATACCGAGCCGGGTTATATCGCGGCGGCCAAATGGGCTGTCGAAAACAACGTAGATACCACTAAGCTAACCGAGAAGAACAAGATCGATTTCCTCTCGTTTGTGAGTGATACCTATTTTCGCATTGTATCGTCGGCTATCCGTAAGTACGATGCTAACCACATGTATATCGGCTGCCGCTTTTATGGCGCGCAGCGCTTTTACCCCGAAGTAATTAAAGCCGCGGGCAAGTATGTGGATGTATTATCCATCAATTATTACAGCTATTGGACACCTATTTTAAAAGATATGCAAAACTGGGAGCAATGGAGCGGCAAGCCCTTCATCGCTTCCGAATGGTATGTAAAAGGCGATGATGCAGGCCTGGCTAACCATTCGGGTGCAGGCTGGCTGGTAAAAACCCAGGCCGACAGGGGCGCCTTTTACCAAAACTTTATCCTCAGCCTGTTAGAATCGAAGATGTGTGTAGGCTGGCACTGGTTTAAATACCAGGATAACGACCCGCAGCAAAAAGGCGCCGAACTTTCCAATATCGATGCCAATAAGGGTATTGTTGATGTTAATTACGATTACTATAAGCCGCTGATGGATAAGATGAAGGAATTGAACAAGCAGGTGTATTCGCTGACGGATTTTTTTGACGGGAGGAGGTAACCTCACGCCTCCCTATCAGAAAGGGAGGATCATAAAAATTCTTTTAAAACAAATCGGAATGGCTACCTGCCCTAACTAATATAATTTCGTTTTCAACGGTAATTTCAAGCCATATAATTAACAGGTCGCCTTTAACATGGCACTCCCAGTTATCATTATAATTACCAGATAATTTGTGTGCCCGATACTTTTGTGGAAGCCCCTCCGCGCCTTTCACCGCGAGTTCATTTTTAAGAAAATCAAGAATAAGCGCTAAATCCTTTGCTGATCTCTTTTTAATCAATTTCAGATCTTTTTCAAACCTGTTTGTAAAACTTAAGATATACATATAGAATTAAAGACTTTGAAAGAATGCATCAAGGTCTTCTATCTTTTGAGTTTTTCCTGCGCGGGCTTCGGTAATAGCTTTTTTAGTGATGTTATTAGGTTCAGCTTCACTTTCCATAACATTAACGATCTTGCCATTTAATCTTTGGGTAAGTTGTTCAAACAGGTCACGGTCTTTGTCCGGTATCTCTATGGTTAATGTTGTCATTTTAAAAGGGCTTTATCCGTGTGGTATTATACAAATTTACGTGATTTTTCTTAAAGGTGAAAGCATTGCTATGCCAGCTATTTTGCTATATTTAAAGCACATACAGCACACCCCATCATGAGCGTTAAATATTGTGTCCCTGTTATCCCCAGCGCTAACCTTCAGCGCAGCCTGCGTTTTTGGGTAGATGGTTTAGGCCTAAGCATCGACCGTGAAATGCGGCAGGACGGCAAATTGATTGGTTGCATGGTGCATAACACAGGGGTATACTTTTGGCTCAACCAGCGCGATGGCGGGCCAATACCCGATGGACACGAAGGCATCCGCCTTTACTGGACACCGGAAGATCTTGTTGCTACCCGCGAACACCTGAAGCAGCTGGGCTTCGAAGTTTCGGAAATTACAGACCGCGACTATGGCCAAACCGAATTTTTCCTTACCGATGATGACGGCTACTCTCATTGCTTCGGGGTGGCTACAAAGGCATAAGACGCTTCGCGCGAACCCATCTTTGGTTTTTTCGTACCTTTGTGCATCAGGGGCTAAATTGCCCCGTGCAAATTATATGTCATCAGCACCGCAAACGCCAACTACCGAAAAGGATAACCTGCACCCCCGCAACGCGCACCGGCAGGGTTATGATTTTAAGCTGCTGATCAAAGCCGTACCTGCCTTACGTCCGTTTGTTAAGGCTAACCAACACGAGGTGGAATCCATCAACTTCAGCGATGCGGAAGCGGTTAAACTGTTGAATAAAGCTTTGCTGAAAACCAACTACGGGGTAAACGACTGGGATATCCCCGATGGCTATCTTTGTCCGCCCATACCCGGCCGGGCCGATTATATTCACTACATCGCTGATCTGCTGGCCGAAGCCGATAAGGGCAACATCCCCGAAGGAAAAAAGATAAAGATACTGGACATCGGCACCGGCGCCAACTGCATTTACCCCGCCATTGGCAGCAGTGTTTACGGCTGGCAATTTGTAGCTACCGATATCGACCCGATAGCCATTACATCGGCCAAGCGCATCCTGGCGGCCAACCCTGCTTTAAAGCAAAACATTATACTAAGGCAACAAACCAACAAGCATAATATTTTTAAAGGCATTATGCTGCACGATGAGGGTTTCGACGCCACCATCTGCAACCCGCCTTTTCATGCATCGGCACAGGAGGCGCAACTGGCGAGCATTAACAAGTGGAATAAGCTGCAACTAAAGGGTAAAACATCGCTCAACTTCGGCGGGCAGAAAAAGGAGCTCTGGTATCCCGGCGGCGAAGCGGCGTTTATTAAACTGATGATAGAACAAAGCGCGCTGGCGCCCAAAAACTGCATGTGGTACACTACGCTGGTATCCAAAAAAGATACACTGCCCGGTGTTTACAGATTACTGGAAAGGATAAAGGCGACCGAGGTGCGCACCATCAACATGTCGCAGGGGCAAAAGCAGAGCCGCATTGTAGCCTGGACGTTTTTGAATGAAGTTGAGCGGGCGGATTGGGTGAAGACATGGTGGAAATAGGACCGCTGATTTTTAATGATTTTTTGATTTCGTTGATTTGTTTAATTTCACAGACCTGAGGAGGATTTCACAGATTTTTTGGATATTGATCGGTGAAATCATTTCTAAAATCGGCGAAATCACAATAAAACAATATGACAGTAGCAGAAGCACTTACCGCGCTTGAAGCAAAGGGAAACGAGAAGCGCCGCCAGCATAATACAAAAAACGGCGCGGGCAATAACCAGTTTGGCGTAAACATGGGCGATATCCGCGCGCTGGCGCTAAAGATAAAAACCGACCATGAACTGGCTAAGGCCCTGTGGGCAACCGGCAATGTGGATGCCCGCTTTTTGGCTACGCAGGTAATGAACCCTAAATTGTTATCAGTTGCGGATATTGAGGATATGCTGCGCGCTGAGCAGTTTACGCAGATAGTAGACTGGCTGTATACCAACATCATTAAAGAACGCTCCGATAAAGAGCAGCTGCGCCAGCAATGGATGCAATCTGATGATGTGATGCTGGCCCGCCTGGGTTGGAGTTTAACCAGTGGCCGCATTACCCGCAGTCCGGAGGGCATAGATATCCCTGCGCTGCTTGATCGTTTAGAAAAGGAAATGCCTGCCGCCGCTCCCGGGGTGCAATGGACCATGAACACCGCCCTGGCGCAGATCGGCATTAACCATCCTGAATACCGTGACCGTGCGCTGGCCATTGGTGAGCGTTTGGGTATTTATCGTGATTATCCTGTATCTAAAGGATGTACATCGCCGTTCGCGCCAATATGGATCAACGAGATGGTGAAGCGGCAGGGATAGCAACAATATCGTTACCCATCGCTAAAACTATAAATTTCGTTAACAATCCAATTTTTGTACAGCATTGCCTGTCATTTTTGTGGCATGCAATTAAAGTTTACAAAATATATCATCGCCATCTGCTGTGTGGCGCTCTTCCAATTGGCTTCGCAAGCGCAAAACGCGCCAAAATATAAAGGCCGTGTCAGCGGCCGCGTAACCGATTCCATCACCAAAACCCCGGTCGATTTTGCAACTATCAGCATTTATAAAATGGGCGCTACAGCCCCGTTCAATGGCATCAGCGCCGATGCTAAGGGCAACTACACCATCACCAATATCCCGGCAGGTACATATAAAGTAACGGTTGAGTTTTTAGGCTATAAACGCAAAACCATACAGCCGGTAACCATTACCGATGCCGCTCCAAATGTATCCTTAGGCAATGTACTGCTGGCAGGCAGCCAAACCACCTTAAATACGGTTAATGTAGTTGGCCAGGCACCGGTGATAGAAAACAAGATAGATAAACTGGTATACAATGCCACCAACGATTTGACCGCGCAAGGTGGCGTAGCGCTGGATGTGTTGAAAAAAGTACCGATGGTTACGGTAGATATCGACGGTAATGTGGAATTGCAGGGTAGCCCCAGCATCCGTTTCCTGATCAACGGGAAGCCATCCAGCATATTCGGCGCCAGTTTGGCCGATGCGCTGCAGTCTATCCCCGCCAGTCAGATCAAAAACATCGAGGTAATTACCAGTCCGGGCGCTAAGTACGATGCATCGGGTACCGGGGGCATCATCAACATTGTGTTAAAAAGCAGCAAGGTACAGGGTTTCAATGGCAGCATGAATCTATCGGCCGGGACAAGGTTAGAGAACGGTTCGCTCAACCTTAACGCCCGCCGTGGCAACGCGGGCATTAACGCCTATATCAGCGGCAATGAGCAGTTGAACACGGTAGGCAAAAGCAGTTCGCTGCGTACATCATACAACAACAGCCGCGATACGCTGACCCAGTTTTTGCAGGATGGCAGCAGCGGTTTTAAGCGCAGCGGTTATCAAACCGGGATCAGCTTTAACTGGTCTATCAGCAAAAAAGATGAGCTGACGGCAGCGGTAAGCCATAACGAATCGAACAATCTTAATAACGGGCTCACTAGCCAGGACCAAAGCACACGCGGCCTTTCGGGCAACCTGATAGCCGACCTGATGAACCTGCGCACATCCAACAGTAACGGGCACGAGCGATCGACCGATATGAGCCTGGAATACAAAAAAACATTTAAAAAAGAGGGACAGGAACTGAGCTTTCAGTACGATGCCAGTTTCGGCAACAATACAGCCGATGCCTTTCAACGCCAGGACTACCTGACGGGTGGTAAACCATCAACCGGCACCAACAGCAGCAACCCTGGCAAGGAGAACGAGATCAATCTTTCGCTTGATTACGCCCACCCGGTAACTGATGATATTATGATTGAAGGCGGCCTTAAAACCGTTATCGAAAGCCTGAGCAGCAATACCGTTACCGATACCCTGCTGGCCAATGGCGGCTATGCCCGCAACGCTAACCAAACTTATGGATTCAACTATCACCGCAATATTTACGCGGCCTACCTGTCGGCATCGGCGGGGTTTTTTAACAATTTTATAGAGGCTAAAGCGGGCCTGCGTTACGAGCGCACTAATACCCGTATCGATTTCCCCGGCGCGGTGATCCCTGGTTACAATATCTTTGCCCCCTCGTTTGTATTGCAGCACAAGCTGGATAAAACGCAATCGATAAAAGCGGCCTACAGCTTCCGTATCGAGCGGCCCGATTATGGCGAAGTAAACCCTTTTTATAATATCAGCGACCCACGCAATATCAGTACCGGTAACCCTAACTTACGCCCCGAGCTGGGCCATAATTACGAATTGGGTTATAGCAAAAGCTTCGCCAAAGGTGGCAACATTTATGCCGGTGCGGTATACCGCTACAATACCGACGATATACAGGGCTACACCACCTTTTTCCCTGTTTTAAATATCAACGGCACCCAATATACTAATGTGTCGCTTAGTCAGCGTACCAATATCGGTTCGCAAACATCCATCGGTATAAACATTTTCGGTTCGGTGCCGGTAACCTCAAAACTAAACCTGCGCACCAATATTCAGGCGGGCAGCCGCAGTAACAGCAACCCCGGCAATGCCACGGTAACCGCGTTCAGCTACCGTGTAAACCTTAATGCCAGCTACGAGTTTAGCAACAATTTTGTAGCCGAAGTTTTTGGCAACTACAATGCCCGGCAAAAAACCATACAGGGCACGCGCCCCGGCTTTGGCTTCTATAACATCGCGTTGCGCAGGCAATTCATGAATAAGAAAGCCAGTCTGGGGTTAACAGCCGCCAACCCTTTCAGTCAGTACGTTAACCAAACGGCTACCGCTTTCGGACCAAACTTCAACCAAAGCAGCCTGCGGCAGGTACCCTACCGTTCGTTTGGTATCAGTTTGAGCTATAAATTTGGTAAGCTGGAATTTAAAAAGGAAAAAGACGACAATAATGGCGGGCCGCAACAAGTGTTGCCTGATCAGGGGAATTAATATGTATTGTAGCGATGGGTTTGAAACCCATCGCTACAATACAAGAATACCTTTCCACCTCCAAAATCCCCGCCTAATTACTATCATTGCATATTAATACTTGCCATGATGGACATAAAAGTTATCGCTTTTGATGCCGACGACACCCTTTGGGTAAACGAGCCTTACTTCAGGCGCACCGAGGAAGCTTTTTGCGAACTAATGGGCGGATACCTCTCACAACACGATATCGAGCGCGAACTGCTGAAGATAGAGATCGGCAATTTGCCGCTTTACGGTTATGGCGTTAAGGGCTTTATCCTCTCGATGATAGAAGCGGCCATGACCATATCCGACAAAACCATCAGCATTGATATTGTTGAACGCATTATTAATTTGGGCAAAGCTGTTTTAGACGAGCCTATTGAACTGCTGGATGGTGTGGAAGAAGTGCTGACCGCCCTGAAAGGCAAATACCGTTTAGTGGTAGCCACCAAAGGCGACCTGCTCGACCAGGAGCGCAAGTTACGTAAATCGGGCCTGGGGCATTATTTTCACCATATCGAGATCATGTCGGAAAAGGATGATGCCAACTACCTGAAACTGCTGCGCCATTTGGATATCCAACCGCAGGAATTGCTGATGGTGGGTAATTCGCTAAAATCGGATGTGTTGCCGGTGCTGAATATCGGCGGCCATGCGGTACACGTACCCTACCACATTACCTGGGCGCACGAACAGATAGATAATACGATAGAAAACGACCGCTTTAGGAGCGTGGAGAATATTAAGCAGGTGCTGGAGATCCTATAGAAACAAAGCCGGGAAAGGCTTGTTGTTTTTGCTGATATTTGCACTACAAAACCGCTACAACCAATTTAACATTCATCTGCAAGGGTAAAATGCCCTATTTTTACTGATATGAAGAAACTAACCCTGCTGCTTTGCGGCTGCTTTTTGTACGTAACAGGCTTTGGTCAATCTAATCCTGAGATAGCCATCATTCCCAAACCAGTAACGCTGGTAAAACACACCGGCACCTATACGCTGCATAAGAGTGTCAATATAGCGGTAGTTGGCGCGGGTACTAAACCCGTTACCGATTTTTTGGTAAGCAAGTTTAACGCCGTTGGCATACTGGGCCTCCCTACACAGGTATCGGCTATCCCGGCTGCTATAAAATTGGTTATCAATAATAAACCTGATGCTGCAATTGGCGATGAAGGCTATAACTTGTCCGTTACCACCAAGGGCGTGGTGATAAAAGCCAATAAATCTGCCGGATTATTCTACGGCGTGCAAACCATGCTGCAATTGTTGCCCAAGGAAATTGAAAGCGTGGATAAACCCACCGGCATCACCTGGAAAATGCCGTGCGTACAAATTACCGATTATCCCCGCTTTGCATGGCGCGGGCTGATGTTTGATGTGGCCCGCCACTTCTTCACCAAGGCCGAGGTGAAGCGTTATATTGATAACATGGTGCGCTATAAGTTTAACCTGTTGCACCTGCACTTAACCGATGATGAGGGCTGGCGCATCGAGATCAAAAGCCTGCCGCGCTTAACCCAGGTGGGGGCCTGGAACGTAAAGCGCGTAGGCGATTTCGGCTCTTTTATGCCAACCACGCCTGATGAGCCGCGTAATTACGGCGGTTTCTTTACACAGGATGATATCCGCGAGATAGTAGCTTATGCTAAAAGCCGTTTTGTGGACATTATGCCCGAGATTGATGTGCCGGGGCATAGTTTGGCGGCTGTGGTAGCCTATCCCGAATTATCTGCCACGCCGGGTGCCGACCAGTACAAGGTACGCTCGGGCGAGAAGATCATGAACTGGGCCAGCACCGGCAATACCGCGCTGGTGGATAATACGCTTAACCCGGCTAACGAGAAAACTTATGAGTTTTTAGATAAGGTGGTTACCGAGATAGCTGCCTTGTTCCCGTTCCCTTACATTCACATGGGTGGCGATGAGTGCGCCAAAAACTTCTGGGCGCAAAGCGCAGAGGTGAAAGCCCTGATGGTAAAAGACACGCTAAAGGATTACAAAGAGGTGCAGGCTTATTTCGAAAAGCGTTTGGAGAAGATAGTGGAATCCAAAGGCAAAAAATTTATGGGTTGGGACGAGATCACCGAGGGCGGCCTTGGCCCTAACGCGGCGGTAATGAGCTGGCGCGGTACCAAATGGGGTATCGAATCGGCAGCGCAGGGCCACGAAGTGGTAATGAGCCCGACTGAATGGTGCTACCTGGATTATATGCAATCGGACCGGGTGACCGAGCCACATGTATACGCCAGCCTGCGCCTGAGCAAAGCCTACCAGTTTGAGCCGGCTCCCGAGGGCATTAACGTAGCCATGGTAAAAGGCGGCCAGGGCAACCTGTGGACCGAACAGGTATACAACTTTCGCCAGGCCGAGTATATGACCTGGCCGCGCGGCATGGCCATTGCCGAAAGCGTTTGGAGCGCCAAAGGCACCAAAAACTGGCTGGAGTTTTTTGGCCGGGTAGAGAAGCATTTCCCAAGATTGGATGAGGCTGAGATCAAATACTCGCCTGCTGTTTACGACCCCAATTTCGGGCCATCTATAGCTCCCGGAAACGAACTTAGGGTTGAATTAACCACCGAGATACCGGGGCTGGATATTTATTACAGCTTTGATAATTCGCTGCCCGACAGGTTTTATCCTAAATACACCGCACCGCTGATAGCACCTAAAGATGCCAAGCAATTAAGGGTGATCACCTATCGCGGCAAGCAGCCTATAGGCCGCATGATCACTATGCCGATAGATGAATTGAACACCCGCATAAAACGCGTACCAACCGCGCCGCCGATAACTACTAATCCACCGGCACAACCTAACCCAACGCCGGTAGCGCCAAAGCCGGGGCAGGTACCTGTGAAGTAGTATAAAAAACAAAAGCAATGGATATTCATTGCTTTTGTTTTTAGGCCCTTCCAACCTTTAGTGTACAAATTTGTAAATAGTATTTGTTATTTTTGTTATATATGACAACGTTAACAATTGATGTTTTAGATGAGAAGGCACTAAATCTGTTAAAAGATTTAGAGCTGCTTAAAATAATCCGTGTCAGAAAAGATAAAAACAGGGATGATGCTATTGCCCCTGATATGGTAACTAAATACAAAGGCGCGATGACCGCGCAACCATTAAACGAGGTTGATAAGCAATTGGACGAACTGCGCAACGAATGGGAGTAAAATATCTTTGGGATACAAATCCGGCTATTTATTATCTGCAAAAACAATTTCCGGCCGCTTCTGAGGTTATTATGGATAATATCATAACCGAAGCAACGCCTGCAATATCAGCGATAACAGAAATAGAATTACTTTGCTGGAAGGCTGCCACAGAAAATGATATCAACGTTTTGAAAAGCTTTATTAAAGATTCTGTTGTATTTGGGCTGGAAGAATTGATTAAGGAAAAAACCGTTGAGATAAGAAAAACTTATTCTATTAAATTGCCAGACGCTATTATTGCCGCTACAGCGTTAGCATACGATCTTACACTAATAACCAGGAATACAAAGGATTTTGCTAAAATACCTCAGCTGAAATTGATAGATCCGTATCAGGTTTAACAATTAGATAAAAGAAAAGCGATGGTTTTGCCATCGCTTTTCTTTTGAATACGCATACTATTAAAATATCGCCTCTGCAATGCGCTTGGTTGGCCCGGCGTTGCTCATGGTATAAAAATGCAGTACCGGTACGCCGAATTTGATTAACTCTTTACACTGATTGATAGTCCACTCGATACCCAATTCCTTTACCTCTTTTTCCGATTTACAGGCTGCTACGGCATCGCATAGATCTTCTGGCATATCAATATGAAAAGTTTTAGCCAAACCTGCCAGTTGTTTGGTATTGGCCAGTGGTTTCAGCCCCGGAATAATAGGTACGCTGATACCGTTGGCACGGCAGTTATTCACAAAATCGAAGTATTTCTGATTATCGAAGAACATTTGGGTAACGATGAACTCCGCACCCATATCTATCTTTTGCTTCAGATATTTAAAATCGGTTTTCATATTCGGCGCCTCGAAGTGTTTTTCAGGGTAGCCGGCAATACCTACGCAAAAGTTGGTCTTTAGGTTATCCTCGTTATACTCGTGCAGATAAACGCCGTTGTTCATATCCACCACCTGTTGCAACAGGTCGGTCGCGTAATTGTGCCCATTAGGGGTAGGGATAAACGAGGCATCGCCACGACGGGCATCGCCACGTAAAACCAATACGTTATCAATACCCAAAAACTGTAAGTCGAACAAGCCGTTCTCTGTCTCATCCTTAGTAAAACCACCACACAGCAAATGCGGAACCGTATCTACATGGTACTTGTTCATAATAGCCGCGCAAATAGCAATGGTACCCGGGCGCTTGCGGTAGCTTAGTTTTTCCAGCAGGCCGTTCTCGTGTTCTTTATACAGGTAATCCTCGCGCAGGGTGGTTACGTCGATGAATGGTGGCTTGAACTCCATCAGCGGGTCTATGGCATCGTAAATACCCTGTATGCTTTGCCCCTTCAAAGGCGGTATCAATTCGAAAGAGAAAAGTGTTTTGCCCTTGGCGTTTTGTATATGTTCGGTGATCTTCATACCCCCTAACCCCCTAAAGGGGGAATTTTGGTTTTAGCCCTCAGCCCCCTAAAGGGGGACGAGGATGTGATTATTAGTTAAATTACAAATGTTTGGTAGCTCCGTGCTCCCCCTTTAGGGGGTTGGGGGGCTTAGTAGTTAAGGTTCGGCCCCAGCCAGCGTTCCACATCTTCCAGCGGCATTTGCTTGCGGGTGGCATAATCGGCTACCTGGTCTTTGCTGATCTTACCCAAACCAAAATACCTGGCCTGCGGATGCGCGAAGTAGAAGCCGCTTACCGATGCGGCCGGCATCATGGCCAGGCTTTCGGTCAGGTGCATTTTGGCGGCATCTTCAGCTTTTAGGATCTCGAACAGGGTCGTCTTTTCGGTATGATCCGGGCAGGCCGGGTAACCCGGTGCCGGGCGGATACCCTGGTATTGTTCTTTTATCAGTTCCACATTATCCAACGTTTCATCTTTGGCGTAACCCCAATAGTCCTTACGTACCAGTTCATGCATTTTTTCGGCAAAGGCTTCGGCCAGGCGGTCGGCAAGGGCTTTGGCCATAATGCCGTTGTAATCGTCGTGATCGCGCTCAAATTCGGCTACCAGTTCATCGCAGCCTAAACCTGCCGTTACGGCGAAGCCACCCCAATAGTCGGGCACGCCACTTTCTTTAGGGGCAATAAAATCCGACAGAGCGTAATATGGTTCGCCCTTTACTTTTTCGTTTTGCTGGCGCAGGGTGTGGATGGTAGTGAACACTTCCGAACGACTATCATCAGTATATAGTTCAATATCATCGCCCACGCTGTTGGCCGGCCAGAAGCCGATAACGCCGTTAGCCTGCAACAGTTTTCCCTTCACTATCTTATCCATCAGCACCTGCGCGTCGTCGAACAGTTTTTTAGCTTCGGTACCCACGTATTGATCGTTAAAGATCTTCGGGTAGCTGCCGCGCAATTCCCAGGTATGGAAGAACGGTGTCCAGTCGATATAAGGCAGCAATTCTTCCAGCGGGAAAGCCTCGATGGTTTTGGTGCCGATGAACGTTGGCTTAGGGGCCACATCCCCATCCAGACTGATCTGGAATTTACCGGCGCGGGCTTCCTCAATGCTCATAAAGCGCTTATCCGATTTTTTATTCAGGTGCGCGATGCGGGCTTTCTCATATTCGGCTTTTATGCCGGCTACATATTCGTCCTTATCTTTACCCAGCAGGCTGCTGCAAACCGTTACACTGCGCGATGCATCCAGCACGTGGATGGCAGCACCTGAGTAATTTGGCGCAACCTTTACAGCGGCATGTATGCGTGAGGTAGTAGCCCCGCCAATAATAAGCGGAATTGTAAACCCTTCGCGCTCCATCTCTTTGGCAAAGTGAACCATCTCATCAAGCGATGGGGTGATCAGTCCACTTAAACCAATAATATCAACCTGTTGCTTTTTAGCTTCTTCAATAATTTTTTGCGCAGGCACCATCACCCCAAGGTCTATCACCTCGAAGTTGTTACAGGCCAGTACCACACCTACTATATTCTTGCCAATATCGTGCACATCTCCTTTTACGGTGGCCATTAATACCTTACCGGCATTGGCGCGACTGCCCGAACTATCCTCGCCCGCATCTATCACACGCTGTTTTTCCAATTCGATGAACGGCAACAGGTAAGCCACAGCTTTTTTCATTACACGGGCCGATTTTACCACCTGCGGCAAGAACATCTTACCGGCACCGAACAGGTCACCTACGATATTCATGCCATCCATTAGCGGGCCTTCAATAACTTCCAGCGGCTTGCTGTAGGCCTGGCGGGCTTCTTCCACGTCATCATCCAAATATTCGATAATGCCTTTTACCAGCGCGTGAGACAGGCGCTCCTGCACGGTGCCTTTACGCCATTCCTCATCACGAATAATCTCTTTGCCCTTACTTTTTACCGTGTCGGCAAATGTAACCAGGCGCTCGGTAGCATCTTCGCGGCGGTTAAGCAGCACATCCTCTACCAGTTCCAGCAGGTCTTTGGGTATCTCTTCGTAAACTTCAAGCATGCCGGCGTTAACAATGCCCATATCCATGCCCGCTTTAATGGCATGGTAAAGGAAAGCCGAGTGCATGGCCTCGCGCACCACGTTATTACCGCGGAACGAGAACGAGATATTACTTACACCGCCGCTTACTTTGGCATGCGGCAAGTTCTCTTTTATCCATTTGGTAGCCTTAATAAAATCTACCGCGTAGTTATTATGCTCTTCCAAACCGGTGGCCACGGTCAGGATATTCGGATCGAAGATGATATCCTGCGGCGGGAAGCCTACTTCATCAACCAATATATCATAACTGCGCTTACATATCTCTATACGGCGTTCAAAGCTATCGGCCTGGCCTTGTTCATCAAAGGCCATTACCACGGTGGCCGCGCCGTAGCTTAATATCTTGCGGGCGTATTCTTTAAATTTATCCTCGCCCTCTTTCAGCGAGATGGAGTTCACGATACCTTTCCCCTGCAAGCATTTCAAACCCGCTTCTATCACCGTCCATTTTGATGAATCGACCATGATAGGCAACTTGGCGATATCCGGCTCGGATGCCAGCAGGTTCAGGAACTTGGTCATGGTCGCTTCCGAATCGATCATGCCTTCGTCCATATTCACGTCTATCACCTGCGCGCCGCCTTCTACCTGCTGGCGGGCAACGGTTAAGGCGCCCTCGTAATCCTCGGCCAGTATCAGCTTACTGAATTTTGGCGACCCGGTGATATTGGTACGCTCACCCACGTTCACAAAATTGGTTTCGGGCGTAATGGTAACGGCTTCCAGACCGCTCAGGCGCATGTAGGGCGCTATCTCAGGGCGCTTGCGGGGTTTTACATTGGCGGCTTTTTCGGCAATGGCACGGATATGGTCGGGCGTGGTACCGCAGCAACCGCCTACGATATTCACCATCCCGTTCAGCATAAAATCTTCTACCAGGTGCGCGGTCTCGTGCGGAACTTCGTCGTACTGGCCAAACTCGTTTGGCAAACCGGCATTAGGGTAGGCCGATACAAAAACATCGGCTTTGTGTGCCAGCTCTTCCAGGTGAGGGCGCATTTCTTTAGCACCCAGCGCACAGTTCAAACCTACCGAAAGCAGGTTGGCATGCTGTACCGAATCCCAAAAAGCCTCGACCGTCTGGCCTGATAAGGTACGGCCAGATGCATCGGTAATGGTACCCGATATCATCAATGGCAAGCCCGACCCCTCTCTAAATCTCTCCCCGGAAGGGAGAGACTTCCTTAATTCCGGGTTAGCTCTTAATTCATCAAAATAACGTTTGGCAGCAAACAGGGCAGCCTTTGCGTTAAGGGTATCAAAAATAGTTTCGATCAGTAAAAGGTCCGATCCGCCATCCACCAATCCGCGGATCTGGTCGTAATAGGCATCGGCTAAAATATCAAAGTTAACGGCACGATAGCCTGGGTCGTTAACATCGGGCGATAGCGACGCGGTACGGTTCGTTGGCCCAACAGCACCAGCCACAAAGCGCGGCTTTTCGGGCGTAAGTTGATTGTATTCGTCCACCACTTCGCGGGCAATGCGGGCACCCTCGTAGCTCATCTCGTAAGCCAGTTCTTCCATGTGGTAGTCGGCCAGCGAAATTACCTGCGTGCTGAATGTGTTGGTCTCGATGATATCGGCACCGGCATCAAGGTATTCTTTATGGATGGCTTTGATCACATCCGGGCGCGTCAGGTTCAGCAGGTCGTTATTGCCTTTTAAATCAGACTTATGGTCGCGGAAGCGCTCCCCACGGAAGTCTTCTTCCGTAAGGTTGTACCGCTGTATCATGGTACCCATGGCCCCGTCTATCACCAGGATGCGTTTCTCTAATTCTTTTCTAATATCCATTGTTGAGATATGAGATGCGAGATTTGAGATGTGAGACATTTCACACCCAGATGCAGCATCTTAACAGTTACGGAGATATCAGATATATGGGAACAGACACCCAAAATGGTCTCAAATCTCATATCTAATATCTCACATCTATAAAGCGGCTTATATCGAAAAGTCGGGTAGTACTTTGACCTTCGCTTATCTTTCCCGCAGCCTTAAGGGGCTTGAGTAGAATTTAGCACCTTGTTAGCACAGGTTGCTAAGACATCGCAGGGTCTAATCCCTCCGTCTTTCTCTATAAGCAGTGCAAAATTGCGCAATAAACTTATCAATTGCAAATGGAATTAGCAGGGGTATTACTAAGCTGATACTACTATGATAAATTAATTGCAGATATTTGAACTATTGAAACTCATTCGCTCAAATATCGAACTCCTGTTTTGGGTAGCCGCACTCATCGCTCTCGGCTTTAGCGACCCAACGCAAACTCATTTTGTGCTGTGTCCACTGCGATTAATGGGCTTTACCTGGTGCCCCGGCTGTGGGATCGGCCACGCGATAGCTTATCTTTTTCATGGCAATATTGCCGCATCGTGGCATGCGCATTGGTTGGGGATACCAGCTTTGGCGGTATTGCTTTACCGGATAGTTACTTTATCGGTTACCCGGTACAAAGAGTATACATAACCCAATCCTTTTCAGTAAACCAGCGACTGGAATTTCTTATTATCCCTTAAAAATCCAAACGCCGGCTCCGTCCGCAATGGTTGTTTGGAGAAGTTATGGCTGATAGCTTGCTTGAGGTAATAAAGCGTACCGCTTTCGTCTTTATCGGCGGCAACCAGTAAGGCATGGCGATAGTATACCAGAGGGTTTTCGGGTTCGAAGACTTCAGATACTGTCAGCAACTCAGCCGCAGTATCATACCGTTTCGCGCTGTAATAATTGCCAAAGCTTTCGGCGGCGTTAGCTATGATGAACGCTTTTTGTCGGGCCACATAATTGCTATCGGCCGGTAGGTGTGATAGCAGCATTTTGTTAAGCGATGCTAACTCGTTTTTCCACCAGCCTTTGGTTTTTATGGCGGTGGTATTCGCGGTGATGATCTGCTGAAAAGCTTCGGCAATCTTTTGCTGACAGGCATTTTCCTTGATCATCAATTGCTTTTCCTGTGCCAGCTCATCCCGGTAGCCGGCAGATGTTTCCAGTGCTTTCAGCTTTTCAGCATAATCTGCATCTTGTTTTATGCTGAGATACTGCCGGTACAAGTTTGCCTTAGTAGCTACCGAAATGTTTTGCCCGATAAGGCCATCTATCAAGGCCCTGTATTGTACGATCTTATCTTCATTGCTTTGTTTTTGATGTTGGAGGAGCGACCATAACAACGCGCTCATAAAAACATCAACCGGCGGCCAGCGGTGAGGGCCAGCGAACATTTGCAAAGCACTAACACTCCCGCTTGATTGCAAGGTTTGCACAACCTGCTGCAACTCTACATAGTTAAAATCCTGGTTACCTGCGATGGCAGCCAGAGTCCATGGCAATTTTGCTTTGGGGATGGGCTCGCTGAAACCCGCACTACAGGCAATTATACCTGTTATACCGCCGGATTGCAGCCCTATGGTAGTTGCCACCCTTGCCCCACCCGAGAAACCGGCAAGGTAAACCTGCCGCTCGTCGATACTGTATTTCTTAAATGCGTCGGTAAACATCGCGGTGGCCGCGTTTAGCGATTCGCCCATCGGGCCATTGCGGCTATTGTTGGATGCGATGAGGATAAAGCCATATTCGGTTGCCGCTTTTCGGTATAAACCAACCACCATTTTACCCCGCGCAGCCGGATCGAACAGGAAAATTACCGGATATTTTTGCTGTTTTTGATAATTTTTTGGCAATAGCAGGCTGTATGATCGTATAGTATCCGCATCGCATCTGATGGTTTGGATGCTATCTGTCTGTGCAAGTGAAATACTTGCTTGCAGTATGATGAACAGAAAAAACAGGTACCTCATTGCGTTAATAGTTAACGAGGTAAAGTAGGGAGTTTTTAGGTTTTGGGATAAGCGGGAATCAACTTCCTTGCAAGCAGATTAATAATGATATCTGCATTGAAGTATTATTATTGAGTCGGCATCAATCTTGTAAACTACACGGTGTTCGAGATTGATCCTGCGTGACCACCATCCAGCAAGGTTATGCCTTAGTGGCTCCGGTTTGCCACTGCCTTCAAATGGTGTTCGTTCAATTTCCTTAATTAGCGAGTTTATTTTTTTAAGAATAGATTTATCCGTGGATTGCCAATACAAATAATCCTCCCAACCCTGATCGAGAAATATAATTTTCATTCTTCGGCAAGGCTTCTTTCTGTACCTAAACCTTTTTCGTAGTCTTCTATCCCCTTCAGTAAACGGGCGGCATTGGCAGGGCTTTTTAATAGGTAAAAAGTTTCCTCCATACTTTCGTAGTCGGCTTTTGAAAGCACAACTACATCTTCGCCATTTGCGCTTGTAACATATAGAGGGGTATGGCTTTTACGTACTTTATCTAAATACGATTTTAACTGTTGCCTGAATGAAGTATATGTAGTAGTTAGCATTTATTTTTTTATAAAGATATAATAACAAACAAACATGTACAAGTTTCTGTACATGTTTGTTTGTTAAAACCGCCCCAAATAAGTAACCTTATAATTTGCAGCCACATGATATCGCCAACCATAACTATTGATACATCCCGCCGGGCAATCGCCCGATTTCATGGCGAAACCAATATCTACCCCCGATGGCATGATGGTATAGGTAATATCGTTCCCATCACCGATAGCGCCGTCCTGTTCGGCACTAATAATATAGGGAAAGCTTTTAAAGGCGGTCAACAGCGGCGGGATGTTATATTTGGCATTGGTTGTAATGGCCACAAAACCGAAAGAGGGGGTATATAGCGATCTATAAAAAGTAAAGCCATATTTGCTCATCAGGTTATTAAAACCGGCATCTGTTGGGGTATAACTTAATACTTTTTGTCCTTCTGTGCTATTTTTATCTACTTGCAAGCTAATGCCGCTTAAACTGATGTGCGGGTAAACATGCATCTTCATGGCGCTGTCGCTTTGCGGCGTTTTCAGATTGTACACTGCCTGCAGGTTAGCCAGTATCTTATTCAGTTCGCCCTGGTTAAATTGAGGTTTATCCTTATCGGTACTTACACTGCCATTTTGCAGCAGCCTGAAAAGCAGTTGTTGGGCATCAGCGGTATAATTATCGGCAATCACCGGGTCGATATATATTTCCGCACCAGGATCTTTCTTTTTACAGGCAACAAACAGCAGGCATATCAGCGCAAACAGTATCGGTCTTTTCATACTCAAGGTTTTATATCCTTACGCAACCAATCAAACAAACGCTACAGCATCCTATCGTTTCAGGTAATGCAAGGCCATACAGCCTTGTTGAATGATCTTCGTATCCACCAATTCCATTTTTATATTTTCGTTCAAGTTGATACCATCGCCCCAGCGCGGCCCGGAGCCAACAACGGCAGGGTGGATCACCAAATAAAGTTCATCGATCAACCCGGCCTGCATTAATTGCGAGCGTACGCTCATGCCGCCGATGGATATTTTTCCTCCCGGCATTTCTTTCAGCCGGCGGATCTCTTCTTCCAGGTTGCCGCGGATGATGCGGGGGCCGCCCTCAACCTCTTCCATGGTACGGGAAATAACGATGCTGGGGATACTGGTTAGCGTCCTGGCAAATGCTTGCTCATTAGCTGTTCCTTTATTTGCTTTAGCTACCTCGCGCCAGTAGGGGTTCACGATCTCGTACATCTTGCGGCCGCTAACGCCTTGATCTACATCTTTCATCAGGTTGGTGAAGTATTCCAGTATCTCTTCGCCGCCGCTTAGTTTAGTATGGTCGTAGCAGCCATCTATGCTGATGTTGAAGGCGCAAATAACTTTTCTCATGTTTACGGGCTTTTAGTTTTGGTGATATAGTTCAAAAATAAATGCTTGTAATTTAATATGATGAGGGTAATTGCGACAAAGAGGGGGTGTTTATGGCAAAGGTATCGTTCGGAACCAGCCTACAGCACATGATCAACTACGAGATTGCCACGTCGCGCCATTTCACATATCCCCCCGCTTGCTCCTCGCAATGACAAGTCGGGGTTTAGCAAGATGGTATTTACAACCCCATCTCCTTCTTCAAAAACTTACCCGTAAAGCTTTCCTTCACCTTACACAAACCTTCCGGTGTACCGCTGAACAGGATATTACCCCCGCCCGATCCGCCTTCGGGGCCAAGATCTATTACGTGGTCGGCTACTTTTATTACGTCAAGGTTATGCTCTATCACCAGCACGGTATTGCCTTTATCTACCAATTGGTTCAGCACACCCAGCAGTACGTTAATATCTTCAAAATGCAGGCCCGTGGTCGGCTCATCTAAAATGTAGAAAGTGTTGCCGGTATCTTTTTTAGATAGCTCGGTAGATAGTTTCACCCGCTGCGCCTCGCCGCCTGATAGCGTGGTTGATGCCTGGCCCAGGCGGATATAGCCCAAACCAACATCCAGCAGGGTTTTCACTTTGCGGTAGATGGAGGGGATATGCTCGAAGAAAGCAGTCGCATCCTCAATACTCAGGTCAAGCACATCGCTGATGGATTTGCCCCGGTAGCGCACTTCCAGCGTTTCGCGGTTGTAACGACGGCCGCCGCATTCTTCGCAGGGTACCTGTACATCGGGCAGGAAATTCATTTCTATTACTTTCATGCCTGCGCCCTGGCAGGTTTCGCAACGGCCACCTTTCACGTTAAAGCTGAAACGGCCTGGTTTATAGCCACGGATCTTCGATTCGGGCAGGGCCACAAACAGGTTACGGATATCCGAAAACACCCCGGTATAAGTAGCCGGGTTCGATCTCGGTGTACGGCCAATCGGTGTTTGGTCTATCTCAATTACCTTATCTATATTTTCCAGCCCTTCCACCTTTTCGTAAGGCAATGGCGTTTTTTTAGCACGGAAGAAGTGGTGATTAAGTATCGGGTATAATGTTTCGGTGATCAGGCTTGATTTGCCGCTACCCGATACGCCAGTAATGCCAATCAATTTCCCTAAAGGAAACTCGACACTCACCTTTTTAAGGTTATGGCCGGTGGCTTTTTTAAGCGATACTTTTTTGCCGTTGCCTTCGCGGCGTTTTTTAGGCACGGCTATCTCGCGCTCGCCGTTCAGGTAGCTGGTGGTAAGCGTGTGCATCTTCATCAATTCGGCGGGGGTGCCTTCGGCTACTACCTCGCCGCCGTGTACGCCGGCTGCCGGGCCCATATCTATCACGTGGTCAGCTTCAAGGATCATGTCCTTATCGTGCTCAACCACTAAAACGGTATTGCCCAGGTCGCGCAGGTTTTTCAGCGCTTTTATCAGGCGGTCGTTATCGCGCTGGTGCAGGCCGATGCTGGGCTCATCCAGGATGTACATCACGTTCATCAACTGCGAACCGATCTGCGTAGCCAAACGGATGCGCTGCGCCTCGCCACCCGAAAGGGTGCGGGTGGTGCGGTCTAAGGTTAAATAGCTTAAACCCACATCCAGCAGAAAGACAATACGCGCACGGATCTCCTTCAATATCTCGCGGGCTATGGTATTCTGGCGTTCGCTCAGGCGGTCTTCAAGGCCATCAAACCATTGCTGCAATTCGTTAATATCCATGCAGGCCAGCTCGAAGATATTCTTGTTATCTATCTTAAAGTTCAGCGACTCTTTTTTCAGGCGTGCGCCTTCACAAGTGGGGCAGGTTTTCAGCACACGGTAGTTCTCCATGTCTTCCATACCCTCATCGCCGCGGCGTTCCTGCTGTTCTTCCAGCATGCGGATAATGCCATCGAAGGTGATCTGGTAGTTCTGTACGTTCCACTTGTTATACTCCACCGCCACGGTAATCATGTCGGTGGTACCATTCAGGATGATCTCCAGCGTTTCTTCCGGCAATTTGTTGATGGGGGTGCTCAGCGCGAAGTCATACTTCTTACCCAGCGCCTTCAGCACCTGGAAGATCCAGGTATCGCGGTACTCGCCAATGGGGGCCAAACCACCGTTCATAATGCTCAACTTAGGGTCAGGGATCACCGAATTACGATCAACCTCGAAGATATATCCCAGGCCGCCGCACTTGTCGCAAGCGCCATAAGGCGAGTTGAACGAGAACGTATTGGGCTGCGGCTCATCGTACGAGATCCCCGAAACCGGGTCCATCAAATACTTGCTGTAGTACGATACATTGTTATCCTTATCGGCAATACGGATAATGCCTTTTGATATTTTCAGCGCGGCCTGTACCGATGTATATAGGCGTTTGCTATCATCCTCACTCACAATCAGGCGGTCGACAACGATATCTATATCGTGGATCTTATAACGGTCTACCTGCATTTTGGGGGTGATATCGGCAATGGCGCCGTCCAGCCAAACTTTCAGATAGCCTTGCTTGCGGATCTGTTCGAACAGTTCGCGGTAGTGGCCTTTGCGGCCTTTTACTACCGGGGCCAGGATATTTACCGGTTGTCCGTCAAATTTTTCCAGCAGGGCACGCATGATCTGGTCTTCGCTCATACGCTCCATCTTCTCGCCGGTCACATAACTGTATGCATCGCCCGCGCGGGCGAAGAGCAGGCGCATAAAATCGTATATCTCGGTAATTGTACCTACCGTAGAGCGGGGGTTTTTGCTGGTAGTTTTTTGCTCAATGGCAATCACCGGGCTAAGGCCCGAAACCTTGTCTACATCCGGGCGCTCCATGCCGCCCATAAACTGGCGGGAGTAGGCCGAAAACGTCTCCATATAACGGCGCTGCCCCTCGGCATAAATGGTATCAAAAGCCAGCGACGACTTTCCGCTCCCGCTTAGCCCGGTAATAACCGTTAGCTGGTTACGCGGAAAGGAAACATCGATATTTTTTAAATTATGCACCCTCGCGCCAAAAACTTCAACTTCGCTTTGTTCGCCCAGGTCTATAATGGGTTGTGTACTCATTTATTAGTGGTTTGTTAAAGGGGCCAGGGGAGGTTAAAGATGGGAACAGTTACCCTAATAACTATTTTAACCCATTTAACCACCCCAGACTTTATTTAACCAACATATTGGCTAAATGCTTTAGCAAAGATACAGAAAAAGCGGGGAGATTTTGTGTAAGTATGTCAGGCTTAGGTTAATATTTTGGACCGCTGATCTTGACCGCTGATTTTCGCTGACATTTTTGATTCCCATGATTCTTAAGGCATCCTGTTATCCTGCAAATCTGTTTAATCCTGGTTCAGATAATCAGCGAAATCAAAAATGTCAGCGAAAATCAGCGGTCCCTATTCAGCGTAATTAACCATCAAGCTCTCTATTTAGTCGCACATACCGTAAATCCAACTGAATATTTGGCTAATTAAATGCATTAATGCTATCTTAATAATTTGTCAATTAGGTTGCCAATTTATAATGATGAACCTGTTGAAGACTGCCTTCGCGTTTTTACTTTTTTGTGCGATATCTTTTTGTGCTTCTGCGCAGGAGGAACAGCGTTGGGACAAAACCGTATCGGGCAAGGAACATCCCAACATTCAATGGTTTAAAGATGCCAAGTTCGGCATGTTCATCCATTGGGGGCTATTCTCGCAAACGGGCGGCACCTGGAACGGCAAGAACTATTACGGCATATCCGAATGGATGATGAACCGCGGCAAGATCCCCGCCGCCGATTATGCTACCATCGCCAAAAAATTTAACCCCACCAAATTTAACGCTAAGGAATGGGCACAGGTGGCTAAGGATGCCGGCATGAAATATATGGTGGTTACCGCCAAACACCACGAAGGTTTTGCCATGTACGATAGCAAGGCCAGCGACTTTAACATTGTAAAAGCAACGCCCTACGGCAAAGACCCGATGAAACCCTTAAGCGAAGCCGTTCGCGCCGCAGGCTTGAAATTTGGGTTCTACTACTCGCAATATCTCGACTGGCACGAACCTAACGGCGGCGGCAACAAATGGGATTTTGACGATGCAAAGAAGGACACCAAAAGCTACTATCGCACAAAATCTATCCCGCAGATAAAAGAATTGCTGAGCAATTACGGTCCGCTGGGCGTGATCTGGTTTGATATGCCGGGCGGGCTGACCAAAGAAGAAACCCAAAGCCTGATAGACGATGCCCGCCGCATACAGCCGGGATGTCTGATCAGCAGCCGGGTTGGCAACGGATTGGGCGATTTTAAAGATTATGGAGATGGCGAAGTACCCGCCACTCCGGTATCGGGGGCATGGGAAGCGCTGTTTACCCATAACGACTCGTGGGGATACAGCAAATACGATTATAATTTTAAAACACCGAAAGAGCTGATCCGCCTGCTGGCAACCGTAGCATCAAAAGGAGGCAACCTGATATTGAACGTTGGCCCCGATAGTACCGGCCGCATGCCCGAATATTCGATAAAATACCTGCGCGAGGTTGGTCAGTGGTTAAAGGTAAATGGCGATGCGATATATGGTACAACCGCCGGATTGATAGCCCCCCAGCCATGGGGCGTTAGTACCACCAAACAGGGCAAACTTTACCTGCATATTTTCGACAGGCCGAAGAACGGAATGTTGCTGGTGCCTGGCTTAAACGCCTCGGTCAAAAAAGCATATACCCTTGCAGGCCGGCAGCCATTGGTTTACACCAAACAAGGCAGCGATATTTATATAAAATTACCGTCACTTACCGATAGCCGGAATACGGTAGTGATACTGGATGTTTCTCCGGCGAGCGCAGCATCAGATACCAAACCCATCACCGTATCATCACAATTTGATAGCAACCCGCTGGATGCCATCAACGCTAAATTATCAGGAAAAACCGAAGCGAAATCCATTACCTACAGCTATTACTTTGGCGATTGGAAGCATACCACCTGTCTTGTTAACATGGCTACCCCGCAAGATGCGGCCACCTTTAACCTACGCGTTACAGAACCCGGCGATTATAAAATAACGCTGGAATACGCCTGCGACGATCAGCAAAGCAAACAAGAAGGCATCCTGAACATCAACGGGAAAGATTATCCTTTTGAAACCCTGACCGCCAATAATTACGACAGCCACAAACCGCTGATGTTCCTGAAACAAACAGTAGCTATTGTGAGCATCGGCAAGGCCGGCAATTATAGCCTTAACATAAAACCCATGCGCAATGGCAAGGAACTGTTTAAACTGAAAACCATTTGGATGGATCCGGTACACTAAATTAAATACACCCTATTGAAACCAATGATAATGAGAAAAAACATACGCACAACTGCAGCCCTGATCGGCCTAACGGCACTGGCCGCAACGGCTTTTAAAACCGGCAACCGCGACCCGTGGCAATCGAAATTCGTTACCCAAAATGCCGATGGCTCGCTTACCTATCACCCGGATGCCAAAGGCAATACCATCCCCGATTTTAGCCGCGTGGGCTACCACGAGCAGGATGCGCCCATCCCCGATGTGCCGGTTGTAAAAACCATCGAAGCCCCCAAAAGCGGCGATGCCAAGCAACTGATACAGGATGCCATTAACGAGGTATTAAAAATGCCTGAGAATGCTAACGGTATCCGCGGCGCCATCCTGTTTAAAAAAGGTGTTTATAAAATTCCCGACAGTATATCCATTCATGGCAGCGGCATTGTGCTGCGCGGCGAGGGCGAAGGTAAGGACGGTACCGTGCTGGTCGCATCGGGCAAGGGGCAGCGCAGCCTGATCAACGTAGTGGGCAAAAAGGGCATTAAACCTGATGGCGAAAAAATTAAGATCACCGACGATTTTGTGCCTACCGGTGCAAAATCGTTCAATGTGGCATCAACAGTTGGTTTAAAGGTTGGCGACCGCATTATCCTGTACCGCCCCAGTACCGAAAACTGGATCCACGACCTGAAGATGGACCAGATAGAAGAACGCAAGACCGGTGGCACCAAGCAATGGAAAGCCGGCGAGTACGACCTGCATTTCGAGCGCAACATCAGCAAAATAGAAGGCAATAAAATTTTTATGGATAACCCCGTGGTGATGGAGATGGAAACCAAATACGGCGGCGGCGGCATCTACAAATACAGTACACCGGGCCGTATCAAAGAGGTGGGTGTAGAGAATATGCGCATCGAATCGGAGTACGCCAATGATACCGACGAGGACCATGGCTGGATCGCCATCGGTTATTCCAACATCGAGAACGGCTGGGTGCGCCACGTTACCTCGTACTACTTCGGCTATGCCTGTGTAAGCACCGAAGGCGGCTCGCGCAATATTACGGTTACCGATTGCAAGTGTTTGGATGCCAAATCGCAGATCACCGGTGGTCGCCGCTACTCGTTTAATAATGTTGGTCAGTTAAACCTGTTTATGAATAACCACGCCGAAGACGGCCGTCACGATTTTGTAACCGGCGCACGCGTTTGCGGTCCGAACGTATTTTATAACTCCTCCGCCAAAAACGAACATGCCGATATCGGCCCGCATCATCGCTGGGCTGTGGGTACGCTGTACGATAATATATCGTCGGACGGCGAGATCAACGTGCAAGACCGCCAATGGATGGGCAGCGGGCATGGCTGGTCGGGCGTTACACAGGTATTGTGGAACTGTACCGCCAAGGCTGCCGCCGTGCAAAAGCCATGGGTAAGCGGTACCAATTATAACATCGGCTTTAAAGGTAAACATGCCGAAGGCAGCTTTAAAGGCCGTATGGATGGCGAATGGGAAGGTATGAATAAAGATGGCCTGGCGCCGGCATCGTTATATATGGCACAGTTTAAGGCGAGACATTTGAAGTGAAATTAACCCGTCATTCTGAGCGATAGCGAAGAATCCCCGGCATAAAGAGCAGCTCTGCTAATCGGGGATCGTTCGCTATCGCTCACGATGACGAAACTTTATAGTAAAACCAAAAAATGAAAAAAACAATTACCCTCATCGCCCTTGCCTGCACTACCATTGCTTACGGGCAGCAAAACGCGGCAAGTACAGAAGAAGTTATGCGCCGCGTGGCGGATAACATTATCCAAAAAACCAGCTACAAATTTGTAGACAGTAAAACCAAACAACAGTACGAAAGTACCAAAGGCCTTGCCCCAAGTGTTGATGTTAAAGCCGAAAGCACCTATAACAAATGGGCCTACGTAAACGGCGTACTGGCTACCGGTATGATGGAAATGGCCGGCGTGCTGAACGACAAAAAGTACTCTGACTATACCCTGCACAATTACAGCTTTATTTTTGATAACCTGCCCTATTTCGAGGCTATTTATAAAACCAAGCAAAAGCCGGAGTATAACGCCGTATTCGCTATCGGTAATTTGGATGCCTGCGGGGCCATGTCGGCAGGCTTGATGGATGCCAATGTGCTGGCCAAACGTAAAGATTACAGCGCTTACCTTGATCGTGCGGCCGATTATATCCTGCATAAGCAACTGCGCCTGCCCGATGGTACTTTATCGCGCCCGCAGCCGCGCTACATGACCATCTGGGCTGATGACACTTATATGAGCGTACCCTTTCTGGCCCGCATGGGTAAGCTAACCGGCGACAGCAAATATTTTGACGATGCTATTAAGCAGATAGAAAACTTTAACAAATACCTGTACGATGCGCCAAGCAGCCTTTACTGGCATAACTACTATAGCGATGTGGAAATGAATGGCGTTGGCCACTGGGGCCGCAGCAATGGATGGATAGCCGTAGCGCAGGTAGAACTGTTAAAAAACCTGCCCGCCAATCACCCAAAACGCGCTGAGCTGATCCGCCTGTTACTGCGCCAGATTGTTGGTTACGCCCGCTACCAGGATCAAACCGGTTTGTGGCACCAATTGCTGGATAAGCCAGATTCTTATTTAGAAACATCGGTAACGGCGATGTATACTTACGCTGTGGCGGCCGCGGTAAACGAGGGCTGGATCAACGAGAAATACATATCTATCGCCCGCGAAGGTTGGAAGGGTTTATTAACCAAGATCACGCCTGATGGTCAATTGCAGGATGTATGCATCGGTACCAATATGGATGAGGCGATTAAGTTTTACTACACCCGTCCTACGGCATTGAACGATACGCACGGTTTGGGAGCGCTGCTATTAGCTGGTTCGGAACTGGTGAAGTTTGACAGGAAAGCGGCGGCTGGTAAGTGATCAGTTAATTAGTGATTAGAGATTAGTGTGAAGCAAAACAGGCACTAATCTCTAATTAACTGATCACCAATCTCTACTTAAGACGCCTGCATAAACTCCTTCTGATAGATCAGCGGACTTTTTCCCGTTATCTGCTTAAAATACTTATGGAAGCTGGCGAAATTATTAAAGCCGCTCTCGTAACAAAGCTGTTTAATGCTTAGTTTGTTGTCGATCAAAAGCTTGCAGGCATGCCCTACCTTTATCTCAATTAAAAACTGCGAATAGGTTTTGCGTGTGCGCGATTTAAAGTAGCGGCAAAACGAGTTGGGACTGATCATGGCCACACCGGCAATTTCTTCCAGATGGATCTTATTTTTAAAGTTAGCCAGCGAGTATTCGTAAATGGCGTTAATCCGGTCGTTCTCCGATTCTTCAAAATTATGGCGGAAGCCAATGGACGACAACATGATCACCTGGTTGCAACCTGCTATGGCGTCCAGCGCTTCCATCAGCAGGATAATGCGTTCGGTACCCTCGGCTTTTAGCATACGTTCCAGTAATTCGGCCACTACCTTTTTAGTTTTGCCTACTATCTGTACGCCCCGTTTAGATTTCTCGAGGATGGTACGCATGCCCTTGTTTTCGGGCAGCTGTAAAAATTGCGTGCCCCAGAAGTTCTCGTTAAAGTGGGCTACGCGCACATCGGCGGTAAGGCTGGTGTCCTCGGTAAAATAGCCGTCGTCAAAGCGCCAGTAATGCGGCAGTTGCGAACCCACCAACACAATATCACCCGCGCGAAATTGTTTAATGCTATCACCAATGAACTGTGTGCCCGTCCCCTTTTTAAAGTGGATCAGTTCTACCTCGGGATGATAATGCCAGCGGTTATTAATATAAGGCACCAGGTCCTGCCGCACGCTAAAGGAGTGCGCCGGGCCGGTAGATACTTTAAGCAACTGTGGTTTCATTAAGCTTTATTTACAATCGGTAGCGTAAATATAATAATTTATATGCCAAAATAACTTATAACAATGTTAATACAAATAATTTTTAAAAACGGCAGCCTGTTTTCTTTGTAATACTGATCATAAACACTTGTTATAAACCATTCTTAAAGTATTTGTATTGTAAATACGGCTTGTTTAATTGTTAAGCAGGTGTGTATGGGTCGGTTATTTATTTAAAAACTATTACAGAAATCTATACCTGTCAAATGTCCGGCACAACAAATACCTTTTTACAAATACACCCTAACGATAATGTACTGGTAGCATTAAAAGATCTGCTGAAAGATACCCCTATCAGTTTTAACGGTCACCTGTTTAATTTAACTACCGATGTGCAGGCCAAGCACAAATTTGCAACCGGTACCATGCCCGCGGGCAGCCCGGTTTATATGTACGGCGTGCTGGTGGGCAAAACCACGCAACTGGTAATGCAGGGCGAAGCTTTGTCGGTAAAAAACCTGGAGCATGCTTCCGGTGGGTTCCATTTAGATGAGCGCCGCCTGGATTGGGCCAAACCCGATACAAGCAATTGGCAGAGTAAAACCTTTATGGGCTATCATCGTGCCGATGGTTCGGTGGGCACGGCCAACTACTGGCTGGTGATCCCGCTTGTTTTTTGCGAAAACCGCAACGTTGACGTAATGAAGCAAGCTTTTGTTGAAAAGCTGGGCTATAAAAAGGAAAAAGCTTACGAGCAGGATGTGGAGCAACTGATAGATCTGTACAAAAGCGGCCGTACGGTTGAAGAGATCCTGAATGCCGATATCACCGATACCCCCGAGGGCAAAAATGGCAAACGCCTGTTCCCTAATATCGATGGTATAAAATTCCTGAACCACCAGTTAGGTTGCGGCGGTACCCGCAGCGATTCGGACGCGCTTTGTGGCTTATTGGCCGGGTATATCACCCATCCCAACGTGGCGGGCGCTACCGTTTTAAGCCTTGGCTGCCAGCATGCGCAGGCCAGCATCCTTACTGCCGAGATCAAAAAACGCGATGCAAATTTCAAAAAGCCGCTCATTATCCTGGAACAACAAAAGGAAGGCACCGAAACAGCCCTGATGCAAAAGGCCATCAAACGCACCTTTGCCGCACTGATAGAAGCTAATAAAACCGAACGCCAGCCAGCTCCCCTATCCAAACTATGTATCGGTTTGGAGTGTGGTGGCTCTGATGGATTTTCGGGCATCTCGGCCAACCCGGCAGTCGGTTACGTATCCGATCTTCTGGTAGCCATGGGCGGCTCGGTGATCCTGGCCGAATTTCCCGAACTGTGCGGGGTTGAGCAGGAACTGAGCGACCGCTGTGTAGATGAACCTACCGCTAAGCGTTTTATAGAACTGATGCAAACCTATAACGCGCGCGCCGAGGAATCCGGCTCGGGCTTTTATGCCAACCCATCACCCGGCAATATCCGCGATGGGTTGATCACCGATGCTATTAAATCAGCCGGCGCGGCAAAAAAGGGCGGCAACTCGCCGGTAACGGCTGTGTTGGATTACCCGGAGAAAGTAACCCAGCCTGGCCTTAACCTGCTTTGTACCCCCGGCAGCGATGTAGAAAGCACCACAGCCGAGGTAGCATCGGGCGCCAACATTGTGCTGTTCACCACTGGTTTGGGTACGCCAACCGGCAACCCTGTAACGCCGGTCATTAAGCTATCTACTAATACCCGCATATTCGACCGTATGCCCGATATTATCGATATCAACTGCGGCACCATCATCGAAGGCACCGAAACCATCCCCCAAAACGCCGACCGTATACTGGATTACATTATAGATGTGGCCAGCGGCAACGCGCAGCCTAAGGCAGTGCAGTTGGGGCAGGATGATTTTATTCCGTGGAAGCGGGGGGTATCGTTGTAATTTAAGGGCACGAATTATTATCGAGTGGCAAATGATTTATCGAATTACACGAATTGAACCTCTCCGTTCTTAATTCGTGTAATTCGATAAATTGTCTGGGATATCAAATGCATTCGTGCTTCATTGGTTTATCATCTACCAACCTTTTCACAAACATCCCCGTAATATCCATTAAATTTGATTGTTCTTAAAAAACTCAAAGCTAATGGACAGCACCGATAACTACCTCGACAGTACCAAAAAACTATTCCGCTACTATAAATCCCTGGGCGATGCGGTCATCAGCCGGGTTGATGAGCAGGGGCTACACTGGCAGTATAACGATGATTCCAATAGCATTGCCGTTATCATCAAGCACATTGCCGGTAATTCGCTATCCCGCTGGACGGATTTTTTAAACTCGGACGGGGAAAAACAATGGCGCGACCGCGATGAGGAGTTTGAGGATACGGCCATGAACAAGCAGCAAATCCTCGACCTGTGGGAACGCGGCTGGCAATGCCTGTTCGATGCTATCGACCCATTGGTTGGCACCGACCTGGGCCGTATCGTTTATATCCGTAACGAGGGGCACACGGTACTGGAAGCCATCAACCGCCAATTGGCGCACTTGCCCTATCATGTGGGCCAGATGGTGTTCGCTGCTAAAATGATATCAGATACCGAATGGCAATCGCTAACCATCCCAAAAGGAAAATCCAATGCTTATAACAAGGATAAATTTTCGGCCGATAAGAAGCCGGGCTTTTTTACGGATGGGATTAAGAAGTAGCAAGGCTTTTTATTCATTGCCGCCCTGTTTATGGGACGGTCTACGGGCTATCATGATCTGGCTTTAGCCAAACCCAAGTTGTTTAATTCGGCTAAAGCCACCATGTTGCAAGCTCCAATCCGTTGACTAAAGTCAACGGCAATGAAAAACCGGCATAATAACTTCTATGTGATTAAGTAATGAGACATTCGTATCTATATTTCCTTTGACATCCCTTTTTTAAACCGTTTCTTTGTTTTTGTTATTATTACAGCATGAAACAATACGGGCTTATCGGCTATCCGCTCACGCATTCTTTTTCAGCCAAATACTTTACCGAAAAATTTAAAACGGAAAACATTGAGGACCATGTTTACGAACTTTTTGAACTGAAGAACCTGGATAATTTTCCCGATCTGCTGCGCGCTAACACCAAACTTTGCGGTTTGAATGTAACCGTTCCCCACAAAATAGGCGTGGTACGTTATATGGATTGGATAAGCGACGAGGCAAAGGAGGTGGGCGCGGTAAACTGTATCCGCATCTCGGCCGAAAGCCCTGTGCTGGCGGCATTCAGTGGCGAAGTGGGTATACAGGACCATGATTTTAAACTGGAGGGTTTTAATACCGATGTTTACGGCTTCGAGCATTCTTTGAAACCATTATTGCACCATCACCATAAACGCGCTTTATTGTTAGGCAATGGCGGCGCGGCGCGCGCGGTAAAATGCGTGCTTGATAAACTGGAGATCCCCTATCAACTGGTTACCCGCAAGCGCGAGCGCGACAGCATGCTGTATAGCGAACTCACCAAAAAAATGATGGAAGACCATACGCTCATCATTAACACTACCCCGCTGGGTACATCGCCAAACATTCACGAATGCCCGCCTATCCCCTACGAATACATTACCGAACACCATTTACTATACGACCTGATCTATAACCCCGAGCAAACGTTGTTCCTGAAACAGGGGCACGAACGCGGCGCGGCCACCAAAAACGGTTTCGAAATGTTGGTGCTACAGGCCGAGAAATCGTGGGAGATCTGGAAATCAAACGAGGTGGTACAATGAGGTTAACCCTGCTGCTCCTATTAGCCGGATTATTAGCTGCCTGCGGCGGACACGATTACGCACCAAAACCCCGCGGTTACTTCCGCATTCCGTTCCCTAAAAGGGAGTACCAGGAATATACCGGCGGCTGCCCTATCATCTTTCAATACCCCAAATACGCGGTTATAGAACCCGATCGCAAAGCACCCGACAAACCCTGCTGGTTTAACGTCCAATTCCCGCAGTTTAACGGCACGCTGCACCTTACCTACGAGCATATCGAATCGAAAAAAATGTTTGATATGTTAACCGAAGATGCTTACAAACTGGCATCAAAACATACGGTGAAGGCCACCTCTATCGATCAGAGCACCATCAACTCTCCATTTTACAAAGTGTACGGCGTATATTATACCATCGAGGGTAACGTTGCTTCATCGGCCCAGTTTTTTTTAACAGACAGCGCTAAAAATTACATTCGCGGTGCCTTATATTTTAACGTTGAACCCCGTATGGATTCGATACAACCCGTGTTAGATTTTGTGAAAAAAGATGTGAATGTGATGATCAAAAGCTTCCGCTGGAAGTGATGAGTGTGCAAATGCACATGAATGTGCAGATATGCAAATGTGCGTATGTGCAAATGAAGAACCATACAAGCATCTGCACATTTGCATATACGCACATTTGCACATTAAATAATTAGCAATAAAGTTACAATGACAGTGTGGCAAAAGCACGTTTAAACGTTGATTTTTGCGGGATGAATTTTAAGCACTTTTTAAACCTTGTCACGGTTTTACTATTGTTTTGCGCCGCATCTGTTTTTGCACAGCAGGGCGCCGCGGTTAAGGGTTCGGTCACGGGTAAGTTAATTGATGCCGGCACCAACCAGCCGCTTGAATTTGCAACCGTAACCTTATTAAAAAAAGCCGATAACCTGCCCGCCAAAAGCATCCAAACCGATTTGCAGGGCAATTTTAAACTCGATAATCTTCCCGATGGCCTATACCTGCTGCGCACCACTTATGTGGGGTATGCTACTTATACTAAAGATAGCATCAACATCAGTCCGCGTAAACGCGTTTACGTATTAAACACCATTAAGCTTGGCCAAACCAAAGGTGTACTGAAGGAAGTAGCCATTAAAGCCCAGCGCAGCCAGATACAACTGGGTGTAGACCGGAAAGTTTTCAGTGTAGATCAAAGCCTGGTGAGCCAGGGCGGTTCCGCTACCGACTTGCTGAACAACGTACCATCGGTACAGGTGGATGTGGATGGCAACCTTAACCTGCGCGGTACCAGCAATGTGCGGGTGCTCATCAACGGTAAGCCATCGGCGTTAACCGGCAGCAGCATGGCCGATATTTTGCAATCTATCCCCGCCAGCGCTATCGAGAATATAGAGGTGATCACCAACCCGTCATCAAAATACGATGCCGAAGGACAATCGGGTATCATCAACATCGTACTGAAAAAGAATGCCCGTTTAGGCATGAATGGCTCGGTAAGCGGATCGGTTGGTAACCAGAAATCGGTTAACGGCAGTGCCAACATTGCCTATCAAACACAAAAAATAAACCTGTATGCTAACTACAGCTACCGCAAGGCGCAGCGTACCGGCAATGGCTTTACCAACAGAACAACTACCGGCCCGGGCATTGGCACCACTTTCCAAAACCAAATTGCCGACCAAAGCTTCGATTTTAACTCGAACAATATCCGCGCGGGTATCGATATCAACCTCGATCCTAAAACCACGCTGAGTTTTTCGGGCAATGCTAACCTGCGTAACCGTAACCGCTTCCAGTTTGGCGATACCCGTATCATCGATGGCCCTACCGGCGCGCTGAAGCAACTGACCAGCCAGGATGCAAGCTCGTTCACCCATGGTAACCGCAACCTGGATTACAATGCCGATTTTGACCGCAAATACAAAAAAGGCGAACTAACCGCAAACGTGGGTTATTCTACAGGCCACGAAGACGCCGATGATTATCAAACCATCGCTTACAACGTTTATCAGCCAACACCATCAAACCGCCTGCGCAAGCAAATTAATGTAAACGGCGAGCAGGGCTATAATGTTAACCTGCAAACCGATTATACCCAACCATTAAGCAATAACAACAAAATTGAACTGGGTTACCGCAGCACATTTGCCCAAAACGATAGCCACAATGATGTGGACAGCCTGTTGGGTACCAGCTATGTACCTGATGGCCGCCTGACCAACCACTTTTTATACAAGGAACAGGTGCACGCCGTATATGGCAATTATCAGCAGCAATTTGGCCAGTTTGGCGTACAAGTTGGTTTACGTGCCGAGAGCGCCCATATCCGTACCCTGTTGCGTGAAGGTAATGTTGCCAACGGGCAAGACTACTTTAGGGTGTACCCAAGTATTTTCCTGAGCGATAAATTGTCGGAAAACCAAACTTTACAGATCAGCTATACACGTCGGGTAAGTCGCCCGCGAGACAGGCAGATCTCGCCGTTTTTAGATACCAGCGACCCGTATAACTACCAGCAGGGTACGCCTACGCTGAAACCGGAGGACACCCACTCGTTCGAGTTAAGCTACATCAACTACTGGAAGTCGGTTACACTTACCTCATCGCTTTATACCCGCATCACTAACGATAATATCCAGCGGGTGCGCACGCCGTATAACAATTCTACTACCGTTGTGGTACTGCATTCAGAGAATATCACCAGTTCGCAAAACAGTGGTTTTGAGTTGATCGGCAAGGTAAATGCCACGCAAAATTTAGATATCACCGCCAACGTTAACGCCTACTACAGCTACCTGCAGGCCGCGCCACAGTTTGGCCTTAACAGCACATCGGGCTTTGCCTGGAACGGTAACCTGACCGCCAACATTAAGCCTGCAAAAAAACTGGGTGTACAATTACGCGGCGATTACAACGCACCGCAGGTGATCAGCCAGGGTAAACAGCGTGCCATGTATGGTTTAGATGGCGGCCTGAAATACGATATCACTAAAGCGCTTAACCTGAGCGCCAACGTACGCGATATCTTCAACAGCCGCAAATTCGGGTCGAACATTGATTATATGGCGGGTACAGCTTCCATACATTCCGAATCGGTGCGCCGCTTCCAAACCCGCACCATGCAGGTTACCTTATCTTACCGCTTTGGTTCGGCGCCTGATGATGGTAACAAGAAGAAAGGCAAAAAGGATAAAAAGGACGGTAATAACGGCGATGATATGGGCGGCAACCCTGATGAGGGTGGCAATGGCGGCGGAAAGCTGTAGTCCGAAGACTCCCCCCGACAGCGCTTCGCTGGTCGGCCCTCTCTGCGCGGAAAGAGGGCAGGAACTGTATCGGATAACCATAGTCCCTCTTTCCGCGCAGCGGAGAGAGGGTGGTCGGGCGAAGCAACGACCGGGTGAGTCCAATACAGAGCAAAGGCCCTTGCGGAATCCGCAAGGGCCTTTGCTCTGTATGTTCTATCCAATATTAAAACTTGTGCACGCTGCCACTGCCCGAGGTATGGCTTGATACCTGGGTTGCGCCGCCGGTATAACGGATATCGCCTGAACCGCTTACACGGGCATCTACCTTTTGCGAGGCATTTACGCTGGCGTCGCCAGAGCCGCTGATGCGTACCATCGTATTTACAGTAACCAGGTCGCGGCCGCTAAAATCACCCGAACCATTGGTGCTGATGGTAGAAGTTTCGGCGTTGCCTGATAATTTGATATCGCCCGAACCGCTGATGCTGCTCTCCAGGCTTTTCACGTTCACCTTACCCAATACATCGCCAGAACCACTGATGCTTAAGCTCAGTTTTGGCGCGTTGATACCTTCCTTAAAAAATACATCGCCAGAACCCGACAGGCTAATATCGTGCACTTCTTTTACGGTAACGTAGATCACAATTTTTTTGTGGTTGTTGCTGCTAAAAAGGTTGCGCCAGTTAAAGTTATCGTCCTTATTGCGCACCTTTAATACATCACCCTTAACTTCGGTAATGATCTTGCTCATTACATCGGCAGGCGCTTCCACCTTAACCGATTCAGACGGCCCCTGGGTAACATATACATCAAACGAACCCATTACGCTGATAGCGTGGAAACCCGAAAGATGACGGTCTTCCGTATCGGCGAAAGCGCTGTTGAAACCCGCCAGCAGCAACGCGGTAAATAAGATCTTAGTCAGTGTTTTCATGGTTAATTTAAGTTTTGTTGTGATGATAAGACGCAAGGAAAACGCGAATGGTTACAAAACTTATAAAAATAATTGGAGGGGGCTTTTAGTTCCCTCCCCCTGGGAGGGGTGCGATAGGTTGTGTGATAGCAGGGAGGGGTTTAGCCACTATGTGATATCGTATAAACCCCTCCCTACACCCTTCCGGTGGGAGGGAATCGCACAAGCCCTTGATTTTTAGAATTTTCATCACCGCTATTCGTGTCTCACGAACAGCCATGGCCATTATAATTGCCTGTGGAGACACCATAGCCGTTAACTTAAGTTCTTAAAGACCTCATAGACAATTTCAAAAGCTGCCTTTTTTCCTTTTTTCGGTTCGATCAACAGACTTTTTATAATTGGAAAAAGGAACCTTTCCCACCAATCTTTTAATGGTAATTCACCGGCAACCACACTTCTGATGACTTGGCTATTAAGGCGGGCATGTTTAAAGAATTTCCAAATGGAAAGGGCGTAGGCCGGCTGGTTTTTCCGAATGACGGAATCGACAAAGCGGAATATCTTCCAGTTGATAAATATCCAGATAAATTTGGCGACCAGTTGACACTCCAGCCTTTCAGTCCTGGCAGCCCTTACCTTATGGATGGCAAGCAGCGATTTCCAGGTCTTGAACACGAGTTCGATCTGCCATCTTAAACGATATAGTTGAATGACTTCCGCGGCTTTAAGGGTGGTTATCGGCGTATTTGTAATAAATATGCTGAACCGGCAACGAGACTTATATTCATCGGAAAGAGCGACCTTCTGGCTTTTGGCTCTTTGTTGAGCTATCCGTATCCGTTCGGCCCATACCTGTTCCGGTACGGGAACAGCGATCAGGCGGCAGTTGAAGCCATCCTCCCCGGTTCCGATAGTAACCATTGTTTCGAACTGCAATTTCCCGCTGCGATTCATTTTTTGGTGGAGCGCCGCCCAATCGACAGGCTTGCCCGAACCATGCTGCAGGGGTTTCCATTGCGGATGTAAGCGATTGAGGAAAAAGGCTTGTTCACTCACCACTTTTCTGAGGTATGATGGAGTAACAAAGCCCAGGTCGCGGATATGCAACTCCCCCCTGCCAATACGGTGCAGTGTTTTTTTGGAATGACTTTGGTCATTTTCGGTAGCCCTGGTCAATTCCAGGTTTTCCCAATCCCCGTTTTTGATATCAAAAGCATATTGGATATTCATAATGGATGATACATTGCCGAAGTTTGTAAAACCGGGATAGTCATCCTTGCATTGTGCCGGCAGAGAAAACTTGCAGGAGTCGGCGATCACTACCCGTGAAAACGGCTGCCAGTCGTCCGTCCCTTTGATATTCAGCCTGGATGAGAGTTGTTCGGCCAGCACAAGCTTGAGGAAGTTCAGGCTCTTTGAATTGAACCGCTTATGTAATGCGACTTTGCTAAGAGCGGTTTGGTGCTGCCGGGCCAGGTCGTTGCAGCAGTCCTGCAAACTGAGTTGCCCATGATCAAGACCACTGAACATCAATGTATCGATAAACTCGTCGGGTTTAAGCTTGGACCTCCGTTGCAGAAATCCGCTTTGCCGCGCAAACACATCAAGTTTGTCGCGATCAAGCGTATTAGTAATACTGTCCTGTAAGGGCGTGATAATGCCATCAACAAATGCGTCGCGGCTGAAGATAAAAGGAGCTTTTCCCGAAGAAAATGACACCTTTTTTCAAAAAAAAGTTATCTTTATGTAAGAAAAGGGCGGTAATTGCCTCGAAAACAAACCGCCCTTTTTAATAAAAAATAATCAAACAAATATGGGAAAATCTAATAGGTTTCGCCCACCGGCGGAGCCATCTCACGCCACTATCTCAAAAAAAATCTTTCTGAAAATCCTTAAGTTAACGGCTATGGTGGAGACACAGGCAATGGGAACCAGTTTTTAAATACCCCAATCTTCGTACCCGTAACCCGGCCGGTTCTTCCAATTGTATTTAATATCTGAAACCAGCCAATGCTGCCCCACATATTCCGCTACCATCACAATTTTTCGGGCTTTTATTTCATCGTCGTCGTTGATGTTTTCAATAGCGGTAATTTCCTGCCTGTTGTTTTCAAGATGCTTTACCCGGACAGACAAATTTCCCTCGCCACAATTCCTTAAAGTAGTATCGTACACGCAAATCAAATCGGCAGCCGTTTTTATATCTGCCTTATATTTTATTTGCTCGTTAAATTTTTGCGGATCGATGTTGTGGAATTTCTCTTTACAGGATGTAATAAAAAACCCGACTGTTAACAGGCAAAGGATATATCGGTACCGTAAACACATATACTAATATAAGCATTTAAGCTTACTGTATATCCACCGCCCCCGCAACTTCCTGTAGCAAACTAACCGCATCGGTAATGCTATACACGTTCTCAATACTTAAACGCAGGCTGCCCTTTATCTCCTTAAGATTTGCCCTGCGATGATTGAATTGCAGATAGGTAAGTACGTTATTGAACGCGGCAGTTTCAAAATAGGGCGATTGCTGGTTACTGATGAAGTAACCACGCAGCACATTCTTCTTCAGCGATATCTTTTCAAAGCCGATCACCTTGCCCAGCCATTGCAGGCGCATGGTATTCAGCAGGTCGGTTACCTGTAGCGGGATAGGGCCGAAGCGGTCTTTCAGCTGCTGTTCAAAGGCGCGCAGTTCGGCTTCGTTTTCCAGCTTGGATAGTTCGGTGTAAAGGTTATAGCGTTCGCCGATATTGGTTACATATTCATCGGGGATGAGGATCTCCAGGTCGGTATCTATCTGCGTAAAGGTGATATATGGCCGCGGTTTATCCTCAGGGAATACATCTTTAAACTCGTCGTCTTTCAGCTCCTGTATGGCCTCGTCCAAAATCTTGTGATACATCTCAAAACCTATTTCGGCAATAAAGCCGCTTTGCTCGGCACCCAGCAGGTTACCGCTGCCGCGGATGTCCAGGTCGCGCATGGCCACATTGAAGCCGCTGCCCAAATCGCTGAACTCTTCGATGGCGCTCAATCGCTTGCGGGCTTCGGATGTTAAGGTAGATAAGGGCGGGCTCAGCAAATAGCAAAACGCCTTTTTATTGCTTCGCCCAACACGACCACGCATCTGGTGCAGATCGCTCAGGCCGAACATGTGGGCGTAGTTAATGATGATGGTATTGGCATTAGGGATATCTAAACCGGCCTCGATAATGGTGGTGGCCACCAGCACATCGTATTCGTGGTTCACAAATTTCAGCATTACATCTTCCAGGTCGTCGCCTTCTAACTGCCCGTGGGCGATACCGATACGGGCCTTAGGTACCAATTTATGGATCAGCCCGCCCAATTGCGGCAGATCGGCAACCCGGTTATGGATAAAGAACACCTGGCCACCGCGATCCAGTTCGTATTCAACCGATTCCTTGATCAGCTTATCATTAAACACATGCAACTCGGTAACCACCGGCTGGCGGTTAGGCGGCGGGGTGCTGATGATGGAAAGGTCGCGCGCGCCCATCAGCGAGAAGTGCAGCGTGCGGGGTATCGGCGTGGCGGTCAGCGTAAGCGTATCCACGTTGGCGCGCATCTGTTTCAGCTTCTCTTTGGTGCCTACGCCAAACTTCTGCTCCTCGTCTATGATCATCAGGCCCAGGTCCTTAAACTTCACATCCTTGCTCACCAGGCGGTGTGTGCCGATGATGATATCTACCTTACCCTCTTTCAACTTTTCCAACGTTTCCTTGATCTGCTTGGTCGATTTAAAGCGGTTCACATAATCAATATTCACTGGGAAACCCTTCAGGCGGTCGGTAAAGGTTTTGTGGTGCTGGGCGGCCAGGATGGTGGTTGGCACCAGTACGGCCACCTGCTTACTATCGGCAGCAGCTTTGAAAGCCGCGCGGATGGCCACTTCGGTTTTACCAAAACCCACATCGCCGCAAATGAGCCTGTCCATCGGGTGCGGCGATTCCATATCCTTTTTAAAATCGGCCGTGGCCTTTTCCTGGTCGGGGGTATCCTCGTATATGAATGATGCTTCCAGCTCGGTTTGCAGGTAACTATCGGGCGAGAAGGCATTACCGCTTTGGGCCTTACGCAGGGCGTACAGCTTTATGAGGTCGCGGGCAATGTCCTTAACTTTTTTTTTTGTGGTTTTCTTCAACCGCTCCCAGGTATCGGTACCCAGCTTATTCATTTTGGGTACGGTACCCTCTTTACCGCTGTACTTACTGATGCGGTTCAGCGAGTTGATATTGACATACAGCAGGTCGTTATCGGCATATACCAGGCGGATCATCTCCTGCATTTTGCCGCTCACCTCAACCTTTTCCAAACCGGCGTATTTGCCAATGCCGTGGTCTATGTGGGTAACATAATCACCCGGCTTCAGATCGCGCAATTCCTTCAGGGTGATAGCCTGGCTGCGCTGGTAGCCCTTCTTCAGCTTATATTTATAGTAGCGATCAAAGATCTGGTGATCGGTATAGCAGGCTATCTTTTGTTCCAGATCCACAAAGCCCTCGCGTATGGAGATATTGAGCGGGATGAATTTAGCCGTTTTATCTAAGTCATCAAGGATGGCGTACAAACGCTCCACCTGCCTTGCCGAATCGGTGAGGATATAATTAGTGATGCCGTCGGCTTCGTTGTTTTTAAAATTATGGATCAGCAGCATAAAGTCCTTATTAAAGGATGGCTGCGGGCGGATATCGAAGCTTAAGGTTGTGCCAGCGTTATAAAAGAACTGCTTACCAAACTCGATGATGGCAAAATCGTGCAGTTGATCGGCGATCAGTTTCTCATCGGTGAAGTTGAACTTGGGGTCTATCCATTCCGGGTTCTGATTCTTTTCATCGGCCGAGAGCGCCTTCCACAGGTTATTGGCTTTTTTGTGGCCGTCCTGTATAATATCAAAGGTAAACTGTACATCCTTTATCCAAACCTGGGTGGCCGGGTCGATAAATTCAAGCAGGGAGATGTTATGTTCGGTCAGAAACTTCGACTGCACATTTGGTACAATGGTGATGCTCTTCACCTGCTCTACCGATAGCTGGCTTTCTATTTCGAAGGTGCGGATAGATTCGATCAGGTCGCCGAAGAACTCCACGCGGTAAGGCAACTCGTGCGAGAACGAGAAGATATCAACGATACCGCCTCGAACGGAAAACTGCCCCGGCTCGTACACAAAATCAACCCTATCGAAATCGTATTCCACCAAAAACTCGTTGATGAAATCGATGCTAAGTTTGTTGTTAACGGCAATCTCCAGCGTGTTTTTTTGCAGGGCGTTGCGGTCTATCACCTTTTCGGCCAGGGCCTCGGGGTAGGTCACAATGAGTTTGCCGAAATCTGTAGCGTGGGTTAACTCGTTCAGCACTTCGGCGCGGGCCAAAACGTTGCTGCTATCGGGCTGGGTAAATTCAAAAGGTTTACGGTACGATGAGGGGAACAGCAATACTTCCTTGCCGGTCAGGCTTTCCAGATCGGCCTGGAAAAAGCCGGCCTCTTCACGGTCGGGCAGGATGTAGAGCTGGGGCTTATGCTGCAAAAAATACAATGCTACCGCCACGGTCGCATCGCTCGATCCAACCAAACCACGTACCTGCACCCTCGGGCTTTTAGCGGCATTCAGCGCGGTGGCCAGCTGCCTCACCCGTTCGTCAGTTTTATACTGCTCTAAAATATCACGGATATTCAAACCGCTGCAAATATACATTTTTGGACCGCTGATTTTCGTTGATTAGTTTGATTTCGCTGGTTATCCCTACGCTACAATGTTGTTAGCGCTTTAAAAGTACCGTCAATCACCCCGGCCATGCGGCTAATATCCAGCGTTGCCATCGTATCAGTAGACTGATGATAGTTTGGATTGCGGTAAAACGATGTGTCGGTGATCATCAGGGCGCTGAAGCCGAATTTCCAGTAGTTCGGATGGTCGGAAAAATCGATACCGGGCAGAGCTGCCGGGGCCGAGAATGTTTTGGTGCGGATAGCTTTTGCCGACTGGAAGCTTCGGCAAAAGCATCGTGCAAATTTACCGGCCCCGAACTTTTTCACCAGCGTGATATAATTACCCCCGTTGCCATAAAAAGCCGAGAGTAAGCCAATGGGGTAGCGTTGCGATTTTGGCCCATCCTTAAAATAGCCAATCATTTCAAGCGATATCATACCATAGGTGTTCGGAAGGTTAAAAAGAGTAGGTGAAACGTTTCATCAATGGGACTATTGTGGGACACATCTTTTCTATGCCCCGGAGGGGCTGCCTGTTTGTAGCATAAGTTTTTTAACTTACAGATGCCCACAGCGTGGGCTACCCGTTATCAGCTTCTTTATTGTTAAGATAAAAGCGTCCAATGCATACCTAATTATGGGTAGCCCACGCTGTGGGCATTTTCTATTGTTGGTTTTCGTTTTCTACAAACAGGTAGTCCCTCAGGGGCATAGGGTCCTGCAATTTTAAAAAACTAACACGATAGCCAGTGCTACCGCGGGTTTAGTGCTTTTTAAAACAAAAATTACTTCAACTTCACCTGCACCACATTAACCGAATAAGCATCAAAAGCACAGCTATACGTTTTGTTAACGGCCACCAGCGGCTTGGTTACAGGCGCTATTTTAGTTGGCTGATCGATGGTGTTGGTATCTTCCGGGCCATCGCCTTTTAAAACGGTGATGGTACCGTTTCTTTCTATCCCGGTGATGCCCTTAAAGTCCAGCGTTACCACCTGCGCTCTGGCCGAAGCGTTTACCACCTTAATGTACAGCGTATTGGTTTTGGTATCGCGGGTAGCTACATAAAACATGGCCGGGATAGGTTTGGGGATTATGCCTGCTGTACTATCGCGTTTGGTGGCGGGGCGGGTTTGTGTAGGGATGTTCTCGCCGGTTATGGCTACCACCTTATCGCCCACATTGGTGCTGAACATTTTTTGGGCATAGTACGATGGCGAACCATAACTGTTTAGCGCGTCGTAACCCACCAGGTCCGATTTCCATTGCATAGCCCCTGGGTTTATGTTCACAAACAGCGGCGCGTAGCACGACATGATCACATGGTCTGAATTGCGCTCCATACCGCTCATCCAGGCGGCATCACCCAGGGCGGCGTTCATATTGGGTGTCGGCGCGCCCTCGCGGGTTGCCCATTCGCCTACAAATATCTTGGGGCTGTTGCGGTCGTAGTTATCGTAGTGGTTAGCATCCTCTTCCATTTGCCAGGCGTTACGGTAATAATGCTCATCGAAAGCGAACGGCACCCGGCTTTTTATAGGCGTGCGCGAACCTAAGCCATCCTTGCCACCTACGGTAGATATTAACTGCAAGTTAGGATATTTGGCTTTAATGGCATCATAAAACTGGGTGAAGCGGCCATCGTAACTATGCGATTTATCGAAGCCATCCTCGTTACCAATTTCTACATAGCGCAGTTTAAACGGCGCGGGGTGACCGTCCTTAGCGCGTTGCGCCCCCCATTTGGTATTTACATCGCCGGTTACGTATTCTATTTCTTCCAGCGCTTCATCAACAAAAGGCTTCAGGAAGGGGCCGGCAGGCATGTAATCGGTTTTAAGGGTATAGCCGGCGTAAACCGCCAGCAGGGGTTCCATGTGCAGGTCTTCGCACCATTCTAAAAACTCCAGCAGGCCCATCCCGTCTGATGCGCGGTAGCTCCAGCAGCCGGGGTGCCCGGGTCTGTCTTCCAGCGGACCTAAGGTTGTCTTCCAGGGGAAGCGGGTGGCAAACAGGTCGCCCTCTAAAAAGTTACCGCCGGGGAAACGCAGAAAGGCCGGCTTCATATCGGCCATAATTTGCATAATATCGGCACGGTTACCATTGGGCCTGTTATTATAAGTTGGCGGGAACAGCGATACCAGGTTGAACCAATAAGTGCCCGCACGATTAGTGGTGATGACAAAGCGGGCCTGCGTGGTCGGCTTTACACCGGCAGCGGTGGTGAGGGTTGCTTCGTATTTCTTCCAGGAGCCCCGGGTCAGGGCAACATTAGCTGTAGCATAAGTGGTAGCGCCGTCGTTGCTCTCAACCGTTACCGTCAGCGGACCGGCAGCCTCATCGGTAGCCTTTGCCCAAAATGATGCCTTGTAGGTAGTTTGCGGTTTTACGGGGATGCCCCAGTAACCCTCGTTGGCAATGCCGGTGCGCCCGACGCTGCCATCAACCGTAAGTTTTAGGGAGGTTGTAAGCGCGGTGTTGATGGCCTGCTTTTCATCAAGCGCGATGCTACCCTTACCGCCGCCGCTTTGCACTACGCTCCATTTGGCGGGGCCTTTGGGGTCATCCTTAAAAATGCGGTTCTGTATCAACTCGGCATACAGGCCACCATCGTACGAGTGATTGATCTCTTCGGTCATCAGCCCGTACAACATGGGGCTAACTGTTACACCCGGCTTGCTGAGGTCTAAGGTAAGTTTGGGATTTTGCGATTGCGACATGGCGTTCGCGGCAAGGCACAGCAATAATGCCGGGGTAAGTAGCTTCTTCATGGGATGGTTTATTGGTTAATAATTGTCTGTTTGACAATTATTGTATCGGATACTAATTTAGGAAAATTTTGAATAAACAAATATCCGGGCTGCGGAAAGGCATCCTGCACCATCATGATAATCAACCCCATACCACCCTTATCCCATCCATAACCGAACAAACACTGTTCGATTACGATACGCTTCGTACACCAAAATATCAACATAAAAAATTGATTTACAAATAATTACATCAATGGCATAGATTTTAACCGAATCGTGGCGTAATTACATCGCCATGCTTAAAAACTATATCAAAACTGCCTGGCGCAGTTTAAAGAACAACCGGGTATTTTCATCCATCAATATTTTTGGCTTATCGGTAGGTTTGGCCTGCTGCATGCTGATCACCGCCTACGTGCACAGCGAACTTAACTATGACCGCTACGCCAATCAGTCGGACAATATTTACCGCGTGGCCTTGCGCGGGATCGAGAATAACGGCATTACCGAATACCCGATGGTTGACGTTGCTGTAGGGAAGGGCATTAAAGACCAATACCCGGAGGTGATAGACGAAACGCGGCTAAGCGGTCGCGGGCCGGTGTTTGTAAAGTATGGTCAAAAGCAATTTAAGGAAGAGCATATCCAACTCATCGACGCCAATTTTCTGTCGATGTTTTCCATCCCGCTGATTGATGGCGACAGCAAAACCTATATGGACCAGCCGCGCAGCATGGTAATTACCAGCACCTTCGCCAAAAAATATTTCGGCACCGAGCGCGCCATCGGCAAGCCGCTTACCGTGGGGAACGATCTGTATACCGTTACCGGCGTGATAGATAAGGTGCCTGATAACTCGCACTTCCATGCCGACGCGTTTTTAAACATGGCCCCTTTTGTAGATAACCGGGTGCAAACCTGGAGCAATGTGGGCTACTTCACCTACATCAAACTAAGGCCGAATGCCAACGCTAAAAAACTGGAAGCCGCGTTCCCTCAACTGGTGCAAAAATTTGTAGTGCCCGAAATAGCGCACGATCTGGGTATCAGCATGACCGAAGCCAACAAATCGGTAAACAGCTTTATCTTCTTCCTGCAGCCGCTTACAGATATTCACCTGCACTCCAACACCAAGTACGAGCTGGAGGCCAATGGCGACATCCACTACGTATACATTTTCGGCGCGTTGGCCCTGTTTATATTGCTGCTGGCTTGTATTAACTTCACCAACTTATCCATCGCCAGTTCGGCCAAACGATCTAAGGAAGTCGGTATCCGCAAGGTGCTGGGTTCCGAAAAAGGCCGCCTGATCAGGCAGTTCCTCACCGAATCCATCATGCTTACCTCGGCCGCCATGCTGCTTGCCCTACTGATCGTTTATTTGTTACTACCATTGTTCAATAACCTGGCCTTAAAACATATCGGGTTCATGTCTTTTTTAAACCCAGTAGCCATTACAGCCGGGTTTATGCTTACGTTTTTGGTGGGCATTGTGGCTGGTATTTATCCTGCATTTGTACTCTCTGGACTCAATATCATCAGCGTGTTAAAAGGCGGCGCGGCGGGTAGTAAACCGGCTAACAAAAACTATCTGCGCAGTGGACTGATCGTGTTCCAGTTCTTCATCTCCACCCTGCTTATTATTGCCACCTTTGTGGTTTACCAGCAGCTAAATTATATGCAAAACAAAAAGCTGGGGTACGATAAGGACCAGGTGTTGGTATTGAACGACACCTATACGCTCGGCACAAATATCGACGCGTTCAGGCAGCAGTTGCTGCGTAACCCGCAGATCGTTAACGCCACCATATCCAGCAGCGTGCCGGGTAAAAACGGCGGTGTGGACGGTACCGAGATCCAATCGATGGAGATTGACAAGAACGGGAACCACGCCGGCATCCATACCAATATCTTTCATGTGGATGATACCTACCTGCCTACCCTGGGTATAAAAATGAGCAAGGGGCGCAACTTTTATCCCTCGTTCCCCGGCGATTCGATGTCAGTTATCGTCAACGAAACATTAGTGAAAGATATCGGCTGGGGCGATTCCGACCCGGTAGGGAAAACGATACTGCGGTCGGCAAAGGCAAAATACAAAGTGGTTGGTGTGATGCAGGATTTCCACTACGCATCTGCCAGGCAAAAAATAGCTCCGCTGATGCTGTTATCGGGCCATAGTACCAACAGCATGTTGCTGCGGATAAAAACCGCCAACGTAAAAGCCCTGCTGGGCGATATCAAATCGCAATACGAAAACTTCAAGCCCGACGCGCCGTTCAGCTACACATTCCTTAACGAGCAGTTCGCTTCGCTTTATGCATCAGAACAGCAAACCGGCAAAATATTTACGGTATTCGCGGTGATTGCGCTCATTATCGCCAGCCTGGGTTTGTTCGGCTTAGCTGCCTACATGATCCGCCTAAGGGTAAAGGAGATCGGCATCCGCAAGGTATTAGGCGCCTCAACCGGCAGCATTACCGCCATGCTATCGCAAGAGTTTCTACGCCTTATCGTCATCGCCTCGCTCATCGCGTTCCCGGTGGCCTGGTACAGCATGAACAAGTGGCTGCAGGACTTTGCCTACCGCATCGATATCCAATGGTGGGTGTTTTTAGCGGCGGGCAGCATCGCCGTGCTGGTGGCAGCGCTAACTATCGGGTATCAATCCATCAAGGCTGCGTTGGCTAACCCGGTAAAGAGTTTGAAAACGGAGTAAACGCGAGTGTTCTTTTTCTTGATAAAAAGAACCAAAAATCAAGACAGCGCTAATGCTTCCTCTGCCGCACAGGGCCTTTGCCCGCATCATTCAAAACCACGGTACGCAAGAATTTGCCGCTGCTCGCGCACCCGCAAGGCCACCGCTTCAGGCAAATCCGCTTCCCCTTTCCGGCACACGAGGCCACCATCGTTTTGCCTGATCTTGCCGGAAGCAAACCGCTGTCGGATTTGCCTTCCCTAAAAGAGCGCGGGGCTGTCATAAAAGCGGGCCAGTGTTGGGGGGAATGCCGTGGGCAGCCGCCTCCGGCGGATAGCTGCCCACGCAGGGCGGGCGGAAGCTTTTTTATGACTTGGGTTTTGGTTACTTTTGGGCCAAGCCAAACGGCGTAGCCCTCTTGAGTGCTTTAAAAAACAAAAACACCACGAAAAAACTAACTAAGCCCCTGCGGCTATGAGCAGACTACCGTTAATAACAGCACAAACCAATAATATGGAACACCAATGACCACCCCTTTTTTGTTCCAAAAATAAAAACCCGTATTTTTGCCGGATGAAATTACCTATCATCGCATACGGAGACCCGGTTTTACGCAGAAAGGCTACCAATATTATTCCCGAAGAATATCCCCATATTAAGCAATTTACCGAGGATATGTTCGAAACCATGTATGCTGCCCGCGGCGTGGGTTTGGCGGCCCCGCAGGTTGGCCACTCGATGCGCCTGTTTGTGGTTGATGCTACGCCATTTGCCGATGAAGAACCCGAACTGGAGAATTTCAAAAAGGTATTCATCAACGCCTGTATTGAAGAAGAAACGGGCGAAGAATGGGCCTTTAACGAGGGCTGCCTGAGCATCCCCGATATCCGCGAGGATGTATACCGTAAGCCGGTTGTGCGCCTATCCTACTACGACGAGAACTGGAAGCATCACGAAGAAGTTTTTAAAGGCCTGGCCGCCCGCGTTATCCAGCACGAGTATGACCATATTGAGGGTAAGTTATTTACCGATAAATTAAGTCCGCTACGCAAGCGCCTGATAGAGAAAAAGCTGAACGAGATATCGCGCGGCATTGTAGATGTGGATTATAAAATGAAATTCCCGGCGGTTAAAAAGGGGAGATAAGCCCTATTTCCTGTCGATATGTAAAAGCTCATGGTTAAACGCCCTGAGCTTTTTTTGTTGCCAATTAAATTAAATACTATATTTGTAAGCAATTCCTGATTTGTTAACCTTTTAAATATCAAGGAATCATGACAGCGCAAATCTACATATCGCCCCTTTCGCTCATTGCCTAAACAGGCAGGCATTAACTGTACATCTTACTAAAAATATCAATATGGTAGTTTTTGCGCACTGTATGATTATTTCGCCTGCCGCAAACCTTCCGGCTTTTTCCTGAGCGTACTAAAAGGGTATATCCTTATTCGAGGACGAAACGGAATCACCATCAATTTTAATAACAATTAAATGTTGTTCCATGGATCAGCATGAATTGTTGTGCCGTATTAAAGCGGCTTATCAGATCAATACAATTTTAAAAACATACCCAGGCATAGCCCCAAACAGGTATACCTGGAATTAGAAACATAACCCAAATGGGCAATTTAAGAACAAAAGACTTAAGTAAAATAGGTTACCATAACGATCAGCTGCGAAGCCTGGTTATCGGCATAGCCTCAAAAAACTTTAAACACCACAGCAAGCAGCAACTGCTGGATCTGCTGGTGAATATCAAAAACAACCCCGAAGCATTTTTGGGTGATGAGCAAACCGGCAGGATAGCCGAAAAACTAATGGGCAAAACCGAAGAGCATCTTTTTAAGGTTTACGACCTAAAGGACGAACCGGCACCCTGTAAAATTTATGGCGGCAAGGGAGTAGAAACATCTGCCAAAAAACAAATGGAACTGGCAACGCAATTACCCGTTAGCGTGCAGGGCGCTTTAATGCCCGATGCGCATATGGGTTTCGGCTTGCCGATTGGTGGCGTGCTGGCTACGCGTAACGCGGTGATCCCTTATGCCGTGGGTATGGATATCGGCTGCCGCATGGCGCTTTCTATTATTGATGAAAGCGATGGCTTTATTAAGCGCTTTGAGTATCAAATTAAGCAGGCTTTAAAAAGCCACACCCATTTTGGCATGGAAGGCGGCCTTGATACCCGGCAGGAGCATGAAGTGCTGGACAGTGACGTATTTAACCAGATTGGTTTTTTGAGGCCCCTGCGCAGCAAAGCAGTAAGGCAATTAGGCACATCTGGCGGGGGCAACCACTTTGTGGAGTTTGGCGAGATAGAGATGCACGCCGGTAACGCGCTGGGATTAGCGCCTAAAAAATACGTGGCGTTATTAACGCACTCGGGAAGCAGGGGTTTAGGATCGGCCATTGCGCGGCATTACACCCAGGTAGCCATGAATACCTGCAAACTGCCGCGCCATGCGCAGCAACTGGCCTGGCTTGATATGAACAGCGAAAGCGGGCAGGAATACTGGCTAACCATGACACTGGCCGGCGATTACGCCAAAGCCTGTCACGACCGGATCCATGCCAACCTGCTGAAGGCGCTGGGATTAAAAGCTATCCACATTGTAGAAAACCACCACAATTTTGCCTGGAAGGATACCCTGGCCGATGGGCAGGAAGTGATTGTTCACCGCAAGGGCGCCACGTCGGCACACGCGGGCGAGTGGGGCATCATCCCCGGCAGCATGATTACCCCGGCCTACCTGGTGACCGGCAAAGGCGTTGGCGATTCGCTATATTCTGCATCGCACGGTGCGGGCAGGGCCATGAGCCGGCAAAGGGCTAAGGACAGCATGACCGTTTCGGCCATGAAAAAGTTGTTGACTAACGCCGGTGTAAGCCTGATTGGTGGCACGGTTGAAGAGAATCCGCTGGCTTATAAGGATATCGATGCGGTTATTGCCGCGCAACAGGCGCTGGTTAATATCGAGGGTAAATTTTTACCACGGATCGTCCGCATGAACAAGGAGTAATGTGATGAAAAAGATAATTATACAGATCACATCAGGCAAAGGCCCGGCAGAATGTTGCCGGGTTGTTGCCTGCCTGCAAAGCCTCATCATCAAACAGGCGAAGCAATTAGGCATCCAACTAAGCGTATTGGAAAGCAAACCCGGCGATATCAACGGCACGCTGCTTTCATCGGCATTGATGTGCGAGACCGAACAGCCCGAAGCCTTTATTAAGGAATGGACCGGTACCGTACAATGGATAGCGCAAAGCCCGTATCGCAAATATCATAAACGTAAAAACTGGTTTGTGGGCGTAGCTGCCTTTGATGTGCAACAACTGATGCAATGGGACCCGAACGCCGTAAAGCTGGAAACCTGTCGTTCATCAGGCCCGGGCGGACAGAACGTAAATAAGGTAGAAACGGCCGTACGGGGTACCCACCTCCCGTCGGGCTTGCAGGTTTTGGCTATGGATAGCCGATCGCAACTGGAGAATAAAAAGCTTTGCCTTGAGCGGTTGCAAACTAAAGTAATGCTTTGGCAAACCGAGCAACTGATGGAGCAGCAGCAAAACCGCTGGATGGAACATCACAATTTGCAACGCGGCAACCCGGTAAAAACCATCCGTACGCCATTGATTTAGCGCATAAACATAAGGCCCAATTATGTATGATCTCTATAATTGGGCCTTTTATAAATTAAGCTGTGACTCCTTTTTCACAGCCGCCATCGCTTCTATCTTCAAAATATCGTCCGACATTTCCTGCGCGCGATTCAACCAGGTGTTTTGTTTGGCTATGTCCTGGCGGGCTTGCCGTTTCGCGGGTGAGTCGGCAGCTATCTCATCCTTTACGTGCTGCAGGAAATCTTCTTTAGTTTCAACTATGCTTACCACTTCCCTAAAATCGCTCATATCGCCAAAATCGGTGCTTACCACCGGTAAGCCCGAAGCCAGGTATTCGTTGATCTTCATAGGATAGATACAACTGGTAAAGGTATCGTTCACAAAAGGGATCACCCCCAACGAAAATGTCTTCAGGTAAGCCGGCAATTCGGCCGGGGTTTTAGGGCCCTCCACGCTTACGTTCGGGTATTTCTTCAATACGGCTAAACCACGCTGGCTTAATACACGGCCTACAAACACAAAGCGCGCATCGGGCATATTTATAAACAGGTGTTCCATAACACTGTAGTCAATCCTGTCATCTACCGATCCTATATAACCAATCACCTGCTGCCCCGTAACGCCCTGGTGAAAGCCGAGACTAAACAGATCGTAATTGGCGGCATTATTTACAATAAAGCAGTTGGGGCAAAAGGGGCTTTTCATTTTAAACAGGGTTTTCGATGTAACTATTATCCCATCTATCATTGGCATAAAGGCCTTTTCAAGCCAGATACCATGCTTACGCAGCCATGCATCGCTGCTGTTTATATCATCATAGCAATGGTACACTAACGATTTTTCGCCGTATTTCCGGCCGTTCATCAGGCCCATGCCGGGGTTATAGGCCACCACATGTACCAAATCGTGGTTCATGTTCAATTTGCGCAACGCGCTTTTTACACTACGGCGCACTTGCCAGGCATTAAACCTTAATCCTAATTTATATAACACCGGTGGTAAAAAATTAATAGTTAAACCTATGGGTGGCGTAAGCAGGTAGGCTTTGCTATCGCCAACGGTATTAATTATTTCCAGCCGGTTTTTAAAGCCCAGCGCCTTTTTAATATCAATGTTTTTTTTACCACGTAAGGTTGCCAACACCTCTGAAAGCGTATTGGGGCTGTTTACAAAGAGCAATTTATTCTGTTGAGATAATACCCGCATGATCTCGACCGAAGCCTTGATATAATTACCACCCCACTCGGTACTACTCTGGCAAATAATGTTTCGGTTAATCAGCATTTGTTTAAATTAATTGGTGTTGATATAAAATTATCAAATAAAAACCAATATACGTTGAAACGGGCATTTGCGCGGGGTATTGTTAACGGATTGTGCGCCAGGGTTAATAATGTAATTACTAAACGTTAAAAATTGATTGCCGGTTGCCTGCATAACCATAATCACTCCAGAATAGACAAGCCCGATTTCCTATCGATAAATTCGATATGATATTTGCTATTTTTAGAATTTAACTATATTATATTTGATCTATCTAATTAAAAACAACCCGGATTATGGAAAACAACACCCTTCATTTTTCTAATGAGCACCATCCTAAGGCAGAGAGTAAATGCCCGTTCCTTAACGGCCAGCTGAAGCAAACCGCCGGCGGCGGCACACGTAACCGCGATTGGTGGCCAAACCAGTTGAACCTGTCGGTACTGCGTCAAAACTCTAACCTGTCCGACCCGATGGATAAGGATTTTAATTATGCCGAAGCCTTTAAATCTTTAGATCTGAACGCTGTTAAAAAAGACATTGTTGATGTACTGACCACATCGCAAAGCTGGTGGCCTGCCGATTACGGCCACTACGGTCCGTTTATGATCCGTATGGCCTGGCACAGCGCGGGTACGTACCGTATTTCTGATGGTCGGGGTGGCGGCGGTCGCGGCCTGCAGCGCTTTGCACCGCTTGATAGCTGGCCTGATAACGCTAACCTTGATAAAGCCCGCCGCCTGCTTTGGCCGGTGAAACAAAAATACGGCAAAAACCTTTCCTGGGCCGATTTGATGATCCTGGCCGGCAACTGCGCGCTGGAATCGATGGGTTTTAAAACCTTCGGCTTTGGCGGTGGCCGTGCCGATGTTTGGGAAGCATCTGAAGATACCTATTGGGGCGCTGAAAAGGAATGGCTGGGCGATAAACGCTATGAAGGCGACCGCCAACTGGAAAACCCGCTGGCGGCTGTACAAATGGGCCTGATATACGTTAATCCCGAGGGCCCTAACGGCAACCCCGATCCGGCGGCATCTGCCCGCGATATCCGCGAAACTTTCGGTCGGATGGCCATGAACGATGAGGAAACCGTTGCCCTGATAGCCGGCGGCCACACCTTTGGTAAAACCCACGGTGCTGCCGATGCCGGCCAATACGTTGGCAAGGAACCCGCCGGTGCCGGCCTGGTGGAAATGGGCATGGGCTGGAAAAACACCTATGGCAGCGGCAACGCGGGCCATACCATCACCAGCGGACTGGAGGGTGCATGGACAACCACCCCTGCCAAATGGAGCCACGATTTTTTTAAGCACCTGTTTGAATATGAATGGGAATTAACCAAAAGCCCGGCCGGCGCGTTCCAGTGGAAACCAGTAGGCGGCGCTGGTGCCAATACCGTACCCGATGCCCACGACGGCGAAAAAAGCCATGCCCCAACCATGCTGACCAGCGATCTGGCCTTAAAAGTTGACCCTGCTTATGCGGAAGTTTCCAAACGCTTTTATGAAAACCCCGATCAGTTTGCTGATGCCTTTGCGCGTGCCTGGTTTAAACTGACGCACCGTGACATGGGTCCGCGTTCGCGTTATCTTGGCGCTGAGGTACCTGCCGAAGTATTGATCTGGCAGGACCCTATCCCGGCAAACACCAACCCGCAGTTAAGCGACGAGGACATCGCCACCCTAAAAAACCATTTGCTTAACTCGGGCTTATCCGTATCTCAACTGGTTAGCACCGCCTGGGCATCTGCATCAACCTTCCGCGGTTCGGATAAGCGCGGTGGCGCCAACGGCGCCCGTATCCGCTTAGCCCCGCAAAATACCTGGGAGGTGAATGATCCAGCGCAACTGGCAACCGTTTTAGAAAAGCTGGAAGGCGTACAAAAATCGTTTGGCAAAGCGGTATCGCTGGCGGATGTGATTGTTTTGGGCGGTATTGCCGGTGTTGAACAGGCAGCCAAAAACGCGGGCCACACCATCAGCATACCATTCTCGCAGGGCCGCGGCGATGCTACACAAGAGCAAACAGATGTAGAATCATTCGACGCGCTGGAGCCTGTTGCTGATGGTTTCCGCAATTATATACAACCACGCTATGCCGATAAGGCCGAAGCATTTTTGGTGGATAAAGCCCAATTGCTAACCCTCACCGCGCCCGAAATGACTGTTCTTGTTGGCGGCATGCGCGCACTGGCTACCAACTTCGATCACTCGAGCCACGGTGTTTTAACCCATACGGTGGGTACATTAAGCAACGACTTTTTTGTGAACATACTGGATATGGGCACCGCCTGGAGCAGCACGTCTGATGCACAAGATATGTTTGAAGGCCGCGACCGCGCCACCAACGCCCTGAAATGGACCGCCACCCGCGCCGACCTGGCATTCGGATCGAACGCTGAATTACGCGCATTGGCAGAAGTTTACGCCAGCAACGACGCCAAAGAAAAATTTGTGCACGACTTTGCCGCGGCCTGGGCCAAGGTAATGGACCTGGACAGGTTTGATTTGAAGTAGTATCTAAAAAACGAATAGCGAAAGGCGGGCCAGATTTGGTCCGCCTTTTTTATGTAAAAAAGTTTGTCATTTCGAATCCCTTGGAGGGTGGCGAAAAGCTGGGTAAGGGTGAGAAATCTTATACGACATACTTGTCGCGCGTACAAGATTTCTCTTTCGCGCCCTTTTCTTTTCCCAACGCCTGCTCTATCGACAATTCGTTTAGGAGGTTTCCGACGCATTATTTCAACCCATAAAATATCCTGATGCCCTGGGTTAGCTTATTATTCCCATCATAAGCAAAACCATAATCAAAACGGAAGAACAGGCGCTTAACCCCGAAGTAAAACTCGTAGTAATTATTCTTGTTCGATTCGGTCAAGTAGTTTACCCCTACTATCTCTTCCAGCTTTAGCTTACGCAGGCCCGGAATGTAATTGAAGATATTGCCGGTAAAGTTATGCTCCCAGTGCGCCTCCACATATTCGTTATTGGCACTGTAGGTATAAAACGGCAGGAAGTGGAAGTTGCCGATATCAGGATCGAATACGCTACCCTGGTTGCCCACAAAGTGGTTATAATCCATAAAGTACAGCGTACTGCGGTTAAAGAATTTACCCACCGAGATCTTATAAGCCGTAAACCCGAACAGGCCTAACGAAAAACGGTCGTCGAAAAGGTCGGCCGAGGCAAAGTCATAATTCACGCCCGATATGCCTTTGCGGTAGTTCAAGCGTAATTGTGGCAGTTCAGGCGCTTCGTAAACACGGCCTGTGGGTCGGGTAACATACTGCTGATCGAAAGTGAGCAATAACGATGCTTTTAAGGTTAACGCGTTATGATGGGGGAACAGTTGTGTTTCGGCCAGCGGCGTTACCGGATTGTTGGATGTATATTCTTTATTCTTATTATCGAAGATATGATTGGCGGATGTATTATACAGCTGATCGCGGATAGCGTATGATGCCTCGCCGTTGAACAGGATACCGTTGGCCAGTTCGCGCTGGTAACCCAGTTTGGCATAGCGCGAGCGGTAGTATTTCACAAAGTTATTCTCGTTCAGTAACGAACTTAAGGTATTGAAGGTAAGCGAACGGGTGCCTGCATCACTCAGGTCTAATATATCGCTGCCAAACGCCCCGAAAAGCATGCCCTGGTGCGGCGGATCGTAATTATAGGCCAGGTTAATATTGGCATTGAACATTTTGTTGGCGAAACCGTAGCGTACCGTGGGGGTAATGGCATAGTAACGGCCATCCTCAAAAGTTTTTGTAAATTTCACTTTAGGTATCAGGCCATATCCTTCAACTGTGTTATAATAAATGGTTTGATAAAATGGATAAAAGTAAAGCACCTCGCCTGTTTTCCGGTCGGAATATTTGTACCCCGTAACTGTAAAATTGAACGGGCTTAATTGGTTACTGGCATGCTCAACCGAATCGAGATAGGGCAGCGATTGCCTGATAGTAGCCGTACTGTCCTTTTTCCGGTAATCGCGCATCTCCTGCGGGGTAAGCGGCAACGGGCGGGTTTGCGCCCAATAGGCATCATCCTTTTTATTGGCGGCGGTATCTATCCGCATGATCTCGCCATTAAAATGCCCTTCCGGAAATTGCGGATCAAGATTGTAGTTATTGTAGATGCCCGCATAATACCCCTCGAATTTAAAACCCAGCACATCGCCCTTAAAATTATACTGTACCGATCCCGGCATCCAGATGCTATCTCTTACGGGGATGTATTGCTGGCTGATCTCTAAGGTATCCACCAAATTAATATTGGCGTCTTTGGTGATCAGTAAGTCGGTGCCGTAAATGCGCCAGTCGCCATCAACAATATAGATCACCCCGCGAAAAACCGGGTCGTGCGTGCGCTTGGGGATCACCTGTATCTTATGAATGGTGTAACCATTTTCGGTAGTAGAACCCAAAAGTTTATAGTTGTAAAAAAACATGGCCTCGGATGCTACCGGTGATACGAATCCACGGGGGCTTAAACCTTGCACATGAAACAGGCTGCGATAAAAATTCACCTCCATGTCCGACGCTTTATTATAGCTGAAAGCGCTATTCTGCCCCGCCGTCTTCGAGGCGATCATCACCTCTTTCACTTTTTTGGGCTGCTGAAAATCGTAAGTAGAAAGCGATTCGGATTGGTAAAGGATGCCTTTACCGCTACTGTCCAGTTCCAATACCCGGGCCACATCCCTGCCCAACCATTTTTTAGGCGATTTTAGCAGCTTTTGTACACCTTTAATGTAAACCGTTGCACTGTATGCTTTTACCTGGTTTAGATAGTAGGCCCGTTTTTCGATGGCGTGCTGCATAATTTCCCGGCCGGCATCACCTCTTTTACCTCGCACAACTACAGTTTTAAGGATAAAGCTATCGGCCAGCATCTTTACATCGCGATGCACATCGCTGCTGCTAATACTGATATTCTCTATCCGCTGTTTATAACCCACAAAGCGGTATACCACATCGTATGTGCCGGGTTTAAGATCAAAGGAATAATTGCCGTTCTCGTTTGCAGAAGTACCGTAAGTAGTATTTTTAATATACACCGATGCAAAGCCTATAGGTTGCCCCTGCATATCGGTAACCCGGCCCGATAGCTGGTAGGTTTGCCCCGATGTATGCAAAGCTATACCCCAAACCATCAACAGTAATAAAAACGGCTTCATTACATCACATAAGCAGGTTTGCACACTAAATGTTTGTATGTACGCATAATAAAATGCAGGCAATGCGGTTAGCCTCCTCTAAATCTCCCCCAAAGGGGAGACTTTATAACTTTTTAAGCCCTCTCCTGTGGAGAGGGTTTGGGTGAGGCTTATAAAATGTTTAATTTTGCCAATTAAAACCATCAGCTTATGTATGATACTTTAAAGCCTGTGCTTGAACAGGAATTGGCCGAAATTGAAAAAGCCGGATTGTATAAACGCGAACGCATTATCACCTCGCCGCAGGGTGCCGATATCATCGTGCAGGGCGGGCAGGAAGTAATTAACTTCTGCGCTAATAATTATCTTGGGCTTTCGGGCAATGCCAAAGTTATAGAAGCCGCTAAAAAAGTAATGGACACGCACGGCTATGGCCTGTCGTCGGTACGCTTTATTTGTGGCACGCAGGACATTCACAAACAGCTGGAACAAAAAATAGCCGAATTTTTAGGCACCGAAGATACCATACTTTACGCTGCCGCATTTGATGCCAATGGCGGCGTATTCGAACCACTGTTTAATGAGCAAGATGCCATTATATCCGATGAGTTGAACCACGCTTCTATCATAGATGGCGTACGCCTTTGCAAAGCGCAACGTCAACGCTACAAGCACGATGACATGGCCGACCTGGAAGAAAAATTAAAAGCTACCCAAGGCTGCCGCCACCGCATCATTGTTACCGATGGCGCATTTAGTATGGATGGTACCATCGCCCAGCTTGATAAAATATGCGACCTGGCCGATAAGTACCGCGCCCTGGTAATGATAGATGAAAGTCACTGCTCAGGCTTTATGGGCAAAACCGGTCGCGGCACGCACGAACACCATAACGTAATGGGCCGTATCGATATCATCACCGGCACCTTGGGTAAAGCATTGGGCGGCGCATCGGGTGGTTTTACATCAGGCCGTAAAGAGATCATCGATATGCTGCGTCAGCGTTCGCGTCCGTACCTGTTCAGTAATACGTTGGCCCCGGCCATCACCGGTGCATCGATTGCGGTACTGGATATGCTGAGCGAGACCACCCGGCTGCGCGATAAACTGGAAGGCAATACCCAATACTTCCGCGAGCAGATGACCGCCGCAGGGTTTGACATTAAACCTGGCGTGCACCCTATTGTGCCGGTTATGCTGTACGATGCCAAACTATCCCAAACCTTTGCCGCCAGAATGCTGGAAGAAGGCATTTATGTGATCGGGTTTTATTACCCGGTAGTTCCGCAGGGCAAAGCCCGCATCCGCGTACAGATCAGCGCAGCGCACGATAGGCATCATTTGGATAAGGCAATAGCGGCCTTTACCAAGGTGGGTAAGGAATTGGGGGTGATTAAATAACTTATACGTATAAATTATTTATATTTGCACGTATAAAGATTGGAGTTATGGCAAGTACAAAACTAACCTTGAGCGTTGAAGATGCTTTTGTTGATAGAGCCAAAAGATATGCTGCCAAGCACAAAACCAGCTTATCTAAGCTGTTTTCAGAATTTGTGAGCGAAAAAATAGATAGCGATCAAATAACTGAAGATGACGATTTCTTAGCAAAATTGAACAATATCGAAATATCAGATAAGATCAAATCGCTTACCGGCGTTATAAAGATTAATATCTCAAAAAATACTGATCTGAAGAAACTTGCAAGCGATGCCAGGCATGAATATTTAGAGAAGAAATATGATCTATAAAAAAGTCTTTATTGATAGCGACATTATCTTAGATCTAATTTTTCAACGCCAGCCATTTTTCAAGTATAGTCAGGTATTGTTTGATGGCGTTTTTCCGGAATATGAATTAACAACATCCGCACTGATACTCGCTAATGTTCATTATCTGATAAGAAAACATGTAAATAAGGCAACAGCAAAGGATATCATAAAAAATGTGACCGATATTCTTAAAGTTTTTCCATTTGAAAAACAACATATATTATTAGCAGTAAGTAGTGATCATTCTGATTTTGAAGACAGCATTCAATACCATATTGCGATGCAAAACAAGTGCGACTTTATCCTAACACGTAACTTAAAGGATTATAAACATTCAACCATCCCGGTATTGACTGCCGAACAATTTTTAAGAACGATATTATAATACAATGCAAGACCAGATTAACCAGTATACATTAGAGATAGACGAATTTGCACCGGCCAACCCGGCGCAGCTGGAAGAGTTCCGTATAAAATATTTGGGTACCAAAGGCATCGTGAAGGACCTGTTCGAGCAGTTCAAGGCGGTTAGCCCCGAGGAAAAGCGTGTGCTGGGTAAGGTGCTCAACCAGTTTAAGCAATTGGCCGAGGCTAAGTTTAACGAGTACAAGGAGGCCTTCGAGTCGGAAAGCCATAGCGGCGGTACCGATATGGACCTTACCCTGCCTGGCGAAGGCTATACTGTTGGTTCGCGCCACCCGCTATCGCTGGTGCGTAATGAGATCATCGATATTTTTAAACGTTTGGGCTTCGTAGTGGCTGAAGGCCCTGAAATTGAGGACGACTGGCATAACTTCTCGGCCCTTAACTTCCCGGCCGAACACCCGGCACGTGATATGCAGGATACCTTCTTTATTAAAAAGGATGATGGTAACGATATCGCCCTGCGTACGCATACCTCATCGGTACAGGTGCGCATGATGGAGAACGGTAAACCACCGTTCCGCGCTATTATGCCGGGCCGTGTTTATCGTAACGAGGCTATCTCGGCCCGCGCGCATTGTTTCTTTCACCAGGTAGAGGGCTTGTATATCGACGAGAACGTGTCATTCTCCGATCTGAAGCAAACGCTTTACCACTTTGTGCAGGAGTTGTATGGCGAAGGCACTAAAGTACGTTTCCGCCCATCGTACTTCCCGTTCACCGAACCATCGGCCGAGATGGATATCTCGTGTACCATCTGCAAGGGCTCGGGCTGTAACATGTGTAAATACACCGGCTGGGTAGAGATATTAGGCTGCGGCATGGTTGACCCTAACGTACTGGAAAATTGCGGCATCGACAGCAAGAAATACACCGGTTTTGCGTTTGGTATGGGTATCGAACGTATTGCCAACCTTAAATGGGTTATCCGCGATCTGCGTTTATTCTCTGAGAACGATACACGCTTTTTAAAGCAGTTTAAAACAGAAATTATTTAGTGATGAAAAGGAAGCTGGGTATAGTTGTTGTTATTTTATTCACCGCATTTTCGTGCGGAAAGGATAGTGGCGACATTATACCCAGCATACCCGTAAATTTCCAGGCCGCCCTTTCGGACACGCGTATCAATAAGCTTAACAGCCCCGGTAGCGCCGTGGTGGTTTCGGGTTATGGCATTGCCGGTTTACTGCTTTATCGCGATGCGGCGGGGCAATATCACGCTTACGACCGTTGCAGCAGTTACCAGCCACAGAACAAATGCGCTGTTACGATTGATGATACGGGCTTTACGGTTACCGATCCCTGCAGCGGCTCGAAGTTCTCGTTAAACGATGGTTCGCCGGTAAAAGCGCCGGCCAGCAAATCTTTACGGACATATGATGCGTATGTTAGTAATTTCCAACTATTTGTTACCAACTAAAACGCATGGAAGCCGACAAAATTAAGGATAGCATAAAAAGGGCCGCGCAGGACCTGTTCCGCAAGTTTGGTTACCATAAAACCAGCGTGAACGAGATTGCCAAGCGCGCCAAAATAGCCAAGGCTACCATCTATAAATATTTCGATAGCAAGGAGGCTGTGCTGCACTCGCTGCTGATGGATTACATCCGCGTAAGTGTTGATGAACTGATCAATACCGACAGCCCCGATATGGACGAGGAAGCCCACCTGAGCAACCTCATCATCAAAACCAGCCGCCTCTCGTACACTGTTTGCAACGAGTTCATCGGCTGGGATTTCATCCGCGAATCAACCAACTCGCAGGAGTTTTTGAAAAACCTGAGTAACGAACTTGAGGAATTACTCATCGCCTCGTTTGCCCAACTGGGCGGCATCCGCAAGCACGAAAGTTATATGCAGCGCCTGCGCTTCCTGATTAAATGCAGCAAAAGTATCGTATTCAGCTTCGCATTTACCTCTGTAAGCGATTCGGACGTGCGGAAGAATTTTGTTTCCTTTCAAAAAGAGATCTTGCCTTATTTGGTTAAGGCTGCGATAACGATATAGATCTTTTCCTCATCCTATCTACCCCATTGCCTGTGTCCCCACAGGCGACATGCAGGCCATTAAAATATTTTAGGAGTTGTTTGTGAGGCTACCATAGCCGTTAACTTAAGGATTTTCAGAAAGATTTTTTTTGAGATAGTGGCGTGAGATGGCTCCGCCGGTGGGCGAAACCTATTAGATTTTCCCATATTTGTTTGATTATTTTTTATTAAAAAGGGCGGTTTGTTTTCGAGGCAATTACCGCCCTTTTCTTACATAAAGATAACTTTTTTTTGAAAAAAGGTGTCATTTTCTTCGGGAAAAGCTCCTTTTATCTTCAGCCGCGACGCATTTGTTGATGGCATTATCACGCCCTTACAGGACAGTATTACTAATACGCTTGATCGCGACAAACTTGATGTGTTTGCGCGGCAAAGCGGATTTCTGCAACGGAGGTCCAAGCTTAAACCCGACGAGTTTATCGATACATTGATGTTCAGTGGTCTTGATCATGGGCAACTCAGTTTGCAGGACTGCTGCAACGACCTGGCCCGGCAGCACCAAACCGCTCTTAGCAAAGTCGCATTACATAAGCGGTTCAATTCAAAGAGCCTGAACTTCCTCAAGCTTGTGCTGGCCGAACAACTCTCATCCAGGCTGAATATCAAAGGGACGGACGACTGGCAGCCGTTTTCACGGGTAGTGATCGCCGACTCCTGCAAGTTTTCTCTGCCGGCACAATGCAAGGATGACTATCCCGGTTTTACAAACTTCGGCAATGTATCATCCATTATGAATATCCAATATGCTTTTGATATCAAAAACGGGGATTGGGAAAACCTGGAATTGACCAGGGCTACCGAAAATGACCAAAGTCATTCCAAAAAAACACTGCACCGTATTGGCAGGGGGGAGTTGCATATCCGCGACCTGGGCTTTGTTACTCCATCATACCTCAGAAAAGTGGTGAGTGAACAAGCCTTTTTCCTCAATCGCTTACATCCGCAATGGAAACCCCTGCAGCATGGTTCGGGCAAGCCTGTCGATTGGGCGGCGCTCCACCAAAAAATGAATCGCAGCGGGAAATTGCAGTTCGAAACAATGGTTACTATCGGAACCGGGGAGGATGGCTTCAACTGCCGCCTGATCGCTGTTCCCGTACCGGAACAGGTATGGGCCGAACGGATACGGATAGCTCAACAAAGAGCCAAAAGCCAGAAGGTCGCTCTTTCCGATGAATATAAGTCTCGTTGCCGGTTCAGCATATTTATTACAAATACGCCGATAACCACCCTTAAAGCCGCGGAAGTCATTCAACTATATCGTTTAAGATGGCAGATCGAACTCGTGTTCAAGACCTGGAAATCGCTGCTTGCCATCCATAAGGTAAGGGCTGCCAGGACTGAAAGGCTGGAGTGTCAACTGGTCGCCAAATTTATCTGGATATTTATCAACTGGAAGATATTCCGCTTTGTCGATTCCGTCATTCGGAAAAACCAGCCGGCCTACGCCCTTTCCATTTGGAAATTCTTTAAACATACCCGCCTTAATAGCCAAGTCATCAGAAGTGTGGTTGCCGGTGAATTACCATTAAAAGATTGGTGGGAAAGGTTCCTTTTTCCAATTATAAAAAGTCTGTTGATCGAACCGAAAAAAGGAAAAAAGGCAGCTTTTGAAATTGTCTATGAGGTCTTTAAGAACTTAAGTTAACGGCCATGGTGAGGCTACAAACAACAGGGCAAATAAAAACCACCCGCACAGGTCTACGAAATAATCGTAGATTTGTGCCTAATTAAATACCCCTCCCCAAACCATATAAATTAATTTTCTGCTTCTCCTTTAGCAGGGAGCGGACCCTTCTGCATGTTCACCATCTCGGTAAAGCTCCGGGCGGCAGTGGTAAAGTCTGATGGGATCAGCATCACGGTAGTGGTATTATTATCGATACCAATCTCACTCAGCATTTGCATACGGCGCAATTCAAGCGCAATCGGGCTGCCCTCCATTTGCTTGGCGCCCTGGGTAAGCTTAATAGATGCTTCCAACTCGGCTTCGGCCTTGATGATACGGGCGCGCTTTTCGCGGATGGCTTCGGCTTCGCGGGCCATGGCGCGCTGCATGCTTTCGGGGATCTCCACATCCTTCATCTCCACCATTTCAATCTTAATCCCCCACGATTCGGTTGCCGAATCGACAATTTTTTGCAGCGTAGCGTTGATCTGCTCACGTTCGCGCAGCACCTCATCTAATAGGTGCTGACCAATAATATTGCGCAGCGCCGTAACCGAAAACTGGTAGACCGCCTGGTTGTAGTTGGCTACCTTAATAATGGCATCCTCGGGGTTAACCACGCGAAACCACAGTACGGCGTTTACTTTAATAGTCACGCTATCCTTGGTAATGGTTTCCTGCTGCTCCAGGTCAACAGTGCGGGTACGGATATCCACCTTCATTTGCGTATCAATAAAGGGGATGATAAAATACAGGCCCGGCCCCTTGGTGGCATAATAGCGCCCCAGCCTAAAAACAATAGCACGTTGATATTCCTGGGCAATACGAATGCCCATACCTGCTAAAACAAGTGCAATAACTGCAATAATACTTAAGTACATGGTTTTTGTGTTTATATATGATTTTGATCAACCGCCTGCCTGTTTAATTCCGGGAGGATTTTTAGGGATCGGGGAGGGTACACCGGTATGCGATTGTTAAGTAAATGTAGATACATTACACAACATGTTGCAAATATATTTTAGCCATCAGCACAGTAGCAGCACAGTTGGCTTTTGGCACAATGTCAGCTTTTTATAAACTGGCACGTAAATAGCATTAAGTATTGTGTAGAAGCAATATCATGAAGGCATTTCAATTTAAAAAGCTAAGCAACAGCCTTAAGGGGCAGGCCGCCAAATTATCCGAACAAGGTTTTAAGCAGATCTTTGATCATATCGATCAACTGAAGATCAGGAAAGGGGTGGATACGATGGGGCTGGATAAATTCATCGATCAATGCGCTTACCTGGCGGCCGGTTCGGGCGTAATATCGGGCAGCGGCGGTATGATAACTATGGTGATTGGTATGCCGGTAGATATGGCCAACCTCATCACCCAGCAATTTAGGGTTACCATGGCCATTATGTATGCTAACCAGGGCAGCTACCACTTCGGGTTTGATGAATTTATGCGCATGGTGGCCACATCGCTAAAGGTAGAAGCCGGCATTGCCCTCTCAAAAACCATGATGGAAAGCGTAGCTGAAAAACTGTTGCTGATGTTCGGAACCCGCACCGCCGAGCGCCTGGTACCTGTAGTAGGTGGCCTTATTGGCGGCGCAACAAACTATCTGTTCATTAAACGCGTAGCCGAAAAGGTGAAGGAAAGCCACATGGGGCAAACATCACTGGCGATATAAATAAAGAGTCATGCCGAACTTGTTTCGGCAACCCATATGCAAGGTCAATTCGCTATTATTTTATCACCATCCCGGTGTAGGTGCGGAACGGCCTCAATTTTTGATAAGGGATCAGCCAGTTACGTTCAATGTCGTAATTCCTGACGGCATGCGGTAATACATCGGCCGATGATAGCCTTACACCCTTATCGGTAAAAACGTATTTTTCAAACAGCACTTCGGGCGTTAGTTTATCTTTAGCGTAATTTAAAGAGTTCATTAGGGCTTCAACCTCATTTTCGGTCAGGCTGGTATCCCGCGCAATGTCCTTCCTTGCTGCCGCGATGCCCTTTTGTATAAATAGCTTGTATTGCAGGAAGATGTTCTTTAATCCCGCCTTGTCGATCTCCTTAGCTAAAGGGTATGGCTGCCCGGTATTAATATCATAAGTTAGCCACTTTTGGTACCCCGACGGGCGCGCACCCATCGTTTCGTAATAAATAATAAGCGAGATAATGTTGCTATCCTGGTAAGTGACCTCGTACCAAACGCCGGTAATGCCATGCCCGTCTGCTTCGTAGCGTTCAACTATATCATAAGATTTGTGGCCATCAAACAGTTGTTCGGCTATGGCTTGCTTTAGTTGTGGGTATTTGTCTGATACTACTGGTATCTGCAAACTGTCTATATTATTGTACCCGTGGTATTTAAGAAATATCTTCTGTTCATGAATGATTCCTGCCGACGCCAATTTTTGTGCTCTTAAAATCAGGGAGCAAGCACAAAGTATTAGCGCCAGGACTACCTGCTTCATCGTGCTGCCGATATTTTATTGGTGAGTGTTACAAAATCGGCCACGCTTAAGCGTTCGGCACGAAGATCCAGCATGGGTTCATCAACCATCTTTTCTTTATTAATGAGCGATGATACCGCGTTACGCAGGGTTTTGCGGCGCTGATTAAAGCCGGCCTTCACCACCTGCCAAAATAGCTTTTCGTCGCAATCCAGCTTCGCAACATCATTACGCGTTAAGCGTATCACCGCCGAAAGCACCTTAGGTGGTGGGTTAAAAACACCCGCCTTTACTGTGAACAGGTACTCCACCTTGTAATAAGCTTGCAGAAACACGCTCAGGATACCGTACTCCTTGCTACCCGGTTTAACGGCACAGCGCTCGGCCACCTCCTTTTGAAACATGCCAACCACCTCGATAACTTTATCGCGGTTATCCAGTATCTTAAAAAGTATTTGCGATGAGATGTTATAAGGGAAGTTACCGATAATACCGAATGGTTCGGTAGACACCTTATCGAAATCCATCTCCAAAAAATCATCGTTGATCAGTCGCTCGCCCAACTGCGGGTACTTCTTTTTCAGGAACAGGTACGATTCGGTGTCGATATCGATGAGGTAGGTTTCCAGACCGGGCTTTTGCAGCAGGAAGTCGGACAGTACACCCATCCCCGGGCCAACTTCAAGCACGCGGGTGTATTTGCCACCGTAGCGCAGGCTATCCACTATTTTAGATGCGATATTCTTATCGGTCAGGAAGTGCTGACCAAGGTGTTTTTTAGCGCTAACGAGAGACATGGGGGCAAAGGTCGGGTTTTTAGGCGAAAGAGCCAAAAGCGGAAAGACCAGGGCAGAAAGCAGGAAAGAATGCCTAAAAGTTATAGATTTGCATATTGTGCACACTTGTTAATACTTAGTGCTTTATAAACAAGCAGGTAAAAAGCTTTCGGCTTTCTGCCTTACGCTTTCAGCTCATATACAAAATGGAGAAAATAAAAGTAGGGATCAGCATAGGCGATGTAAACGGCATCGGGCTGGAGATCATTATTAAAACCCTGGCCGACGCGGCTATTTTAGATTATTGCACCCCTATTGTTTACGGGCATACCAAGGTGGCCTCGTTCCACCGCCGCTCGGTAAACGCGCACGACCTTAACTTTAACGTCATCACCGAAGCCTCGCAGGCGCATCATAAAAAAGCCAACATCATCAACTGCTGGGAAGAAGATGTAAAGATAGACCTTGGCCAAAGTAACGAAGTGGGTGGCAAATACGCCTTCCTTTCGCTTGAGCGCGCCACCAGCGACCTGCTAAGCGGTCAGATTGACGCCCTGGTGACGGCCCCCATCAACAAGGATAACATCCAGAACGAAAACTTCAAATTCCCCGGCCATACCGAATATTTGCAGGAACGCGATAATGCGCCCGAATCGCTGATGTTTTTGGTGAGCGATACTATGCGCGTTGGTGTGGTAACCGGGCATATCCCGGTTGCGCAGATAGCCACCGCGGTAACCACCGAAAAAATTGCAGCAAAGCTGAAGCTGATGAATGCCAGCCTGAAGAATGATTTCTGGATCCGTAAACCCAAGATAGCCGTACTGGGCCTTAACCCCCACGCCGGCGATAACGGCCTGATAGGCGACGAGGAGCAAACCATTATCGCCCCCGCGCTGGAAGAAGCCCGCGCCTTAGGCATCCTGGCCATGGGTCCGTACCCGGCAGATGGCTTTTTCGCCAACGCTACCTACGCTAAATTTGATGCCGTATTGGCCATGTACCACGATCAGGGCCTGATCCCGTTCAAGCAGGTGGCCTTCGAATCGGGCGTGAATTATACGGCCGGATTAAGCTTCGTACGCACCTCACCCGATCATGGTACCGCCTACGATATTGCCGGGCAAAACAAGGCATCGGAAGTATCGTTCCGCGAGGCCTTGTTTACCGCACTGCACATTGTTAAAAACCGCAGGGAGAACGTGGTATTGAACGAGAATCCGTTGCAGTTTAGTAAGTTGAGCAGGGATAGGGATTAAAGTTTTATATAAAACCCGTCATCCTGAGCGATAGCAAAGGATCCCAAACTATGCATTTCTGCTCTGCTTATCGGGGATGCTTCGCTAAGCTCAGCATGACGGTAGTAATTATTTACTCACTCCGCAAACTCTCCGCCGGGTTAGCCAATGCCGCCCTGATGGTTTGCAACACAATAATAGCCGCTGTTATTAGCGTCAGGATCATTACGGCTAACACAAAGGGCTGGAACGACAGGCTGATCTTATACGTATAATCATTCAACCAGTGCTGCATCAGCAGGTAGGCTATCGGGCAAGCCACCAAGCCGGCAATCAATACCACCACTAAAAAATCCTTTAAAAACAAGGCACTGATACCCGCTGCCGACGAACCTAATACTTTGCGGATACCGATCTCCTTTGTGCGCTTTTGCACACTCAGGGCAATCAGGCCTAACACACCCAGCAGCACAATAATAGTGGATAGTATCGTGGCCAAATAGGCCGCCTTTTTCAGCTGCAACTCAACCGTGTAAAGCTTCTGGATGGCATCATCCACAAACTTATATTCAAACGGCGCGCCAGGCAACAGCTTGTTCCAGCCGGTTTGCAGGGCGGCGATGCTTTGCTGGATGTTATTGCCGTTCAGTTTTACCGAGAAGTAGCGGTACAGGTTGGTATAATTCACATTCAGGAATACGATAGGCGGGATGCGCCCCTTCATCGATCCGAAGTTAAAATCCTTGGTCACTCCGCAAACCACAAAGTTTGGTGGATAACCCTGCATACGCAGTTGTCTGCCGATAGCCTTTTCCGGATCGGCCCAACCCAATGATTTGGCCAGCGTTTGGTTGATGACCACCTTGTTTTCATCACCCGGAGAAAAGGCCGGCGTAAAGAATGTACCTGCCTTTAAACTGATGCCATAAGTGGCGGCATACTGGTTATCAGTAGTTAAGATCTGGCCCGATTGCGCACGTAGCGAATCGGCACCGGGCAGGTAAACGGGGGTATTGCCCATGTTAGCGCCGTCGGGAATCTCCCATGAAAGACTGACGTTGCTCACCTGCGGGATCTGCTTCAGTTCACGACTGATGCTCTCCATATGGTCAATACCCTGCTTCGACCAATCGCGCGGCAGCGAGGCGTAAACTACATAACTACGGTCGAAGCCCAGATCGGCATTGAAGAACAAATTAGTTTGCTGCGAAATAACAAACGAGCTGATAAGCACCACAATGGCTATCCCAAACTGCACCGCCACCAGCGTTTTACGGGTAAAGATATTTTCGCGGATGCTTAGCTTGCCTTTCAGCGAATCGACCGAACGGAGCGACGATAACACCAGCGCGGGATAAACGCCCGCCATCAAACCGATAAATACCGCGAGTGCAAGCGGAATAAGATAGAAATAAAGCGGGAACGAGAACAAACCCAACACCTCACGCCCAACCATATCGCTAAAGAACGGTCGCCCGATAAGGTACCATAGCATGGCCATCAAGGTAGAGAGCAATACCAGTAAAACCGATTCGGTGAGGAACTGCCAGATCAATTGCTTGCGCCTACCACCCAATACCTTGCGGATGCCCATCTCCCGCATACGGGTTGACGAACGGGCAATGCACATATTAATAAAGTTGATAACGGCCATCAGCAAAATAAACAGCCCGATGAACGAAATGGTGTATATCATGCGCTTTACGGTGCCGTTGCCCGCGTCGAGGTAATAATCCTTCAGTGGCACTAAATACGGCGTCATATTGGCGGCTATTTGTGGCGCGGTGTTCTTTTTGATCAGATCAAGCATCGGCTTATCCAGTTGCTTGGGGTTGATGCCTTTTTGCAGTTGCACGTAGCCCGCTATGCCGGTATTGTTCCAGCCATCCATAAACCGGCCCATAAAGTTTGCCGCGCCAGCCGACATAAACACGCCGGTATTGGTAACCAAATCGGTAACCGAATTGGTAGGTGTTTTATCCAGCACGCCCGAAACGGTAAAATCGTGCTTACCGCCTTTAAAATTTTCGATGTTGATGGTTTGCCCGACGATATCCGTTTTACCGAAATATTTAACGGCAATATTTTGCGTGATCACTACAGAAAAGGGATCATTCAGCGCCGTGCGGCTATCACCATGCATCAGCTTGAAGCCATACATTTTCAGCATGGTGCTGTCGCCTATTTGCAGGGCTTCACGGAAGTGCTTATCGCCTTTTGATACGGTGGACGATACGCCATCCCAGCGGTAATAATTGGCAACAAGATTAGAATACGTGCGCTTCAGTGCACGGGGCAACTCGGCGGTGGTGGTGAGCGGGTAACCCATGTTGGGGTCTTTCCACTTGCTTAGTACGATGTATTGATTATCGGCATCTTTTAGCTGGCGGTTTACTTGCAGTTCGCCGTAAATGTAAGCACCGATCAAGAGTGTAAACGCGATACCCGCCGAAAGACCGATGATATTGACCAGCGAATAAAAGCGTCCTTTTAAGATATTGCGCCAGGCTATTTTGAAGTAGTTTTTTAACATAGGTGATGGTATTTGGTAATGCTAACCTAAATAACATCGCGCAATACATCAACTAAGTGATTGATAATTAACAATATTTAACAGAGTAACTTAAACGATTAGCGCGCCGACTATTTGACTCACCCGGTCGTTGCTTCGCTCGACCACCCTCTCTCCGCTTTGCGGAAAGAGGGGTATAGATTGTTCAGTATTGCTCCTACCCTCTTTTCGCGCAGCGAAGAGAGGGCCGACCAGCGCAGCGTCGTCGGGGTGAGTCCACCCGCTCTGCTATTGCTTCTGAATAATATAAAAATAGATATGCCTGCGTGTCACAAAGCCAATACCTTCATAAACTTTTATCGCCCGTTCGTTATCATCCCGCACATGCAGGTAGGGTACATTGCCCGCGGCCTGGATACGGGCGGCCTGGTGTAGCAATAGTTGCCGGGCATAACCTTTACCCAAATGGTCGGGATGGGTGCACACGGCGCTGATCTCGGCATAATTAAAAGCATGCATACGCTGCCCGGCCATGGCCACCAGCTGATCGCCGGCAAAAATGCCCGTGTAATGGCCAAACTCAATGGTGCGCTGCGCGAACGGGCCGGGGTTGGTCAGTTTGGTTAAGGCCAGCATTGGGGGTACATGTTCCAACGTTAAGGGGATGATATTCGCATTGCCAGTCGGTGTCGCCTTTCCCCCGAAGATCATTTGCGGGCATTTTATTTTGGCCAGTATCCTCCATCCGGCAGGGATCTTCATTTCTACCGGACTAATAAATCCGCGCGGACTGGTACCCGGCACCATATCATACAGTGCCCGGAAGCTTTCCGCATTATTTTCGGCGAAGCCAACAAAGGGCGAAACTTCGGCATCAAAATATTTAACCGCATCGGTGCCGAGGGCCAGGTTTTTATTGCCCGATAGCAGCGCGCTCCAGGCCGGGTTATCCAGTACATGTTCCATTAGTGGCAAACCTAAAAAAAGCCATAGATATGTTGGTCAGCATATCATCAAAAATAAAAAACGGATGGGCAGCCGCGCGCCACCCATCCGCATCTAACATAAAAACAGGAAATTATAAAGCAATAGTCGCGTTGTTGTTTATCTTCCAAATGGCTGCGCCCGGTGTAGGGAAGCTTACGCCTTTGGTGCTGCCGCGTACGCCGGCATCCTGCCCAAAGGTGTATAGCGGGTGGCCCTTGTATATCAGCTGGCTTTTACCAAAAATGGTTACCGTAGTAAACAGCGTTTTATCAAACACGGTTGGGATGCTGCCCACAGCGCTTATTTCAAATATGGGCCAAACGGTATTATTGCTCAGGTCGGCCTTGGTAAAGGTGTTGGTATTGTGTGTATCGCGGGTAAACTCATACAGCGTGTGGCCGTTGGCATCGGTTAAAAAAGTTGATGCGCCGGTACCGCCTATACCCTGATCATTATAGGACACACCGTCGTGCCCTATCAACTGCGTGTTGCCGAACATCACACTGTAATCGGCCTTGCCAATGGCCCAAAGGTTGCCAAAAGCATCGCCATTCACATCGCCGGCCGCGGCATCCTTACTGTAATAGTATAGCGGCCAACCCTTGTAAGTGGTTTGCTTAGTACCATCGGTGCGGTTAATTACGCCAAAATCCGATGTGGCCAAACCGGTGCCGATAGATGGGTTTTCTTTGTAAAATGGTGGCCAGGTAATGGCGCAACCATCCACACAGGCCGACGCGCCGGCCACATCTTTGGAAAAGAAGTAAAGCGACATGCCATTATTATCGGTAATGATATTGCCCAGTTTGGCATTGATGCTTATTTGTACGCCGGTTACCACTGTTGGCTGCGTGCCGTTACTGTTATCTTTTTTGCACGATGTGCTCAATAATGCCACAAAGGCAAATGCTATTAGTAAATAGCTGGTTTTAAATGTTTTCATTTAGAGGTAAGATTAGTTTTATAATAAACTGTACCTAATGAATACCGTTAAAAACCACCCAATGGTTGCTTATTGGTTAAATGAAATTCGTTTATATTAAATCAGGGTTTTATACAGGCCGATATAATTTTTACTTATGGTTGCCTGTACAAACAAAAAAATCCCGCCGAAGCGGGATTCATATATTAAGTATCGCAGGCCTAATCTCTAATTACGGTTTCACCACCGTGCTGTATTTGTTATCCAGGCTAATATAGTCGGTCAGGATCTGGCCGGCTTCCACCTTTAAAAAGTCAAGGTCGGTTTTGTTTTTCGAGCTTGGCATCAACCTGTCGGCAGCCTTAGCGGTCTCGCCTTTTTTAAGCGATGGCAGGCCCACAGCAACACGCTTAAGGTTGTTACGTTCAAAGGTTTTTTGCTCGTCGGCTTCTCGTTCTTGTTTCAGTGCTGCTTCGTTCAGCGTAGTGCTTTTCTCGGCATCGCGCTTTTTAAATTCGGCCAGGTCTTCCAGCAGATATTTATAGCTTGGGTTGTTTGCCATGCGCTGGTCGTGCAATTTGGTCAGCTGCGGCAGCACTGTGGTAAAATCGCCTACCTTAGTATAATTGCTTTTGGGCACCATATCATAAGGCAATGCCGATGGTTCGGTATCCTCGCCATATTTATCCATCGGGATAACCGACGGGAATTTCACATCTGGTGTTACTCCTTTATGCTGAGTTGAGCCGCCGCTGATACGGTAGAATTTAGCGATGGTAAGATTTAACTGGCCAAACGCGCTTTCGCCGCCATTGGCTACACCGCCTTTGGTTATTTTAACATCCTTACCGCCGGTAGCTTTTTTAACCAGGCTGGCAATCATATCCTTAACAGCCGGAGGGATAGCCTTGTCCAGATCGATAGCGTTTTGCACAGTACCCTTACCATAGGTTTGCGAACCAACGATCAGGCCGCGGCCATAATCCTGTATCGCGCCCGAGAAGATCTCGGAGGCCGAAGCGCTAAAGCGATCGACCATTACGGCCAGCGGGCCGCTCCATGCTACCGATGGGTCTTCGTCTTCATCAACCTCAATTTTATCGCGGGTATCGCGCACCTGCACTACCGGGCCGGTTTTAATAAATAAGCCCGTCAGTTCAATAGCCTCCATCAGCGAACCGCCGCCGTTTTGGCGCAGGTCCATCACAATACCATCAACGCCTGCTTTCTTCAGCGTATCCAGTATCAGGCGCACATCGCGGGTGGTGCTTTTATAATTTTGGTCGCCGGCTTTGTAAGCGTTAAAATCTACGTAGAACGCCGGTACCGAAATGATACCTATTTTAACCTGCTTGCCATTGTTATTATAAGTGCGTATCTCTTTTTGGGCCGATTGATCCTTCAGGATGATCTTCTCGCGCATCAATTCCAGCATTTTTGGCTTATCGGTAGCCGATTTGCCTTTAGGCAAGATCTTCAGCCTTACGATGGTACCCTTGTTACCACGGATCAGCGCGATGGCATTTTCAATGCGCCAGCCTATCACGTCCGAAAATTCGCCGTCCTTTCCCTGTGCAACGCCTACAATGCGGTCGCCCACTTCAATTTGATGGCTCTTATCAGCCGGACCACCCGCAACAATGGTTTTAACCGTTACATAGTCGTTTTCCGATTGTAGCGTAGCGCCGATACCCTCCAGCGAGCGCGACATATCGATATTGAAATTAGCCGCGTTGGCCGGGTTAAAATAATTGGTATGCGGGTCTATAGTTTCGGTAAACGCATCCATAAAGATCTGGAACACATCCTGGTTGTTTAACTTGTTCGAGTTCGCCAGCAGGTCCTCGTAACGTTTTTTCAACTTCACGCGGTTAGCCGCCATATCGTTGCTGGCCAGCTTCAGGTTCAGCAGATCGTATTTTACACGCTGTGTCCATAAGGCGTCCATCTCTGTAACCGATGCCGCCCATGGCAGCTTCTCGCGGTCGTAGGTAAATGTTTCGTTCTTGTTAAAATCGAAGTTCTTATCTATCTGCGTAAGCGAATATTTTACACGTTCGTTATAACGCTTTTGGTAAACGTTAAAAATGTAAAAGGCATCGTTCAGGTTGCCGCCCTTCAGGTCATCGTCCAGTACGGTTTTGTATTTTTCAAAATCGGCAATGTCCGATGCCAGCAGGTAGTTATGGTTCTCATCCAGCGTTTTAATGTACTTATTAAAGATCAGCGTGGATATAGAATCGTTCAGCGGCACCTTTTTGTAATTATAGCCTGAAATAAGCGTGGTTACCCACTTGCAAACAACAGCCTGCTGCTCATCGGGCTGTATATCGTTAGATCCGGGTACCTTAACAAACTTTGGCGGGGCCGCTTTACATGCTAAAGCCGAGCCCAACATTAATGCTATATATAGTTTCTTAAACATATCTTTTGTGGTCTTTAAATCGGGGTTAATACTAAACATCAATAGTTGTGCCTTTATTGTTTTTGCTAATGTAAATAAAAAGAGACAGCCATTACCGCCGTCTCTCATTCAATAACAATTATACAAATTATGTTTTATTAATTGCAAATGCCCCATCTATTTTACACAATATTAACTAATTGATTAGTAATATGAATTTTAGGTGATATTAACATATGAGGTTGGATGATATCAGGAAGGTATAGGCTGGAAATACGGGCGTTGCCTGCGGCCCGGGCTTTTCACTCATACTGCACGGGCCTTAGCCACAGGGCCGGTATCCGTTTCAATCCCTACCGCAGCTATGCGCACAGCCACATAAGTTTGAAACGTATGCCATTTTAGGTGGATATAGCCTTGGACCGATGATAAAAACAACCCCATCGGGGGTTAAATATCGGTAGAAGAAAATGAGAAATACCAACGCCGCTCCGTAGGTACGGTATATGATATTGCGTACCTATGGCACGCGCATAAACTCACTTATTATTCTACCAATGAGGCCGTCTCATAAGTCAATTATGAGGCGGTTTTTTCGTTGATGCCGATTTAGATGAGTTATTAGGAAAGCGGGACTGTATCAGCCTGCTTTCGATTTTTTTGAGTTGGTTCAGGTGTTTTTATCGGATAAAAAGCCTTTTTTATCAGGCTTTCCACTTTCTGAGGTTATGTGCGATGGATAATAACCCTATTTCGACCTCGGTTTTGGACATTCCCTTCAGCAGGAATCGCCTGAAGCCGTGATTATGCTTCAGGTTGGCGAACACCGGTTCGACATCTGCGGGCCGTCGCTTTCGGTATTTGATGCCCTGTTCGGTATTCAATCTTTCTTTCGCTATCTGCTTGTGTATTCTAAGGCTGTGGTTGATCTCCACCACGCGGTTACCGGCTGCTTGGTGACAAACGCCCCGCATGGGGCAGTTTTCACAATTCTGCGCCTGATAGCGGCTGATCAGTTGCACATAGCCGGATGTGGTGACCCGCTGCCCGGTGCCGATATGCTGCATGTGTTGTCCCATCGGACATACCAGGTAATCTTCCTGTTCATTATAGTGCAAACTGTCATTACCGAATGCTTTGATGCCTTTATTTTGTTCCTGGTCGAACGTGTTGTATTTGATATAAGCTTCAATGCCTTTTTGCTGTAATACGCCATAGTTCTCGTCCGAACCGTAGCCCGCATCGGCCACTACCGCTTTTGGAAGTGCATGATATAAAGTTTCGTATTGTTCGATGTGTGATGGAAGGGTCTGGTAATCGGTTGTGGTTTGGTGCAGGCTATAGTTCAAGATGAACTGCTCCTGGGTGGAGATCTGCAGATTGTATCCGGGTTTAAGCTGCCCGTTCAGCATAGGGTCTTCTTTCATCCGCATGAAGGTGGCACCCGGGTCGGTCTTCGAAAAGCTGTTGCGACCGCCTAACAGCTTTTCCTGCTCGTCATACCGGGCCAGGTTCTCCGGCCAGTGCTTTTTGGCATAGTTCAGCTTCTGCCTTACTTTCTTATCGACATCTTCCTTATCGTCCAGGGCGGCGTTGATCTTTGAGATCGTTTCTTTTACTTTTTCCGGGTTGATCTCGCTGTATTCCAGCGGTGCGGTGTCTTTAAGTTCTTCGGCAGCGATGGTTTGCGCATAACTCCACAGTTCATCCAATTGGGCTTTCATCTTCTCCTTGCTGTTCTTAATGCTTTTGCCCCATACAAAAGTGTACTTGTTCGCTACCGATTCGATCTTGGTACCATCGGTAAAAACAGCTTCTTTCAGCGAGACGATACCTTCCTGCTGTAATAACAATACGATCTGTGAGAAGATCTCCTTTAAAACACCCGACAGCTTCTCGCTCCGGAAACGGTTGATGGTATTGTGATCAGGCTTTTTCATGCCTAAAAGCCACATGAAATGTACATTCTGCGCGGCCTGGTCTTCCAACTTCCGTGAAGAATACGTGTTGGTCAGATAACCGTAGATCAGCAGCTTGAGCATCAGCCGCGGATGAAAGCTGGATGCCCCGCCGCCTTTATACTTGCGGTTAATCGGTTTAACATCTACCTGATCGACCACCTTCGATACAATACGTACCGGATGACCCTGCGGTACCAGTTCCTCCAGTTTATACGGTAAAAAGGTTAACTGGTCAGGATCATATTCCTTAAAGACTACTTTTCCTCCCATGCCTTTAAGTTACTGAAAATTACGCTCAAAAACAAAGAGGCTGCCTCGCTTTTGAGACAGCCTCATTTTGAAGCGGCTGGCCAAAAAGCAATATCAATCCTGCGCCGCCAGTTCGGCATAGCGTATATTGCCTTTAAGCGTGGCAAAGCGGCTATACTGAATGGCGCTTAATTGCTTTTCGGTTTCCAGCAGCTCGGTCAGCCAGCCGTGCGACGCGGCAATTTCGCGGGCTTCCAGCAGGTCTTGCTGCGCCAGTATAAAATCGCCAATTTCCAACTTCACCATAGCCAGTTTGCACAGGTTGCTGATGGTAAGCCGGTTGTTATTTTGCTGTCGGGCCAAAAAGGTGCTTTGTAAAAAGTACCACTTAGCCTCCGAATAGCGGTTTTGCTTTACATACAGTTGCGCCAGGTCGCTAAAGTTTACGCTGGCTACATCGTATATCCTGAAGCGCATATTGTGTTGTGCGGTCCGCATTACCTCGGCTTCCATCACTTCCAGGCGGTAATCGCCGGGCGATAGCACCTGCGTTTTAATAACCGGGCGCGGGGTTTTAGTTACAAGAAAGTTTTGGGGGGAAACGTGCTGCGCGGCTTCAATGGCGGGCGGGTGTTCGGGCAATTTCTTCAGCCGCCACCATTGTGCCGATGCCGTTAAGCTGATACTGCAAAATAGAACAATCAGGGTTATCCGCATGCCTTAAACCGCTATCTTTTAAATAAAATTTAAAAACGGCTACAAAGATAGGCGTAAAACTGGTTTGATTTACAATGCTTTGTGTAAAAATATTAAAACTAACAAGTCCACCTTTAACTATTGCCCAAAGCTTTTTAGTTCCATAAGAACTTTTGGTGGGTAGAAAATTTGTGGTGATCACGAAACGTTCCTGTAGGAACGCCTGGTAAACGGGCCTTACAATACTACCGACCAGATGTACCTAACGGTACATCGAAACTGCCAGAATCCTGAATAATTTCTGTCTTACGCTTCGCTGGTTGTAATTTTACGTTTCACCTTTAACCGAACGATAATAAAAACAACCAGCAGCAAAGCCACTAAACTGGCCAGCTTAGGGATGTAATCGCCGTAGCGCACATAAAAAGTAATATCGGTACTGAGGTTTATATTTTGCTTTAGCGCCGTCCGCACCCACCATTTGGTATGCTGCACCACATCGCCCCGTTGGTTGATAAACGCCGAGATCCCCGTATTGGCCGATTGGCAAACCCAGCGCCGGGTTTCAATAGCGCGCAACTTGGCATAATCCAAATGCTGGTCCTTGCCCGATGTATTGCCCCACCAGCCATCGTTGGTGATGATGGCGATAAATTGCGCCCCCTTGCCTACCGCGCCGGCCACGTATTCGCCAAAGATGGATTCGTAGCAGATGACCGGATCGGCGCCGATGCCGCTTTGCGCGTAAAACACCTGCGAGCTATCCTGTACACCATAACTCCCCGCAGCCCCGCCCAAATGCGCGAACACAGGCTTCATGAACGATAGCACATTACCAAATGGCAGTGTTTCGGCACCCGGCACCAGTTTCGATTTATGGTAGATCTGCACCTCTGACGAGTTTTCAATCGCCACCGCCGAGTTAAAGCTATCGTAAAACTGGTTACCATTAGTAAACTGACTGGCTGTTTTGGTGGCCTCGTAATCATAGATCTTATAGCCCTCCATACCGGTGATCACATTACCGTTTTTATAGCGGTTTAAAAACTGCTTCACCTGGAAGTAATAATGGTTATCGCGAATATGGTTCTCCTCCACCGTTTCGGCAATGGCGGTCTCCGGCCAGATGAAGAACTCGGTATTGGGCTGCGCCAGCGAATCAGACAGGTGCGTCAGTATATCTATCTGCTGCGCGGCAGGGTAAGTGTGTTCTTTGGCATAAGGATCGATATTGGGCTGTGCGATCACCACGTTCGATGGATCGGGGGCTTCCTGGTAGGTGTTGTACCGGTATAGCGATAAGCCCAATGGCAGCACGATGATCAATACCAATCCCGCTATCAGCTTTAACCTAACCTGTTTATTTTGCGCCTCGCGCATGCCAATGTAGATCAGGAATACAAAGATATTCACCAGCCATATCCATATGGTACCGCCGTAAACGCCGGTATACTCGTACCATTGCACCCACTGGTGCGATGTGGCAAAACCATTGCCCAAAGTCATCCAGGGGAAGTTAAGGCCCCATGTTTGGTGCAGGTATTCGTAGCCAATCCAAAGGCAAACCAGCCCGGCCAGGCTCCAGCCGCGGCCGGTCAGCAAGCGCAACCTGAAGTACAGCCAACAGGCACAGGCCATCAACAGCGGGCCAAGACAATAAGGTATCAACGATACCGGGATGGCCACGATCTCGCCAATGTACTTTATCGCGTTGTAAACCCAATAGATACTCAGGAAGTTCCACACCAGAAACCCGAAGAACGCGGTACGAAAGATCTTGCGCCCCTTTTTTTCGCCGGCTGTGCTAATGATGTTTTCCATGGCCACCAGCATGGGTACAAAGCCCACAAAAAGCAGGAATGTGGTATACGGAATAGGCGGCCAGGCTATCCACAGCAATAAGCCTGAAAGCAGGGCGAGTTGTATGTTTTTTTTCATATTAAACTTTGTCATTACGAGGAGCACGAGTTGGCTATGTGAAGTGGGGCGACGCGGCAATCTCGTCGCAAACCATACTCCACAAACTCAATCATACCATCCATCACTCATATCACTCCAGGATGAGTTAACAGAAACTATCAAATCGATCTTCTTTTGCCGTGAACCTGCTTTAATTTGCTTCTCCCGATCAATGGCATCCTGTATCCATTGAAATAGCTCAAAGTAACCCAATTTATTACAATTGAACCGCGCGGAAAATCCTTTGTATTCTTTTCTTTTATGCTGTAATATCCGTATTTGTAATTCGCCGGTTACGCCTGTATAAAATACAGTATTAGCTTTGTTTGTTATAATGTAAACGGCATATTGGTTAATCTGCATATCGTTTTTGTATTGCTACGAGATTGCCGCGTCGCTCCATCACATCATCCCCCCGCTGCTCCTCGCAATGACAATGGGTATAATTAGCTAATCTTCCTCCTCATCCCTATACTTATTCTTACTCGCTTTCACCACCGCCCCGGCCACACATATTACAAACTCCCCCTTCACCGGGTGGGTCTCAAAATGTGCTTTCATCTCGGCAACAGTTCCGCGCACGGTTTCTTCAAACATCTTGGTTAGCTCGCGCGATACGGATAGCTGGCGGTCGGTGCCGAAATAGGTGGCCATCTCATCCAGCGTCTTCAATAAACGGTGCGGCGATTCGTACAGTATAATAGTGCGCTCTTCTTCGGCTAAAATTTTGTAGCGGGTTTGCCGGCCTTTCTTCAGCGGCAAAAAACCCTCGAAGCAAAACTTATCGGTAGGGAAACCTGAATTAACCAGCGCGGGAACAAATGCCGTAGCGCCGGGCAGGCATTCTACCGGAAGCTCATGCTTCAAAGCTTCCCGCACCAGAAAAAACCCGGGATCGGAAATTGCAGGGGTGCCCGCGTCGGATATCAACGCGATGTTCTTGCCCTCCTTTAAAAACTTGATGATCTCATTACTGCTCTGATGCTCGTTATGCTGGTGATGCGCGAACACCCGGCCGGTAACCCCAAAATGCTTCAGCATTGGTGCCGATGTACGGGTATCTTCGGCCAGTATCAGGTCGGCTTCCTTTAAAATGCGGATGGCCCGGTAGGTCATATCCTCCAGGTTGCCAATGGGGGTGGGTACTAAGTAAAGTTTGCCAGTTTGGTTCATAGATGATGGTTCATAGATCATAGTACTTTGTCCGACGGTTCAATTTTAGCTATGAACCATGAACTATAAACCATGAACTGTTATATCTTTGCCGTTTAATTATTCAAATAATGCTGCAAGTTAGTTATATCCGCGAAAACAGGGAACAGGTTTTGGAACGTTTGGCTGTAAAAAATTTTAAACAGCCGGGCCTGGTAGATGAGATCATTGCCTTAGACGAGCAACGCCGCTCGTTACAGGTAACAAGTGAGGATCTGCAATCCAAAGCCAACGCTTCGGCCAAACAAATTGGCGAACTGATGCGCACTGGTAAAAAAGACGAAGCAGATACCCTGAAGGGCCAAACCAGCGCCTGGAAGGAAGAGATCAAAAAACTGACCGACGAATTAGCATCGGCAGAAGAAGAATTACAACAAAAGATCGTATTGCTGCCTAATCTGCCACATAGCTCGGTACCTAAAGGTTTAACGCCCGAAGAGAACGAGGTAGTGTTGGAGAACGGCGCTGTCCCGGCTTTGCCCGAAAATGCCCTGCCGCATTGGGAACTGGCCGCTAAATATAATTTGATAGATTTTGAACTGGGTGTTAAGATAACCGGTGCCGGCTTCCCTGTATACAAAGGCAAAGGCGCTAAACTGCAACGCGCGCTGATCAGCTTCTTTTTAGATGAGGCCGAAAAAGCCGGTTATAACGAGGTGATCCCGCCGCTGGTGGTTAACGAGGCTTCGGGCTTTGGTACCGGACAGTTGCCGGATAAAGAGGGGCAGATGTATTATATCAATGAGGATAAACTATTCCTGATCCCTACCGCCGAAGTGCCCATCACCAACCTGTACCGCGATGTGATATTAAAAGCCGACGAGCTGCCGGTAATGAACTGCGGCTATACGCCATGCTTCCGTCGCGAGGCTGGCTCGTATGGTGCGCATGTGCGCGGGCTGAATCGCCTGCACCAGTTTGATAAGGTGGAAGTAGTACAGGTAGCGCATCCTGAAAAATCGTACGCGATACTGGAAGAAATGAGCCTGCACGTACAAGGCCTGCTGCAAAAGCTTGGCCTGCCATACCGTGTATTGCGCCTTTGCGGCGGCGATATGGGCTTTGCATCGGCCTTAACTTACGATATGGAGACCTGGAGCGCGGCACAACAGCGCTGGTTGGAAGTATCGTCGGTATCAAATTTCGAAACCTTCCAGAGCAACCGACTTAAATTACGCTTCCGCAATGCCGAGGGTAAAACCCAACTGGCACATACACTGAATGGCAGCGCGCTGGCTTTACCACGCATCGTGGCTACTTTGCTGGAGAATAATCAAACTGAAAAGGGTATTAAAGTGCCGGAAGTTTTGGTGCCGTATACTAAGTTTGAGTGGATAGACTGATATGCATAGCGGCGTAGACTCACCCCGACTACGCTGCGCTGGTCGACCCTCTCTTCGCTGCGCGAAAAGAGGGCAGGAGCAATGCATTGTAAGACTTACGAAGTTTTGAACTTAACAAGTCTGTTTTATAAATACTATGTGTCCCCTCTTTTCGCGCAGCGAAGAGAGGGTGGTCGGCGAAGCAACGACCGGGTGAGTAAAATAGACAAGCAGAGCCGCCCTACTTTCGTAGAGATTGCCACGCTATCGCCCGCAATGACGTGATGTTCTTTAGTTTTATCAATTGTAACATTCCTGATAAGAAACTCCCCGATTTTGCGTTATTTAGGCACGAAAACTAAAACGCTAATTAATGAAATTTAAAACACTGATCTGTTTATTAGTCGCTGTTGTTTTTGCACGAACGGCATCGGCACAAGTAAACGAACTATCGGGCTGGGGAGCCTGGTTCCACACACAAAAATTCAACGACAAATGGGGCGCATCGTTCGATGGGCAGTTTCGCTCGGCACATCACGCCGCCTACTTAAAAAACATCTTGCTAAGGCCGTCTGTTAATTACTACTTCGACAAAAGCAAGCACCTTGACCTGGGCTATGCCTACGTTACAGCTAATGGCCGTACCGCTACCGGCGCCCATACCTTCAGGCCCGAGCACCGCATATTCGAGCAGTTCATCGTATCGCACAAGGCCGGCACCAATACCGCCATCAGCCACCGCTTTCGGTTAGAGCAGCGCTTTTTAGGCCAAACGGCTACCCAGCCCGATGTCTTCGCGCAGCGATTCCGTTATTTTGTACGTGGCGTAGTTCCGCTAAACACGCAGGCTCCTTTTGTTAAAGGCACTTTCGTAGCACTACAAAATGAGGCATTTGCCAACGTGCAAAATAAGGACAAGATCAACAAACATGTGTTCGATCAAAACCGCGCTTATGCCGCCTTCGGTTATCGCTTAAATAAAATGATAGATGTAGAGGCCGGTTATCTGAACCAATACATTAAACATGCCGAAGCGTATACCATTAACCATGTAATGCAAGTGGCCTTGTATACCAGGTTTGGGTTTTAGGAAATCTTCTCAATTTATATCGCGACTTTCGCGAGTACTCACCCCGACTACGCTACGCTGGTCGGCCCTCTCTTCGCTTCGCGGAAAGAGGGCAGGAACAGTATCGGATAACCCCATCCCCTCTTTTTCCAAAGGAAAGAGAGGGTGGTCGGGCGTAGCCACGACCGGGTGAGTATTAACCTTGGTTAGTTTACATACATCATGACAAGGGGATTAATACCCCGCCTCAGCCAGCGTACTGATCAGCCTGGCTTCCAACATTTCGCTCAGGGCTTTAACAGCATTATTCTTCGCTTTGGGTTTGGTATCTGCGGCGTAAATAAAATGCTGCACGCCTAAGGTCTTCAGCAGATCATCAACCCGGGTATGTGCCTTGGTTTTATAGCAGGATATTTTTATTTTACTGTAGTAGGGGTTGCCGGTGAGCCGGCGTAGAACTTTTTCGGTATCGGTGCCCAAATGGTCGTAGTCCAGTATAATGCCATCGGGCTTTTGCTCGTGGATGAGGGGGAATATGCGCTCGGTACCGGTGATGTGTATTACTTGCTTCTTTGCCGGGATAGGTACTAAGGAAGTGCTTGATGCCACCACCAATAGTTTACCCGTCTTCATACGGATCATGCTCAAAAAGTTTAGTTGTTTAAATATACTTCACAAAAAGCCCGTTGTCAAGCACTTATTGTTTGATATTAAAAAGCTAACGGTAGAGCAACATTAAATTAACATGCCTGCAGGTTGTAAAAAGGTTACCTGCAGGCATGTGTAAAGGGTATTATTTGGCAATCTCAAAAACGGCGTGCACCTGGAAGCTAAGCTTTATCTTTTTCACGTCGATATCCGATTCGGGCGCGGCATCGGCCATGGCGGCTTTAGCCATATACATCACCGGGCGTGGCGATGAGAAGTTGCTGTCCTCGTTCTCCACAATGTCAATCGCGCCGCCTAACTTCTCGCCAATGCCGGTTAAAAGGAAGGCTGCCTTCTCTTTTGCATTTAGCAATGCCTTCAATTTCAGTTCGTTCTTCAACTCGTTTATTTTCGAATAATCGTAGCTGTCGATATTGGTCGATTGGATGCCCTTTGCATCTAACTTGCTCATTATCTGGTTAAAACGATTCAGATCATGAAAGCGGATACCGTATTGCTTGCTGGCCAAAAAATCGGGGTTCTTCTTTTTTTGGTAGGTATAGTTATAGCCCGAGAGGTTGTTGATGGTAAAATCCTCCTTAGGGATCCCTGCCTCGTTCACCGCTTTTTCCAGTTGTGTTTCCAGTTGACTAATGGTTACCTTGGTCTTCCCGTCGATGTATTCCTTCAGGGAAATGGATACGTTAATGATATCGGGGGTTACCTCTTTTTCGGCTGTTCCGTTCACCTCAATTTTGCGGCGCAGGTCTACACTTTGGGCCATCCCGGCCAATGTTATCGATAGTAATACTATGATGATGCTTATCTTTTTCATATTATTTTGTTTTTAAAGGATAGATGAACGTGGACTTGAAATTCCACAAACTTAACAAAGATGTTACATTGTTGTTGGGCACAAAAAGCCCAAAATCGCCAGGTTATTGATAAACAACTAATTGTTTTTACATTTGATATCAAACCAATTTCCATCGATGAAATTTCAACACACCCCCATTTACCTGTTGGGCGCCATGCTTTTTGCCGCCTGCAGTCAGCCCGAAAAAACGGCCTACACCGTTAGCGGCGATGACATTAAAAGCCACCTGGCCGTACTGGCTAACGACTCGATGATGGGCCGCAAGCCTTTTACCGATGGCGAGACCAAAACCATCAAATACCTGGCCGATCAGTACAAGAAGCTGGGTTTGGAACCGGGCAACAACGGCAGCTATTTCCAGGATGTGCCGATGGTGGAGGTAACCAGCACCCCATCGCCCATTACCATCACCGGCAAGGAAAATGTTACGCTAAACCCATCGGCCGACTTTGTAGCGCTAACCCGCCAGGAAACCGAATCGGTAGAGCTGAAGAACTCGCCGCTGGTATTTGCCGGTTACGGTGTGGTGGCCCCCGAATATAAATGGAACGATTATGCCGGTTTGGATGTAAAAGGCAAAACCGTAGTGGTACTGGTGAACGACCCGGGTTTTAAAGCCGGCGACCCGACCTTTTTCCACGGCGATACCATGACCTATTATGGCCGCTGGACTTACAAATATGAAGAAGCAGCACGACAAGGTGCGGCAGGTGTGCTCATCATCCACCAAACCGAGCCTGCCAGCTATCCATGGCAGGTGGTGAATACCAGCAATACCGGCGCTAAATTAGAATTGCAGCAAGCCGATAAACACATGAACCGCTGCAAAGTAGAGGGCTGGATAACCGAAGACGCGGCCACTAAACTGTTGGCATCGGCCGGAATTGCCGGCGATTTCCGCGCCCTGGCCCGCAAGCGCGATTTTAAGGCCGTACCGCTTAACTCAAACATCAGCGTAACGGTGAAAACCAAGCTAAAATATGCCATGTCGCACAATGTGATAGCCACACTAAAAGGCAGCACTACGCCCGATGAATACGTGATCTACAGCGCCCATTGGGACCATCTGGGTATTGGTAAACCCGATGCCAGGGGCGACAGCATTTACAACGGCGCTATTGATAACGGCAGCGGCAGCGCGGCTATTTTAGCCGTGGCCAAAGCTTTTGCTAACGCTAAGGAAAAGCCAAAGCGTACGGTAGTCTTCCTTTCGGTAACTGCTGAGGAGCAGGGCTTGCTGGGATCTGAATATTATGCTACGCACCCCATCTTCCCGGTTAATAAAACCGTGGCCAACCTCAATATGGATGCCCTGCACTCTTTTGGCGAAACCAAGGATATAGCCGTTACCGGCAAAGGCCAAAACCAATTGGAGGACGCGCTTGAAGAACTGGCCAAAGCCGATGGCCGTGTTTTAGTGGGCGACCCGAAACCCGGAGCGGGAAGCTACTACCGGTCAGACCACTTTAACTTTGCCAAGGTGGGCATCCCTGCGCTGGATATTAACAGCGGAACTGACAGTAAGGCGCACGGCAAAGAATGGGGCCTGAAGCAGGAAGAGGATTTCACCAGCAATCACTATCACCAGCCATCAGATAACTACTCGGCCGATATAGACGTAACCGGCATGGTGCAAACGGCCGATATCCTGTATCGCCTGGGCACTAAACTGGCCAACGAAACCAGCTGGCCGGGATGGAAAGCCGGATCCGAGTTTAAGGCTATACGGGATAAATCGATCGGGATGAAGTAATCATTCATAATCCGTCATCTTGAGCGATAGCGAAAGATCCCCGGCATGCATATCGGGGATGCTTCGCTATCACTCAGCATGACGGGTTTGTTTTTCCGCTGAAGCCTCACCCTGCCCTCTCCAGAGGAGAGGGTTCCAAAGTCTCCCCCTTTGGGGGAGATTTAGAGGGGGCTTTCATCGGCATGTCATAAAAACCATTAGAGGCCGCCGGGATTATATCACTCAGCATGACGGGTTTAATATTATCCTTAAAAACTATACCCCGCGCCAAACTTAAAGCCGGCATCTATCAGGTTAAAGTTTGAACCGTTGTTGCCAAACCTGGTAACAGCATGGTCCTGAAAAAATGGATTTACAAACAGGTTTAAAGCGCCGAAGTTACATTTACCGCCAATACCCAGTTCAAAACCAATGCCCGTTTGCTTTGTGGCTTGTTTATTAGCCGCGTCGGCTCCGTTTGCCGAGTAATTGGTTTCAAAATCAGCCAGCAGGCCGCCATCAACAAAAACATATTTCAAAAAATTTATCCGGGCAATAACCGGGATGCTCATCAACTTGATGTTACCATCTTTAGGCCCGGTGCTTAGCGGCCCCACGGTGGTCAGCCGCACATCGTCGCTTGAAAAGAAAAGCCCGGTTTGCAGCGATAAGGTATGGTTAATGTCGCGCGTATAATTAATGCCAAACTGGGAGCCACGCCTGTCTGCATACCCAAAATCGCCCGAAACGCCGTGGATATCAACGCTGTTTGATGTAGTGCCGTAAACAATAGAAATACTGTTTTTTGATTGGGAAAAAGCCTGCGTGCATAAGGCCAGCAATAGCAGGAAGATAAGTTTTGATTTCATGTGTTTTGAGGTGGTTGAACTCAAATTTAATAAACCACGCTGGTAGTTAAAATTTAACGGGTGTTAAATTTGCTAAAACGCTATCATAATGGTGTAGACTCACCCCGACTACGCTACGCTGGTCGACCCTCTCTTCGCTGTGCGAAAAGAGGGCAGAAATTGTAGTGAAAGATTGCATGTCCCCTCTTTCCGCGCAGCGGAGAGAGGGTGGTCGAGCGAAGCACGACCGGGTGAGTTAAATAGCCGACGTGCCTTTTCAACATTAAAAACTGACCTGATCTTCCAACTCATTCCCCCATCAAGCTATAAACCTCCAGCATGTAAGCCGCCTCATCCATTGCCTGCTTAAAGTTATCCCACTCGCCAAGGGTAAAGGCAAAGTTGATATCGTTATGCGGGGTGCGCAGCACGGCGCGGTCATATCCGTCGGGGAAAGGGAGCGCGCGGTCATCAAAATCCATGTCATCTGCAAATCGCCTGAAATCGGCAAACTGATTGCGGGTAAAATTAAGCACCAGGTTATTGTGCCAGATGAAAACTGTTTGGCAATCGGCACAATGACTGATTATGGCCGAACCCTGCTGACTTAGTACCCTTGTTTCGCACATTTTTTAGTGATTAGAGATTAGTTAATTAGTGGTTAGTTACATTACAGAGATCTTCATCATGCAGTCTGACTAATCTCTGGTCGCTAATTAACTAATCACTGCGCTATAGCGCCTGAGTTACCCCCGACGGGTCAGTTTGCCAGGGGGTAACCAGGACTTTGGTTGATGCTTCTTTTTATGCCGCCGCCACTTTATGGTGCCTTATCCTTGGGCTTTTCTTTGCCTTTTTATTCCGCTTGCCCCACCAAACTATAAACCCGGTGATGGGCAAACTGGCGCATATTAAACTGGCTAAAAACGCGATGATCTTACCCGGCAGGCCCAATAGCTGGCCTACATGGATATCGTAATTGGCATCGTTCATTTTGCGGCCCGGGCTTTTTTGGTTCTGGCTGAGCGTTTTTAACAGCTTGCCCGTGTACTGATCAAAAGTGTACGAGTCGCTTTTATAATAATGCATCGATGTATAGTAGGCCGTAACCGTATGCGTATTAGCACCCTTGCCATCGCCCGCCGAAATAAAGAACATTTTAGCCAGCGGCGAATGTTCGCGGCTATAAGCGAATGCCCGGTCTACCGGATCTATCGTATTTACCGTGCCCTTCTTTAACGAATCTGATTTGGCCAGCTGCGTTTCGGCAGCATAAGTTTGACCAAGATTGGTAGCGCTGTAAATACCCTTACGCATCCAATCGAACGCGATGGAGAGTCCGCTCAGGGCCAGTATCAGCGCGATGCTGGCCGCGTAAAAACCCAGCACATTGTGCAGATCGTAATTCACCCGGCGCCAGCGGCCGCCCCATTTAATGGTGAGGCTACGCTTGCGGTCGCTTTTACGTTTAGGCCACCACAGTATAATACCGCTGATCAGCAGGATAACAAAAATGATGACAGAGATGCCCACCACCAGTCCGCCTGTCTCGGCAGGCAGCAGCAGGTACAGGTGGATGTATTCAACAATGATGAAGAAGTTCCATTGGATGTCCTCATCGTGCAAAAAGGCGCCGGTATAGGGGTTTACGTAGATGTATCGTGTCCCCACCTTCGGGACGATCATCATTACCACGGCAGGCCTGTCCGGCCCGTAATAAGCGGTGAACGCGGGGTTACCGGTTGGATAATGCTTCAGTCCGATGGCTTTTAATTGCGTAGGCTTTACATACGGCTTGTGTTGCACCTCTACCTTGCGGTAGCTGTGTATAGCATCCTGTATCTCATCCTGAAAAACAAACAGGCAGCCGGTAATGCTCACAATAAACACCACCAGCCCGGAGATGAACCCGAGCCAGCGGTGAAGAAATAATATCGTTTTTTTAAACGGCGTCATTATTTATTAAAAGCGGTAGCTAATGCTTAAGCGATAGTTACGTGGCGCTTCGGCCTGCCAGTAGTAAGCGTTCAGGAACGAGTAGTACGAACCCGAATACAGGTATTTATCAAGGATGTTCATCACGTTGCCGGTTACCCTAAGCTGTTTGCCCTCCCAAAACAGGCCGCCATCCAGCTTAAAATAAGTTGGCAGGCGTTGCAGGCCCACGCTCCAGGTGTCGGTTTCGCGACCGCCTAAATAAGTTGCGCCGGCTGATATGCCGGTACCTTTTAAGGTTCCGTTCAGCAGTTTATAGCCTAACCAGGCATTGGCGGTATGCTTGGCATAACCCGGCACCACATCGCCAACCTTAACTATCGACGCGGCGTATTGACCAACCTGGGTCACCTTCGAGTCCGTCCACGCGTAGTTGGCGGTCAGGTTCAGGCCCGGTAACAGTTCGCCGCGCAGATCGAACTCGATCCCCTGCGATTTCTTTTGGCCTAATAAAAACGATACCGGGTTTTGCGGGGTGCTGCTTGGGTCGGCCTGCACTTCGTTATTTTTCAGGATGCGGTAAACCGATAGCGAGGTATTCCATTTGCCCTCGGCCCAATCGTGCTTCACGCCAAACTCCAGGTTGCTGCCGGTCAATGGCTTTACAGAACCGCCCTCCTTCAACCTGCCGCTGGTTTGCGGGGTAAAAGCCTGGTCGTACAAACCGTAGACAGAAGTTTGCTCATCAACCGATACGCTCAGGCCAACACGCGGCGTAAAGTGCTTGCCGCTTACCGGGCTGTTAAAGGCATCCTGCTGTACGTAGGTATAGCGGCCTGCCAGCGTTAAGCGCACACGGTTGTTGATGAAGCCCAGCACATCCTGCACATAAATACTGCTGTAGTTTTGTTTAATGATACCGAAACCGGCAGCCGCACGGGCTTCCAGGTTTTGACTCAGATCGAAATTTGGATAGCCGTTGCCTGGCACGCCCAGGTTAGGGTTAGCCGGGTCGAACTCCTGGCCGGCTTTATCAATGGCATAGCTTTGGGCATAGTCGGCATAATAGCTTTTGTTGCCCATATCCAGGCCGGCTAAAATATTATGCTGCACAAAACCGGTGTTCAGCTTACCGTTCAGGAAAACCTGACCCAGCGTCATCTGGCTTTTGGCCTGCCATAAACCAATGCTGCGAATGTATTTACCGGCCGCGTCAACCGAGTTTGGCCACATGGATGAACCCAGCATATCGTAATTATAATAAGCAGCCTGTGCGGTCAGCTTCCAGTCGGTGTTCAACTGGTGCTGCATGTTCAGGGTAAAGCTATGGTCGTTGATATTAGTTGGCGGTAATCCGGCGGGCAGGGCCGTAAAATCGCGCGGAAGCGCCGCGTAACCTTTTGGACTGAACACGTAGAATGAACCCACATCCGACATGTTTGCGCGCTGGTAAACATATTCGGCGGTGATCTTTGTCGCACTGTCTATTTGGTATGATAATACCGGGGCTACCACATAACGGTTATTAAACTCGTTAGCGCGGAACGAACCTTTTTCCTGTGCCGATAAATTAAGGCGGTAAAGTAATTTGCCATCTTTGCTCAGTTTGCCATCCAGATCAAGCGTAGAACGATACAGACCGAAACTGCCGGTGGTCAAGCTAAACTCGCCCTTGGTTTGGCCCGTTGGCTTTTTAGTAACCACGTTGTATAACCCGGCCGGATCGCCGTTACCCAGCATAAAACCAGCCGGGCCTTTTACAAATTCGATATGATCTACAAAGCTCATATCCTCGGTCAGCGGGCCCCAATACGAGTTAACAATATTGAAGCCATTGCGGAAAGCCTGGATCTGCGAACCACGCATGGTGATGTTGGCATACATATCGCCCCAATGCTCTAAGCGCACGGCCCCGCTCACGTTGCGGATCAGGCCGTCGCTCATGCTGATCACCTGCTGATCGGCCAGTACCTGGCCGCTTACCACCTGGATATTTTGGGGCACCTGTAGCAAAGGCTCGTTCAGGCGCAGGCTTTGCGATGTTTGATCGACCTTGTAGCGCTGCTTGCGGGCAGTTACGGCCACTTCGTTCAACTGGCTTGCGCTTTCGTTCAGCACAAAATCAACAATGGTAGTGTTGCCGGCGGTTACAGTAACTTGCTTTTCTTCAGATGTCAAACCCACGGCCGATACTTTAATGGTGTAAATCCCCGGCTTAATTTTACCGAACTGGAAATGACCATCGGCCGTGGTGATCGTACCTAAACTGGTATTCTTTATACCGATGGTAACAGCTTCGGCCGGTTGATTATCGGCACTTTTAACGGTGCCTTTTATAGAAGCAGCACGTTGCGCATAAGCGCCAGTGAAGCCTGACAAGAATAGGGACAGGTAGAGTAAGGTTTTTATTTTCATTTGCTTTATTTAGACTAATTATAAACAGTGGCAAATGTAAGCGCGATATTATTTGAATGCAACTTTATTTTTAATTAGTCTAAATAATATCGATTTGCATTTCTAAATGCATACTAAATCTTTATCTTTATGCAAAACCTATCATCATGAAAAAAGCCCTGCTCTTTGTCTTACTCATAAGCGCATACTTTGCTAACGCGCAAACCATCAGCATCACCGCAACTGGTGCGGCCAATAATACGCTCCAGGTAAATCAGCCGGTGCTGGGGTATCATCTGCCCAATAAAAGAACCTACCAGTTGGGCGCGGTACCAACCGTACAAGTACCCAACACCTTAAAAACCGCGGCATTTATTACGGTTATTTATAATGAAAGGAGCGAACGCGTTTTTGTTGAACCAGGCCAATCCATACAGGTAACCATTACGGTAGATGGCAAAAAGCAAACCGTGGACGTAAATGGGCCAAATACCGCGGGCTCCAAACTGTTAGCTCAGCTTAACCATCCTTTTTATCAAAGCAGGGCGCGCGGCTATTCTAAAAAAGATAGCACCATGGCTGGCATGAGCGCCCTGATTAAACAGGACATGGAGCGCGAACTGCACCCGTTCGATTCGCTGCTGATGTTTAAACAGATCAGTCAGGCATTTTACAATGTTGCCAAGCGCGATATTACTTACTATTACGCCGCTGTAAAAGGGGCTATCATGCTGGAGGACTACGCGCCTACCACTTACGAAACCAAGCATCCTTTATACCGGCCAACCATGCACAAGGATATTGAAGCCGCCTGGGCCGGTGTTTATAAAGAGTTCCCGATGACGGAATTTGCTGCCGGAGCACCGGAGTTTTATTATTACGCCAAGGATTATGTGATGTGGTACAAGATCATGTATCCCCTCACCAAAGCAGGAAAAAAACCCGAACAGATCTATACACGCGAAAACCAATACGACGTCAAGTACAATGGCATCAATGCCAGCTTCGACGGTAAATTGCGGGAATACTTACTGGCCATGTATCAGTATGATGAACTGATTCAAAAAGATTACCAGCTGCAACTGGTGCAGCTTTATAACCGCTTTACGGCCACCTATCCCGCAAGTGTTTATACGGTACACTTAACGCCGGCGGTGAACGATATTAAAGCCTACCTGGCTAAAGCGAACGAGAATTTCAAACCCGATCAGCATTTACTGGCCAGCAACACCATTAACAGCTTTGATGAACTGCTGACCAACTTTAAGGGCAAAACTGTATTTATTGATATGTGGGCTACCTGGTGCGGCCCCTGCAAAGCCGAGTTTGAGTTTAACCCCGATCTGAAAAAGTACCTTGTTGCCAATAACGTGCAAATGCTTTACATTTCGATGGATAAGGATGAAGCCGATAAGCAATGGCAGGAAATGATAAAATATTACGATTTGGGCGGCAACCACGTGCGCACCACCGATAACCTGCGTAACGACCTGATGAAGATCTTTTGGGATGGCAAAGGTTACGCCATCCCCCGGTATGTAATAGTAAAGGATGGCAAGATAGTTGAAAAAGACGCTAAGCGCCCGGCAGATAAGCAAAAACTTTACGACCAGATAGGGAAGTATTTATAGGCACGAATGCCATTCATGCCTATAATAATTCGTGCTTCATAGTTTCGCTATCGCGTGGATATCCTCCACCTCAATAATGGTTTTCGGATAGCCTTTCAGGGTTACATGTAGCATCGCATTGCCTACTTCCTGTAGGGTACTGATCTTATTGGGCATTAACAGTTTAATTACCGGGATCAGCCATTTCAAATATTGGTAAAGCTTTGGTGTATTTTTAGCGTCCTTATCAGCGATCATGGCGGCGGGGCGGAAATTGTAGACTTTTTTAAATGGCAGCTTCGTCAGGTCATTCTCGGTTTTGCCTTTTACGCGTGCCCAGCGCACCCGGCCTTGTTCGGTGCTATCCGTACTTGCGCCTGATACGTAACAGAAAGTCATAGCCGGGTTCAGGCGGCTTAGCGTTTCGGCTACATGCATGGTGAGGGTATAGGTCATGCGGTAATAGGTATCGGCATCAACCCCAACCGATGAAATGCCGAGGCAAAAGTAGCAGGCATCATATCCTTTCAGCCCGTCTTCAATTGCCGAAAGATCAAAAAAGTCGGTGTGGATAATTTCCGTTAGCTTTGGATGTGTGAAGCCACTCGGTCTGCGGTTAACGATCAGCACTTCGCCCACTTCATCACGGCGCAGGCATTCGTGCAGCACGCCCTCGCCTACCATGCCGGTAGCCCCGGTGATGATTACTTTTAGTTGGTTTGCCATAGCATTAATAGTAATGTGTCATTTCGATAGAGCGAAGTGTGGATGGTGTGGAGGAGCGAAAGAGAAATCTTATACGTGTAGCCGGTCGCGCGTATAAGATTTCTCTTTCGCGCCAGTGCTCATGCCCTCCCCGGCTCTATCGAAATGACAAACTGTTTTTGTGTTTAATAGTGATTACTTAAACGTCCCCCCAATGATCCTGATCTCCGTTCTGCGGTTAAACTGGTGGTCTTCCTCGCTGCATTTTACGCCGTTGCCGCAATCGTTCAGCAGGCGGGTTTCGCCGTAGCCTTTGGCCACCATGCGGTTTACGGCTATGCCGTGGTGCCTTAAATAGTTCACCGCCGACGTGGCCCTTGCTTCAGACAGCAGCATATTGTAATTATCCGGCCCGCGCGAGTCGGTGTGCGATGAAAGTTCTATCCTAACGCTGGGGTTATCCTTCATAAATTCCACCAGGCGCTGTAGTTCCTCAATGGCATCCGGGCGGATGGTGGCCCGGTTCAGATCGTAGTAGATATTGCGGATCACAAATGTTTTACCCAGGGCCAGCGGCTCTACGGTCATCTGCAAATTGGTATTCACACTGGTTACCGGGCCGCTTTTTAAACTCACCTTTTGCGATGTGGGGTAAAAACCCTTCCTGGATGCCTCGATGGTATAATCCTGCCCCGGCGGAACCCGGAACGAGAATCGTTTATTTCGCATCACCATGTCTGTACCTATGGTTTCACCGGTAGCGCTTTTTAAGGTGATGTATACCGAATCGAGCCCTTGCTTGGTGTTGTTATCAAAAACGCCACCTTCCAGCGTTACCATTTTGGCAGGTACGGTCATCGGGGTGGCTACCGGAACATTTGCCGGTGGCACAACTTCTCCTGCCGGCGCGGCCAGCGACGGACGCATAACCGGGGCGCCCATAGCCATTGGCGGCATGTTCACCGCGTTAACCGGGGCGTTAATGTTCGAAGCGATGGTTTCCTCATCGTCCTTACCGGTAAAAATAAAACTGTATATATCATCATTCCCCTGGCCACCCTGCCTGTCCGACGACATATAACCGGTTTTTCCATCATTGGTGATAAAGCAAAAGTCATCACTGGTAGAGTTGAGCGGGTATTTCAGATTGACAGGTTTGGTCCATGCCGATCCTGATCCCCTGGCCGAAAAAATATCGTAACCACCCATACCCGGCAACCCGCGCGAGGCGAAGTACAACTTGTCATCACCTCCTATAGACGGGAAAGCCTCATCGGCAGCGGTATTGATCACATTGCCGCAGTTAACCGGCTTCCCCCATTTGCCGTCGCTTGTTTTCTGGCAGTACCAAATGTCGGTTTTACCTATCCCGCCTGGCATATCCGATGTAAAATACAGGATCTGACCGTTCTTAGACAGTGCCGCGTGGCCAACGGAATACGAGCTTACATTATCATAAGGGAAGCGCTTAAAATTGTTCCACTTGTTATTCTTTTTGGTGGCTATCATCAGTTCCAGCCGGCGGATGTACAGGTGCTGGTCAAAAGGCGTACTTACATCGGGCAGGCTCGATTTGCCCAGGCGGGTGGTAACGGTAATATAGGCTGTATCGCCGGTAGCGTTAATGCATATAGGGCCAGTATGATAATCTTTGCTCAGGTTAATATCATCCTCTTTATTGTCAAACTCATTTGAATAGCCACCTTTAAATTTAACTGGCTTTGCATCACTATTGCTGCCAAACAATATCTCGGTTGAATAACCTGTTTTAAAATCGTAATTAAACAGCTTTAGCCATTCGGTACCGGTGCGCGCGTAGATCCCTTTATCGCCTTTGTAATCATTGGTCGACCGGTCGGAGGTAAAATAAATCCCGGTCTTATCATGATAAAAAGGCCCCCAGTCAGAGTATACGCTGTTTATCTTCTTCTCGTTGGTAACTTTGTAATTCCCCTCCTGCTTCATCCATGTAGCGGCCGAATCGCAGGTGGCCAGTTTAACATTCAACAGGTCTGGCGTACCATTGGTGGCAAAAAAGCGGCGGTATTGCTCGCGTGCTTTGTCTATTTTTTTATTGCGCAGCAGCACTTCGGCATAGTAAAAAATATCCTGGGGGTTTATTCCTTTGGTGTTTGATAGGCGCGAGTACCAATCTTCGGCCTGTTCGTAATTATTCATCAGGCGGTAGCAATCAGCCACACGCTCCAGCACGGCCACCTGCGGGTTATCTATTTCGGCCAGTTTCAGGTACAGGTTAAGGCTTTTGAAGTATTCGGCACGGTCAAACAAACGGTCGGCCTGCGCGCGGCGGCTGGTCAGTTCCTGCGCGTAAAGCGGGCTGCCTAAAACCAATACCAACAGAAAGACGAGTATATACCTGATCATGTTCACCCTGATTAAAAATAGCGCGGACTTAATATCCGCTCCTTGCGCCTGCTAAAGCTAATACTTAACGATAATTCGTGCGTTCCGTTTTGCGGGCCGGCCAACTTGCTGATGTTATAATCGTAAGAGTAGCCGATCCGGAAGCGGTCGCTTACGTAATACTGCACCATGCCTACAATTGCATCGTAGTTGCTTAAGCCACCCTGTAACGATGACTTATTCCATGTCTTTATGCCGGTACGGTATGCGGCCCCCAGCCACAACGTTTTCCCCAGCAAAAAGTTGGTGCTCAGATCAATATTGGTTGGCCCTTTAAAATCTTCCTTTATCAATATAGATGGTTTCCAGTCCAGGTCGGGTGTTAGCGGCATCATATAACCCGAGGTAATGTAAAAACTGCGCGCTTCCCTAACAACCGTGGTGTTATCTTTAAAATCAGCATCGGCCAATAAGTTTAGTACCGACCCGCCTATATAAAACGTGGGTGAATTGTAAAAAACGCCCAGGCGAAAATCGGGCGATATTTTGGTAGCAACCCCACTGCCAATTACCGGGTCTGAACCATCGGTGGCTGTAAGCTGGGATTGATCCAGCATATATTGCGCCACGCCGAAACCTAATCCAAAACTAACGCGGCGCGTATCCTCCTCATCCAGCTGCAGGCGGTAGGCGTAGTTAAAATATCCCGAGGTGGTGGTTCGCGGCCCTAACTGATCGGCCGTAACTACAAAGCCCAGCCCCACATTTTTATAAATATCATCGGTAAGCCCATCCATAGATACCGCGCCGGTTCTGGGTGCCCCGGGTATACCCGTCCATTGCAGGCGGCTCACCAGGTTCAGTGTCCAGTCTTCCTTGTAACCGGCATATGCGGGATTTACCGTTAGCCCCGTAAACGAGTACTGACTAAATTGAATGCTTTGTTGCGCATAGCTTTTAACACCTACGCCCATCAGCAAAAACAGCATGTATTTTAGTCTTCGTTTTATCATCCGCCCTATCTCTTTAAAAATACCCAACCCTTAATTGTTGTAAAACTGCCTGATACTTCTTTTTTGTTCAGCACATAATAATAAACCCCTTCGGTTAAACCTTCGCCGCTCCAGGTATTCTGGTAATCGTTAGATCGGTAAACCTCGTTACCCCAACGGTTAATAATGATCAGCTGGCTGCCGGGGAACGATGTGATGCCCGGAATGTTAAAGGTATCGTTCTTCCCATCGCCGTTAGGCGTAAAAACAGTGGGGATATCTAACGATTTTGGCACAACCGTAACCATTAACGTTTGGATACAACCGGCCGCGTTAGTGCGCGTAAACTGGTATTTGCCCACATCTTTAAATCCCGTTACTGTAGTAGTTAAAGCCGCGGGCGTAGCTATAAGCACGGCTAATGGTGTGCTGCCCACCTGCGCCCAGGTACCCGGGTTGGTATCGGTAAACGTAGCCACCTCATCCTGTACAATGGTTTTGTCGGTGCCCACATCGGGCAAGGCTAAAAATGTAAGGCTGTTTGTTTTAATATTATTACAGCCTGTTCCCGATGGCGCGGCATCGCATTCGGCGGCGGCATCTGTTGGCGGGGCCGCATCGGGATTGGTGGCGTCAGGGTCGGTCAGGTCCGCCATGCGCAATATCCCTGCTGTTACCGCAACGGTGGTGTTGCCTGTGCCGGCCGCAGCTATTTTGCCGGTAATTGTATAGGTGCGCGATGCCCCGTTAAGCATAGTTAGGGTAGCGCTGTAACCTGTAGTTGTTTTAACTTCGTTACTAACTGTTGATGTACCGGTTGCGGTACTGGCCACAGTTACATCGGTAAGCGTAGCGGGGAATGCAAAGCTAAATTTGGCGCCGGCAACATCACTGGGCCCATTATTGCGTACCGAAAAAGTGTAGTTTATGGTTTGCCCTACACAGCCGCCGGCAGGCGCGTTGGTAGTGATGGCTGTAGTTTCCAGGTCGGCCTCCTGTACACGGAAAGCCAGCGCGTTATTAACCGGCACGGCTGCTATATAGGCCCAGGTATCTATCCCATCCTGATCGCCAAAATCAACAAAGCCGGCGCCGGGGGTTCCCCATGCATGCCCGTTCACCACACTGGGTAGCCCGGTAAGGTTTACAAGGGGGTTAGAGGGCGTGCCGGCGGTAGTGATCTGGCTATCGTCCCAGTAGATGGTAAAATCGGGAGAAGCTACGCCGTTGAGGCGGGTTAATCTTATACCGTTAACGTTACGTTCCACATCAAGGAACGGAAAATGCACCTCGCCCCCAAAAAAGGTAACGTTTACATTTGAGTTGTAACTACCGGCGGGTACCTTATTGCCTAAGCCGTCCAGCCCATCCCAGGTAACCTGGTTTTGTCCGGCTATAACGTTGCCCGTCAGTTTCCGGTCTATAGCATCGGTATATACGCCATTTTTGTTTACATCGATGGCTATCAGGTAAGTGCCGTTCTTGCTGGCCGTAAAAGCATATTTGCCGCCAAGGGGCGCGGTACCGGCAACATTGGCGGTACCCTCGGTGCCGGTAAATGTTGGTGTTATGGGCGACGACGGATCGACAGGGCTGGTTAACAACCATGTGCTGCCCCCGCCCGGTACGTTGGCCGTAGCCGGCAGGTCGGCTGCCGGCGCATTAAAAAATATTTTGTGCGTAATATCTGTTTGTGTGTCGGCCGAACGGGGGTCCTGTATGTTGGGCAATTTTAAGGAGTTGACACTTTTGTATGACGCTGTGCCATCGGCTTGCCTGAAACCCTTATTGTTTACAAAAAACGAAAAGCCATTACCCGCCTGTCCGTTATTATCAAACCTGTATTGATAACCATCGTTGGTAAGTATGTAAAAAATACCATTAAAGCCTACATCAAATGCGCCTAATATGCCTAAAAATACATTGGTGTAAACCCGCCCGGTTAAAAAGGCGGTGTTGGTTGCGTTGCGTACCGATACGTCAAACGCGGCGATGTACTGGCCGCTTGGGTTTTCCCAATCAGCGTTTGCATCTACCGACTTAGGGCTTTCGTTGCTGTTACTTTTTGGTATAAAATCAACTTCCCACACACCAACTTCGTCTTTGCTAACCACGTGGGTGTAAGGTGTGTATCCGTTAATATTTGGCAGGGGGCCGGCTTTTTCCTGCGCGCGGTCTTTTATAAAACCTATAGTTGCCGAATTACCGCTGGTGTAGGTAGCACCGTTTGGTGCGCGTAAATTAATAGTGCCGTCGCCCTGCGCGCTCGATCCTACATTTAAAGTTTCGTTTTCTTTTACATAAACCTTCACGGTGCCTCTTGTAGGAAAGGGGTTCGTATCGTCGACAGAAGAGGTAGATACCAAAAAGGCCCGGTTACCGCCATTAGCGTTTAACTCCTTGCTTCCCTCTGCCGTACCTGATTGCGGTTTAAGGGCCAAAACCAGCAGGATAAGGCAAAGGTGCTTTGTAAAACGATTTCTAAACAGGCTGCTCACACAATACACTATTAGGTTTACAAATAAAGGTTGAATTTATGAAAAATAGCGATTTTATAACTATTAGCGCAAAATTTAATTGCATGCCTGTTAGTTGTATCCATGTTAAATTAATTACGTCAGAAGATTGGCTTTCGTTCGCTGCATGAAAAGTTTTTTAAGGATGATGTTTCTGTGAGTACGCGATGTTTGAACAGCAGGCTTCAGGCTTTTGTTTTGATGCCGCACAGCCCGGCAGAACGTGTTTTGCAAATCAAGGTAATGAAAAACACCACTATTATACTGTTGATAATACTATTTTAAATCATTAACAAGTAAAAAACACCATAAATCACATAAAAAGCACCATTAACGCATAGCTGCGTATAGTACCTTTGTGTTATGGTAAAGAACACGTTCCCGGTTTATGATATCTATACCCTTTCGGGGTATACGCAGCAGGATATCCAGATCAGCCGGTTCGCGCCATATTTGCAGGTACACAAAAACCTGTACCGCCCGCATAAGCATAATTTTTACCACCTGGTATTGTTTACTAAAGGCAGCGGCAGCCATACCATCGATTTTGAGCAGTTTACCGTAACGCCCGGACAGATCTATTTTATGATACCCGGCCAGGTGCACAGCTGGGCTTTTGACGGGCCAGTTGATGGCTACGTCATCAATTTTTCGGCAGCCTTTTTCAACTCGTTTTTGTTGACCCCGGGTTATATCGACCAGTTTATTTTCTTCAACGGTATCGCGGCCGATTCTGTAGTCAATATCCCTGCCGATGAGCATCCGGCCATTTTTGGACTGATGGAGCAGATCATCGGCGAAAGCCAAACCCATCAGCGCCACAATGCCGATATGGTGCGCACCCTAATGCTGCAATTGTTTATGGGCATTAGCCGGGCAACTATCCACCAGCCGCAACACCAGCCTGCCGGTAATAACTACACGCTGTTATCGCACTTTAAAAAACTGGTGGAAGAGCATTTTCCCAACCTTAAACTACCAAAGGATTATGCCGCCCTGCTATACATCACGCCTAATCATCTTAACGCCCTGTGTAATGATATTTTAGGCATTTCAGCCGGCGCGGTTATCCGCAACCGGGTAACGCTTGAGGCCAAACGCCTGCTGGTCAACCTCGATCTGAACATCAGCGAGATCGCCTACCGGCTCAACTTTGCCGATAACTCTTACTTCAGTAAATTCTTTAAAAAACAAACGGGCTTAACACCCGAAATATTCCGTAAACAAATTTTAACACCTAACGAATCATGAAAACCATGAGTTTAGATAAAACCGCCGCGCACCCCGGTGCCTTTACATCAGCCCTGCACGCCAAATGCCCAAAATGCCGTGAGGGCAATATGTTCGCCAATCCCATGTACGGGTTAAAAGGCCAGCAAATGCACAAAAACTGCCCCGTTTGCGATTATCAGTTTGAGATAGAACCTGGCTATTTTTACGTGGCCATGTTTGTAAGCTACGCCATGAATGTGGCCGAAATGGTAACCTTTGCCGTGGGTACCTATATCCTGACAGGCAGCGAAAACCCCTGGTTATATATCGGCATTTTATTGGGCGTTTCTCTTATTCTCTCTCCTTTTAATTTCCGTTACAGCCGGGTAATTTTACTGTACTGGCTTACTCCCGGCTTATTTTATGACCCCGAAAGAGTAGCACGTATGAAAAAGATGTAATTTGTTAAAACAATTTAAACAGGTGGGTTGTTGTATATTTTCATAATTTTGAGAAACTACTACTACCCACATTGTCAATGAGCGCTGCCGAAAAGAAGATCATCATATTTGATGATGATGAGGATATTCTGTCCATCTGTTCTTACATACTTGCACAGCAAGGCTGGCAAGTGTTTACCTACACCGATTGTAATGATATTGCCGACCGCGTTTCGGCAGTTGACCCGGCGGTAATTTTGATGGATAACTGGATACCCGATGCAGGCGGCATTATTGCTACGCAAACCCTTAAAAACAACGAAAGCCTGAAGCGTATCCCGGTGGTATACTTCTCGGCCAACAGTGATATACAGCTACTGGCCAGCCATGCCGGCGCCGAAACCTACCTGGCCAAACCGTTTGATTTGGATGAGCTGGAGAAAGTGATCAACAGGGTGTTGCTGAAAACAGCTTGATCTTCCCCACCACGTCATTGCGGGGGTACGAAGCAATCTCTAAGGGCCTCACCTAAATCCTCTCCAAAGGAGAGGACTTCAGAAATGCTTTTAGAACCCTCGCCTTTGGAAAGGGCAGGGTGAGGCTTCTGCAATTGCTTCGTGCCTCGCAATTGACGATCTGATCTTCATCCCCACATTTGCATATACCCCCGCCTGCATACTATATTTGCATCCAAAGCCCTGGGAGGGGCTAAGCTTTACAGAAGCTGAAACCACAAATTGGATAAAGTAAAAGTTTTAGAACGTTACATGCCGCCCGAAGCGGCACCCCTTATTGGCCGCTGGATAGACCACTTTAAATGCGAGTTTAAAATATCGCGCAACCGCGGCACCAAATTTGGCGATTACCGTCCACCTTTCGACGGCAAAGGCCACCGTATCTCTGTTAATTACGATCTGAATGCCTACGCCTTTTTGGTAACAACGGTACACGAGTTCGCGCACCTGTACACCTGGAACCAGCACCAGCACAAGGTACGCCCTCATGGCGCCGAGTGGAAGGAGAATTTCAAGAAAATGATGCAGCCCTTTTTCGAGAAGAATGTTTTCCCGAATGATGTACAGCAGGCCATCACCAAATACCTTAATAACCCGGCAGCCTCCAGTTGCTCTGACCTTAACCTGTACCGCTCGCTGCGCCGGTATGATCCGCCTAAAGAATCGGCTACGACGGTAGAGAAGCTACCCGTAAATACCTTGTTTAAATTAAAGGATGGCCGCGTTTTCCGCAAGGGCGAAAAGTTACGCAAACGGTTTAAATGCGTAGAGGTGAATACACGGCGGGTGTATTTGTTTAGCCCGGTGGCAGAGGTGGAGTTGGTGGAGGCGGCTAGTTGATCTCATAAATAATCCCGTCCTGTTGAGTAATATAATCCCGGCGGCCTCTAATGGTTTTTATGACATGCCGATGAAAGCCCCCTCTAAATCTCCCCCAAAGGGGGAGACTTAGGCTGCACAAGCGTAAAATTCTTAAAGTCCTCCCCTTTGGGGAGGATTTAGGTGGGGCTTAAAAGCTTAACTTAATGACATTGCCCGTAGTGATGGCAATAGGTTAAGCTTAAAATTTGGCTCCGCAGGAGCAACCTGTTTATCTGCCTAATGATGGGCTATTACCCCCCAAAGGGGGAGACTTTGGAACCCTCTCCTCTGGAGAGGGCAGGGTGAGGCTTCAGCGGAAAAACATACATGTCATTCTGAGCATAGCTCAGAATGACGGGATTGGGGTGGCGGCGTTGCGATAGGCATTATTGTCAGCTATCTGTCTGAATAACACCTTGCACCAAACACCCGCCCACAGCACCACAGATTTTTATTACTTTTGCAGCCAATGGGCAAAAAGGGAGTTTTACTGGTAAATTTAGGCACGCCCGATAGCGCTGCCACGCCGGATGTACGCAAATATCTGAACGAGTTTTTAATGGATGGCCGGGTGATCGATATCAGCCCCGTAAGCCGCGCCATATTGGTGCGGGGGATCATTGTCCCATTCCGGGCGCCAAAATCGGCTAAGTTGTACCGCGAGATCTGGTCGGATGAGACCGGCTCTCCCCTGCTGCATTACAGCCTGATGCAACAACGCTTGCTGCAACAGCGTTTAGGCGATGAGTATATGGTGGAGTTGGCGATGCGCTACCAAAGCCCATCGATAGAGAGTGCTCTTGAACGTTTGAAAAACGCGCTGGTGAGCGAGATCAAAGTGATCGCCCTATTCCCTCAATACGCTTCGGCCAGTACCGGTTCAGTGTATGAAAAGGTGATGAAGCTGGTAAGCCAGTGGCTTACTATTCCCAATATATCCTTCACTAACTCATTTCACGATAACGCGCTGATGATAGAGGCCTTTGCCCAAAACGCGCAAAAGCATCAGCCCCAAACTTACGATCATATCCTGTTCAGCTTTCATGGCCTGCCGCAAAGGCAAATGGTAAAAAGCGACCATACGCATAACCATTGCTTAAAATCGGCCAATTGCTGCCAGACCCTGACTGATGCGAACAAGTTCTGCTACTCGGCGCAGTCATATGATACGGCGCGACTCATCGCCGCTAAAATGGGCATCGGCAAAGATCAATATACGGTATGCTTTCAATCGCGCCTGGGTAACGACCCATGGGTGCAGCCTTATACCAGCCAGGTAATTGCCGATATGGCCGCGCAGGGTAAAAAGCGCCTGCTGGTATTTTGCCCCGCCTTTGTAGCCGACTGCCTTGAAACGGTTTACGAAGTATCGGTTGAGTACCACGAGGAATTTAAAGCCAAAGGCGGCGAACATGTGCAACTGGTAGAAAGCCTGAACGATAACCCACTGTTTATAGACGCTTTGGAAGAGATGGTAAAAGGCTAAGCTTTTATTGTTACACACCTAAAAAAGGTTAACACAATGTAACATAATTCAAGGCTTTATTTTATTTAATCAATTGATTTACAATTGATTAAATGTTTTTATCGCCTGTTTTATGTTACATTCAGTTATACATGATACCTATCACTAAAAAAGCGCAACATATCACACTGATAATCAACAACAAAGGCCAGATAAACCGCAGCCAGGTTTTATAACTTACGTTCACCAGCGCCAGCGATGGCAGAATCAGGCCCGTAGGTGTTATAAAGCTCATAATGCCCATCCCAAAAAGGTAAGCGTTCACAATTTCGCGCCCGGGCACGCCTACCACAACCGCTAATGAGCCGAAGATAGGCATCGTCAAAACGGCCATGCCTGATGAGGAACTGATGAACAGCGTAAACACGGTATACAGCAAAAACAAGATCACAATAAACAGCATGGGCGGCATATGCCCCACCAGTCCGGCCGAATAAAACAGGATGCTGTCGCTGATGCGGCCGTCGTTCAGGATCAACGCCACACCACGGGCTACGCCAATGATAAAGGCTACCGATAACAGCGAACGTGCGCCATCAATAAACTGGTCGACAAACTTACCCTCGCCCAGCCGGATGATGATGGCTACCAGGATCGCCGATACCAAAAACAGGGCCGACATTTCGGGCAGCCACCATTCTTTAAACACCACACCGTATATCATCACCACAAAGGTGATGAGGAACAGGATGAGCAAGCCGCCATTTTTACGCCCAAGCGGCTCAGGCTCGCCGGCATGTACATTAGCATAAGGCGAAACCATCGCGCCCTCCAGTTTATAAATGAGCGACGCGGTTGGGTCGCGCTGCACTTTTTGAGCGTAGCGCACAATGTACCAGATATATACGATGGTGATCACCGCGAAAACCGCGATACGCTCGTACAAGCCATCGGCCCAGTTAATCCCCGCCGCGTTCGACGCGATGATGGTGGCGAATGGGTTGGAGAACGACGCGATATTACCCAATCCCGCCCCGCCAAAAATAACCGCCAGCGGCACCAGCAGATCGTACCCCGCAGCCATAAACAGCGGTACCATTACGGGATAAAACACCATGCATTCCTCGGCCATGCCAAAGCTGGCCCCGCCGGCCGAGAATAGAAAAGTCATGATGATAATGAGCCAGGCCTCGCGCCCTTTCATGCGGTAACTGAGGTTGCGGATGCCCTTTTCCATGGCACCGGTTTGCTGAAACACGTTCATAAATCCGCCGATGAAAAGCACAAACAGAATAATGTCGATGGTATCGTACAAACCCTTAATGGGCGATTCGATAATATTAACGCCTCCTTGCCCGTTACTTTTCAGGCGATGATAGCTACCCGGGATGGCCACCGGCTTGCGGATATCGCCATTCTTAAACTTGGCCAGCGGGATCTTGATCTGCAGGCTGTCCAGCGTATGCTGGGTAAAAGGCAAGCTTTTATCGCCGTTCGCGGTGCTCATGCTGAAGCCGTTTGGGGCTATATAGCTTAACTTATTGTACTCGCCGGCGGGCAACAGCCAGGTAGCGGCGGCAGCTATCAGTATAACGATAACCAGGATGGTAATGGGCGAGGGGAGTTTTTTGAGCTTGGCCATAAGTGAAAGTACAAATTATTGCGAAGATTTAACCACAGAGGCATTATCGGCAATTTAACCACAAAGTTCACAAAGAAATAGCAAACTCATTAGCACAAAGAACACAGCGGCTTTTCAAATTAAATCATAGGTAACAAAGGCTTTGTGCCCTTTGCGTAAACCTTTGTGAACTTTGTGGTTAAATTGCCACGCCGTGTTTGGTTAATTCCCACCATACCCAAATAATCCTCCTTTTTCCTAAATTGCCCCCATGAAAAAATATTTGTTATTTATAACCACCTGTTTAACTATACTATTCATGAGCCATACCAGTAATGCCGCCGATAATTTGCAGATCAGCTATACCCTTTCATTCCCCGAGGCGCAGGCCCATTATGTGGAGGTAGAGATGGATATCAGCGGCATCCACCAGCCGTTTATCGATTTAAAGATGCCGGTTTGGACGCCCGGATCGTACCTGGTGAGGGAGTACGCCAAAAACGTGGAGTCGCTGACGGCATGGAACGGCAGCACCCCGGTATCGGCCCGCAAGATCAATAAAAACACCTGGCATGTAATGCCTGCCGGCGCGTCAAGCGTTAAGGTAAAGTACCGTGTTTATTGCTTCGAGATCTCGGTGCGCACCAGCTTTGTGAATGTGGCGCACGGTTTTATATCAAGCGCGGGTACGTTTTTATACCCTGCGGGGATGCTGACCAACTCATCAACCATCCATATCAAGCCTTACAAAGGCTGGGATAAGGTATCTACCAGTTTAGATATGGTGGGTAGCGATCCGTTCACCGTGCACGCGCCCAATTATGATATCCTGTACGATTCGCCTATTGAAGTGGGCAACCAGGATGTATTTGGGTTTGATGCTGCGGGTGTGAAGTATGAGGTAGCCATGTGCCTTGGCGGTAACTACGATAAGGAGCGCCTTAAAAAAGACCTGAAGAAACTGGTAGAAAAAGAGACCGAGATATTTGGTGAGAATCCTAACAAACGCTACGTTTTTATTGTACACAACTATGCCAAAGGCGGCGGCGGGTTAGAGCATTTAAGCTCGACCGTATTGGGCGCCACGCGCGATGCCTACGCTACCGAAGCCGGCTATCAACGCTTTTTGGGACTGGCCGCGCACGAGCACTTTCACCTGTGGAACGTAAAACGCCTGCGCCCGATAGCCTTAGGTCCGTTTAATTACGATGAAGAAAACTATACCACCGACCTTTGGATTGCCGAAGGCTTTACCAATTACTTTGATAATTTGGTGATCCATCGCCTTGGTTTGTACAGCACCGAAAACTACCTGGCTACCCTTTGCGGCGATATCAACCTGATAGAAAATTCGCCGGGCAACAAGATACAACCGCTTTACGAAGCCAGCTACGATGCCTGGATAAAGTATTATCGCCCAACCGAGAACAGCGCCAACATGAGCGTATCGTACTACAGCAAAGGATCGGTGGCGGCCATGATGCTCGACCTGGAAATTATACAGGATAGCAAGTGCAAATACTCGCTTGATGATGTAATGAAGTATATGTATACCGAGTATTACAAAGTTAAAAAGCGCGGCTATACCGACGATGAATTTAAGCAGGGATTAGAGAAATTTGCCGGTAAAAACCTGGACGAGTTTTATAAAAAATATATCTACGGCCTGGATGCTGTTGATTATAAAAAATACCTGGGCTACGCCGGGCTTGAACTGGTTGATGACCGGGCCGGTTTAAATGAACCGTCGCTGGGCATTACGCTGGTTGCCAATATCAACAAGCCTGTGGTAGCAACCGTGCTGCGCGATGGCGCCGCCTGGGTTGACGGCCTGAATGTAAACGATGAGATCAACGCTATTGACGGACAGCCGTTTGACCCGGCTACATCGCTGATCGGTAAAAAGGTGGGCGATAAAATTAACCTCACCATTACCCGTGATGGCCTGCCCATGAATTTGCGTATCACCCTGCTGAAAAATACGCAGGTAAAATATCGCATTGTTAGCATCGCCAAACCATCGGCCGAACAGATTGCCGTACACGGAAAGTGGCTAAAGCAGTAACAATGGTTAAATAATTTTCTTTTAAGATATAGATAAGCAGTACATCTTATTCATTTTCAGTAAAAAAAAAGAAAGTTCATTAAACTTTCATAAAAATATATTAGTTTGGCTGCTTATTATAACGGGTCGGTATCCTTACCGGCCTAATTGTGATAAGGTTTAGGTTGAAAGTCCCTGGCGGCGAGCGCTCAGGGGCTTTTATTTTTTATACCTTTTTGCAAAATTTTAGAAGACCATTACATTTTCCAGCGGAGGGATTGTGCGATCCCCTTCCATAGCTACCGTTTACCACATCTTTTTTATTAAAAGCAGTTTGTCATTTCGAACCATTGGAGGAAAGGCAATAGCGGGGCAATGGTGAGAAATCTTATACGTGCAGCCGTTCGCACGTACAAGATTTCTCCTCACACAACCGCACCATCCTTCCCATAGTTCGTCGAAATGACAAACGGTAAAGATGTGGGTACACGGTAGCCCTTCAGGGGGCCAGGGAGCTTTTTATCATAAAGTCCTTATATTCTATCTTCATGGGCGGGCCAACGTGTACCTGTACGCCTATCAGGCCATCCATTTTGCGGTTAGCGGCATCATTGTCGGTTACTTCGCTCATTAGTTTGCCGTTAAGGTAATGCTTCAGGCTGTTGCCTTTGGCTACAATGCGCAACTCGTTCCAACCATCGTAGTTGATGCTTTTTAGCAATTCTTCTTTGGTGCCGAGCGAATCGGTTACACGTTGCTTCCCATTCTCTATCACTGTCCGTTGGCCTCGTAATGCCAAAAACTGCCGGCCACGCTCTTCATAGTTCTGGCCGGAATAACGGGGATAGCCCAGGTTGTATTTGTCTTTTCCATCAATATCGGCCTGGTAGCCTTTCAGGGCATAAGGAAGGCTATCAACCCGTACGCTGCGGTAGTTAATACCACTGTTCCCTTTAGCCGATATGCGATAACTTACCTTTAGTTCAAAATCGGCGGGCTGGCCGCCCTTCCATATCAGGAAGGTATTTACCTTTAAAATAGTCTCGGGAGTTACCTCGCCAATGATCTCCCCATTTTCGGCACGCCAGTATTTGGGGTCGCCCTCCCAGCCGTTCAGGGTTTTACCATCAAACATCGGTTTAAAGCCATTGTCTTTTTGCTGGGCGATGGTTAAGCCGGGTAACAACAGCAATATAGCTGCAATTAGCATCTTGAAAGTCTTGGTCTTTATCATAAAGGCAATATTGGATGCCTAAAGATGGCGACATTTTATTTCACAGCAGTCATGTACTGTAGGGTTGTTGCTTGCTGTGCTCTACTTCTTCTTTTCCGCCAATTTCTGCGCAATCTCCGCAACTTTAAACTGCACCATACGGCTTATCAACGCTCCGGGCAGGGGCTGGGTTAAAGGAAACTGCACCGACCCCTTGGCATTTTTATACACCGATATCTCCTTTTGAAAAGCCGCGATGCCCGATGAGCCCGGGTAAAAGCCGATATGCCTTTCGTAACCTGCAAACCAAACCAGCATTTTGCCATGCAGCTTAAAAGCAGGCATGCTATAGCTGATCACCTCTGTTGCGCCCGGCGCGGCTTGCGGGATGATCTGCCGCATTTGCTGCAACAATTCCTGCGTATGTTGGGGAAAGGTGCGGATATAATCGTTGTGGTCGATCGGTTTGGCCATGGTGTTTGGTTTTGATGTTTTGAAGATAGGGAAGAAATGGGTGAGGTGCAAGTATATCGTAAACGTTGCCTACGGCCGGAGGCCGGGAAATAGTTGCCACCCGGCTGGAGCCGGGCGGCGGCGACAATCTTCTCCGTTATCGCAACCATTCATTCCAAAAACTGGAATTCGTAACATCTTAGTTAACAAACAATTATTAACACCGCTTCAACAATTATTCCTTTCAAATTTCCGTTTAAGTACATATCTTGCTATATTAGTATCAGGTATGAACCAACAAAGCAATTACGACCTGTTGATCGGTAAGATCAACCTGTTTATCCGCAAGTATTATTTCAATAATCTGCTGCGGGGTTTAATCTTTTTGGGTGCCGGTTTATTCTCGGCCTTTGTGGTGATCACAGTGAGCGAATACTTTGGTAATTTCAACACCACAGCCCGTACCGCGCTGTTTTATGCCTTTATTTTACTTAACCTGGGGCTGTTGTTCTGGCTGGTGGTGCCATCGCTTTTGGCTTGGCTAAAGTTAGGCAAAACCATTACGCACGACGAAGCCGCCGGCATCATCGGTCGGCATTTTAGCGATGTGAGCGATAAATTGCTAAATACCCTGCAACTAAAAAAACTGGCCGACCAGGATGCCCGCCACAGCCAACTGATCGAGGCCAGCATCGACCAAAAAATAGCAGACCTGAAGCCGGTGAGTTTCCCATCGGCTGTTAACCTGCGCGAAAATAACCGTTACCTTAAATACCTCATCTTCCCGGCCGGGGTGATCTGTATTTTGGCCTTCGCCGCGCCGAGTATCCTTACCGAAAGTACCAAACGCCTCATCAACCATAATAAATATTACACTCCGCTGGCCCCGTTCCAGTTTGTAGTGCTTAATAAAAGCCTCAACGCCGTACAGGGCGAAGATGTGAACCTCGAACTGAAAATGACCGGCAGCAAGCTGCCCGCCGACGTTTATGTAGAAGTGAACGGCAATACCTTTAAACTGGACAAGGAAAACCTGGCCCGTTTCCACTACCTGTTCAGCAATTTGCAGCAAAGCACCAGCTTCCGCTTATCGGCCAATGGTTTTTATTCCGATCCATACCAGATCAAGGTAAACCTGAAACCATCGCTGCTTAACTTTGATGTTGAACTGAGTTACCCGGCATACCTTCATAAAAAAGATGAAAGCGTGCTAAATGCCGGCGATCTGACCATCCCGGCCGGTACTACCGTAAAATGGAAGCTGCATACCCAAAATGCCGACAGGGTGCTGTTCGCGCTGGATAATAAACCGCTTACTATCAGCAATAGCGAAAAAGGCATGTTTGAGCATACCGAGCATATCCGCGCCAACGCAGTATACTCGTTAAAGCCCGAAAGCAATACCGTGGTACGGGGCGATTCGGCCAGTTACC